>JAJDAR010000285.1 GCA_029261775.1 Deltaproteobacteria bacterium | reverse complement strand
GCCTCTCCGGCCCGAACTCGGTCTACCTGCACGCGAACCGGCCCCTGATCGGCCCGGACGGCACCAGTCCCCTGCTCCACGAGCTGGTGCACATGCAGATGCGCGCGAGAGCGGGGAAGGGAGGCGATTGGATCGTCGAGGGGCTCGCCGAGTACTACTCCCTCGAGGTGCTGCGCCGCTCGCGCTCGATCAGCCGACGCCGCTACGAGCGGTCCCACGAGCGCCTCGCAGACAAGGGCCGCAGCGCCGTCCGCCTGTCCGTCGAGACGGCCGACTCCGTCGTGACCGCCCGGGCCGTCGGTCTGATGCGCGAGCTCGCCCGTCGCATCGAGGCGGCCACCGACGGCGAGGCCGACCTCGACGACGTCGTGGCCGCGCTGGTCCGATCCGGTGAGCCGGTGACCCACGTTGCGTTCCGCGCCGCGGTCGTCGAGGTCGCGGGTCGGGACCTGCTGCCGGCGATCGCGGGGCGCTGATTCGCCCGATCGCCTAGCGCCAGGCGAAGCGGGGCTGCTCGAAGTGGTCCACACGAGTTGACCGGCCGGCCAGGGCGACCTCGCGGAACTGGAAGATCAGGGCGGCCGTCGGCGCATGGATGTCCGCCCCGACCAGGCGAACCGAGATGATGGGGTGCTCGCTGTCCGGGATGCGTCGAAGCTGCGGGATCTCGGGACGATGCAGCTCCTCGAGAGGGACGCGGTAGACCTCGGCGACTTCGCTCGGATCGGGCTCGAGCTCCCCGGCACCGCCCCAGACGACGATCGGCGTGATCACGAAGCCGCTGCGCGTCGCATAGTCGTCGAGCCGCCCGAGCACGGCATCGGGCGCGAGCTCGAGCCCGACCTCTTCGTGAAGCTCGCGACGGGCGGCGATCTCCGGGGTCTCCCCGGGATCGAGACGACCGCCGGGCAGGGCCCACTGCCCCGCGTGTCGCCGCATGCGAGCGGCGCGCCGGGTGAGCACGAAGGAGGGGGCGCCGCCCTCACCGGGGACCAACGTGACGGCCACGGCCGCGTGGCGTCGGCCTGCGAGAGGCAGGCTGCGAACGTCGAAGCGGGCGAGGCGCTCCGCCATGTCGTCGCGCAGCGCCGGGTCGAGATCGGACACGCGGCCAAGGGTAACCGAGGGCGCATCCAGTGCGGGCGACGCCCTCGTCGAAGGTCGCATCCAGCGCGGGCGACGCCCTCCATCCACCGCCGGCGACGCCCTCGCCGGGGATGGCTACCGTGCGGGGCCATGCAGAGAGCTCGTGCCCTCCTCGACCTCGCGCAGCGGCGCCACCTCGAGCTTGCCCATCGCGGCGTCGACATCGCGTTGCTCGACTGGGGTGGAGAGGGTCCCCCGATCCTGCTCCATCACGCGAACGGCTTCTGCAAGGGCGTGTTCGGGCGGGTGGTCGAGGAGCTCGGGCGGGACTTCCGCGTGCTCGCCATGGACGGGCGCGGGCACGGCGATACCCGCTTCCTGGGCGCCGACCCGTCGCTCGGGTGGGACGAGTTCGCACTCGACATCGTCGCGGTGGCGGAGGCGCTCTGCGCGGAGCTCGGCGTGTCACGGCTCGCCGCCGGGGTCGGGCACTCCTTCGGAGGCACCTCGATGCTCGGGGCCGCAGCCCGCCGACCCGAGCTCTTCGCGACGACCCTGCTGCTCGATCCCGTGACACCTCATGAGCCGCCGGGAGGCGTGCTGCCGCCCCACGCGAACGAGCTCGTCGAGCGGGCGCGCAAGCGGCGCGCCGACTGGCCCGACGCGGCGGAGGCGCGTGCCTGGTTCGCCGAGCGGGCGCTGTTCGCCGACTGGGATCCCACCGCTCTCGACCTCTACGTGCTGGATGGGCTGCGTCCGCTGCCCACGGGCGGCGTCGGCCTCAAGTGCTCCCCCGAAGTCGAGGCTGCGGTCTTCGCGGGCCGCAAGCCCGACCTCGAGCGCCTCGCCGAGAAGGCCAGCCCGCCCTGCCTCTGGGTCTGGGCCGAGGGCGGGAACTTTCCGCGTGACCGGCACCAGGGGCTCGTCGACCAGATGCCCGATGCCCGGCTCGAGGTCGCCCCCTGCGGCCACCTGATCCCCATGGAGTGCCCGGGTTGGGTGGCCGCAGCCCTTCGCAGGTTGGCCCGCTGATCACGCCCCGCTGACGGGAACGGCGCGGGGCCGGCCGGCGTCCTTCGGAGCTCCCTCTGGTCGGAACCCGTCCTGGCTTCTAGTCTAGGCGGGCTTGCAGGCGCGATTCGGCTCATAGCACGCGCGCCCCCAGCCGATGTTCGTGGTTCCAGGTTCCAAGAGGGTCGACTTCGGGAAGCCCGCAACCGACCGGCCTCATGGAGCCGGACGGGCGGACGGCCCGGACAGCAGCGGAGCGGCAGACGACATGTCCCACGAGGGGCGCCCAGAAAGAACTCGAGGCCACCGCCGCGACGAGCGCGCGCCCCTCTCCAGCTTCGGCGTCAACGCCGGCATCGTGGCGGAGATCCGCGATCGCTACGCCCTCGATCCGGGCTCGGTCGACGCCAGCTGGGCCGAGCTCTTCGACGATGGCGCCAAGCCGCCCGCCCCGCGCGCGGCCGTCGAGCCCGCAGTCCAGGAGCCCCAACCGGCGGTCGGCGCACCGATCGCGAGCCCGCAGGTCGCAGAGAAGCACGCGCGGGTCCTGCGCCTGATCCACGCCTTCCGGGCCCGCGGGCATCGCATCGCGGAGTCGAATCCGCTCGGTGCGGAGGTCACCTACTTCCCCGAGCTCGACCCGGCCCACTACGGGTTCGGCGAGGGCGATCTGGACCAGGCCTTCTTCGCCGGCGACCTGCCCGGCGGACCCATCCAGACCCTGGCGCAGATCCTCGACCGGCTGCGCTCCACCTACTGCCGGAGCATCGGCGTCGAGTTCACCCACATCCAGGATCCGGGTCGCCGGCAGTGGCTGATGCAGCGCATGGAGGAGACCGAAAACGACACCTCCCAGGGGCCCGACGAGCAGCTGCGTGTTCTCGAGAAGGTCTGTGCCGCCGAGCTGTTCGAACGCTTCCTCCACACGAAGTTCCTGGGCCAGAAGCGCTTCTCGCTCGAGGGAGCCGAGGCGTTGATCCCCCTGCTCGACACCATCGTCGAGGAGGCCCCGGGGCACGGCACCCGGGAGCTGGTTCTGGGCATGGCCCATCGCGGACGGCTGAACGTGCTCTCGAACATCATGGGCAAGTCCCTCGAGGCGATGTTCTCCGAGTTCGAGGACGTCGAGGAGCACGACAGCCCCTTCGGCTCCGGCGACGTCAAGTACCACAAGGGCTTCTCCAGCGACCGACGGACCCGCAGCGGCGAGCGCGTCCACCTGAGCCTGACCGCCAATCCGTCGCACCTCGAGGCCGTGGATCCCGTGGTCGAGGGTCGCGCCCGCGCGAAGCAGGTCCGCTCCGGCGACCTGAAGGGGGAGCAGACGGTTCCGGTGCTCCTGCACGGCGACGCGGCCTTCGCGGGTCAGGGAATCGTCGCCGAGACGCTGAACCTCTCCCACCTGAACGGCTACTCGACCGGCGGCACCCTGCACATCGTCGTGAACAACCAGATCGGCTTCACGACGACGCCCCAGGAGGCGCGGTCCACGCTCTACGCCACGGACGTGGCCAAGATGATCCAGATCCCGATCTTCCACGTGAATGGCGACGACGCCGAGGCCGTCGTCCACGTGACCAAGCTCGCCTACGCGTACCGGCAGCGCTTCGGCGAGGACGTGGTCATCGACCTGCTCTGCTACCGCCGGCACGGCCACAACGAGGGCGACGAGCCGAGCTTCACGAACCCTCTCCTCTACGAGCAGATCCGCCACAAGGAGCCGCTGCGACAGATCTACACGGAGCAGCTGGTGCGGGGAGGCACGCTCTCACTCCAGGACGTCGAGCGGATCGAGGAGGACCTGTCGGCCCAGCTCCAGCAGGCGCTCCAGATCATCAAGACGCGCCCTCCGGGTCCGGATGAGCCCTACGAGCCCCGAGGCCCCTGGGCGGGCTACTCGCGCACCGACCCCGGTGACAACGGCGACACCGCCGTTCCCGTCGAGCGGCTCGCGCAGATCTCCGAGGCGTTGGCCAGCGTGCCCTCCGACTTCCAGGTCCACCCCAAGCTGGCCACGCTGCTCGAGAAGCGCCGCAAGGTGATCGCGGAGGACGGGCCGATCGACTGGGCCACCGCGGAGGCGCTCTCCTTCGGAAGCCTGCTCGTCGAGGGGACGCCGGTGCGGCTCTCCGGGCAGGACAGCTCACGCGGAACCTTCAGCCAGCGCCACGCGGTCCTCGTCGACCAGGTGACCGGCCTCGAGTACGCCCCCCTCGATCACATGTCGGAGACCCAGGCCCGCTTCGAGGTCTACGACAGCCACCTCTCGGAGGCGGCCGTGCTGGGCTTCGAGTACGGCTACAGCCTGGCCGATCCGACCACCCTGACCCTGTGGGAGGCCCAGTTCGGCGACTTCGCGAACGGCGCCCAGGTCATCGTGGACCAGTTCATCACCTCTGCCCATACGAAGTGGCAGCGCATGAGCGGCCTCGTGATGCTGCTGCCCCACGGCTACGAGGGGCAGGGCCCCGAGCACTCGAGCGCACGCATGGAGCGTTTCCTCCAGCTCTGCGCCGAGGACAACCTCCAGGTCGTCAACTGCACGACGCCGGCGCAGTACTTCCACGCCCTGCGCCGCCAGATGCGGCGGGCCTATCGCGCACCGATCGTGATCTTCACGCCGAAGAGTCTGCTGCGCGCGCCGCGGGCCACCAGCCGGGTGGCGGACTTCGTGAACCGCGGCTTCCAGACCGTGCTCGACGACCCCGCGATCCAGGATCCCCGACGGGTCCGGCGCGTGCTGTGCTGCAGCGGCAAGGTCTACTACGACATCATGGCGTACCGGGAGAAGCGCGACGGCGTCGGCCCCGGGGAGGCCGCCGGTGACGTGGCCATCGTGCGGCTCGAGGAGTTGTACCCCTGGCCCGAGCCCGAGATCAACGCGCTGATGGCGCGCTACGCGGCGGCCGAAGCCGTCTTCTGGGTGCAGGAGGAGCCGGCGAACATGGGCGCCTGGACCTTCGTCCGGGAGCGCCTGCAGGAGCCGCTTCGCACCCTGTCGAAGCTCGGCTATGCGGGCCGCTCGCCTTCGGCCAGTCCGGCCACCGGCTCGGCGCGCATCCACCGGGCCGAGCAGGCCGCCTTTCTCGAGGCGGCCTTCCACGGACTCTGAGCGGGGGCAGCCCGGGGCGCTCGAGACGGGCCTCCAGGATGGGACGCGATCGGCCCGACGAGGGAGCCCCGCCGGGCCGAGCCAGGGCGTCCGATGCGCAGCTCTACTCGAGGTGGCTGCGCAGCATCCAGGCGTTCTTCTCGTGCACGTTGATGCGCTGCACGGCGAGGTCCTCGCTGGCGGCATCGTTCGCAGCGGAGGCGACCTCGGCCACCTGCCTCGCTGCCGCCGCCACCGTCTCCTGGTCCGCGACCAGCTGGCGCACCATCTCGGTGGCACTCGGCACGCCCGGTGCCTCCTTGACCATCGACAGGCTCTGGAAGGCGGCATAGGTGCCGGGAGCCGGTGCCCCCAGGGCGCGGATCCGCTCGGCGATCACGTCGACCGCCAGCGCAAGGTCGGTGTACTCGACCTCGAAGAGCGTGTGGAGCGTGGTGAACATCGGCCCCGTCACGTTCCAATGGTAGTTGTGGGTCTTCAGGTAGAGCGTGTAGCTGCTGGCCAGCAGCTTCTCGAGGGCCTGCACGACCTCGGTTCGTTCGGTATCGGTCACGATTCCTTCCTCCTGGTCGCCTAGAGTGAGCACTCGGGGCCGGCCTGTCCAATGGGTTTTGCAGAACGATCCCATCGGAAACACCGATCATCGGACGGCCCCGCAGCCCGGCGCCGAGGCGGACCGCTACGACCCGCCCCTCGATCGCTGGCGCTGGGAGCAGGCGGAAGACCAGGACTGGCGATCCTTCGTCGAGGGCGGGCGGGCCCGGCACGGTGACGAGGCCTTCGATCGGGTCGTCTGGCACGGCGGGCTCGCGATCGATCGCCGGCCCCTCGACCCGTCGGCTCCGCCGGATCGCGTCCCGGCCGGAGCGGGGATCGTGGCCTGGAGCTATCGCTGGGCGCCCGAGACGCCGCCGCTGGATCTCGGGAGCCGTCTCCTCTTCGAGGATGAGGGCCTGCTCGCCCTGGACAAGCCGGCCTGGTGGACGGTGCAGCGCACGCGGGCCAGCGTGCACCTGGCGCTCGAGGATCTGCTGCGCAGGCTGCGCCGCGAGCCCGGCCTGAGAGCGGCGCACCGGCTCGATCGGCAGACGAGCGGAGTCGTGCTCTTCGCACGGAGTGCGGGCGCCGCGCGGGAGCTGCAGGAGGCTTTCGCGGGCCGCCGCGTTCGCAAGCGCTATCTGGCGGCCGTCGAGGGCCAGCCTGCCTGGTGGGCGTGTCGATCGGGTGGCTGGTGGCGCCGCGAGCCGGGTGCAGGCCGGTTCCGATTCGCCATCGGGTCCGTGCCTGCGCCCGAAGCGCGCCGCGCCGAGGCGCGTTTCCGGCGTCTCGCCGTCGACACCGCCACCGCGCTGATCGAGGCACGGCCCTCGTCCGGGCGAACCCATCAGCTGCGGGTGCAGCTCCAGGCCCTGGGTCATCCGCTGGTCGGCGACGTCCTCTACGGCGCGGCGCCGGAAGGAGGCCGCGTGCGCCTGCACGCCGACGGGCTCGAGCTCGTGTGGCGCGGGCGGCGGCTCTCGCTCAGCGCTCCGCGGCCGGCCGACCTGTGGCCCAGCCCGATCGATGCAAGGCCTGGAGGATCTCGCGGGTCCTGAACCCGAACAGCGGGTGGGGCTCACGGGCCAGCCGCTCGGCCATCTGGTTCGCGGCCTCGACCGGGGTGATGCCGTCCTCGCGTGCGCGCTGGAGGATGCGCTTGACCACCGCCGGGATGCCCTGCGGATGGTTGGGATCGAGGTGGCGCTCGACCTCGGGGTCGGCGGCGAGCCGGCCCGACTGCTCGTTCGCGACCTGCACGATGCCCATGCGGTTCACCACGAAGTCCGGGACGTAGACGATGCCACGCGCCTGCAGGGCCGCGCCGTCCCGCTCCTCGCGCTCGAGCGGGTTGTTGGCGGCCCCGCAAACCAGGGCGGTCTGCAGCCGCGGGATCGTCGCCGGGCCCAGCACGCCGCCGAGGGCGTTCGGGACGAGCACGTCACAGGGCTCGAAGAGCACGCTGGGATCTCCTGCCGAGGTGAGGCGCACCTCGATGGGCGCGTCGCGCCAGCGGTGGGAGAGCTCGCCGCAGCGCTCGGCCGAGATGTCGCTCGCCGCGATGCCCGAGACGCCGCGCGCGAGCAGCAGGTCGACCATGGCAGCGCCGACATTGCCGAGCCCCTGCATGGCGATGCGCCGACCGGCGAGGCCCGCCCGCCCCATGGCCTCGAGCGCGGCCTCGATCCCCCGCACGACGCCGGCCGCCGTCGCGGGAGCCGGATTGCCGACGCCGCCCAGCTCGGGTGGGATGCAGGTGACGAAGCGCGTCCGGGTGAACACGCTCGCGACGTCCTCGGGCCGGGTACCGGCGTCCTCGGCGGTCACATAGCAGCCGTCGAGGGAGCTCACGAAATCCCCGTACTCCTGGTAGAGCGTCCGGCGAGCATCGCCCTCCAGCTCGGACCGGTCTCCGGGCCAGGCGATCAACCCCTTGCCGCCTCCCCACCAGAGGCCGGCCAGGGCGCTCTTGCGGGACATGCCCCACGAGAGCCGCAGGCCGTCCGCGAGGAAGCTCTGCACGTCCGGGTAGGGCGCCCGCCGGAGTCCGCCCTGCGCCTGCCCCCGCGCGGTGGCGTGGACGAAGGCGCCGAGCAGGGCCCCGCTGGTGGGGGCCACGGCGAGGAAGACCGCCTCGTGCCCCCTGGCACCACCGACGCCTTCTTCGAGAAAGGAGGTGACCTCCTCGAGGGCCGGATGCGATGCGGCGAGTCGCCCGTCGACGCGGATCCAGGACGCGCGGCCGGAGCCGTCCTGGGACAGCCGAGCCGCCAACTTCTCGGGCGTGAGATCGAGGACGCGGTCCATGCTGTCCCGTTTCGGCGGTCCCGGCCGCCGACACGAGGGCGCGGGTGGAGCCTGGTGAGCGTACCGTTACCCTGCTCCCGCGCCCGAGGAGGCTTCCTTGTCCGAGATTCCGCAGGCTGCCCCGAACCCGCCGGGGGCCGCCGCCACGCCCACTGGCCCTGCCGGCACCGACATGGGCCTGGCGGCCGACCTCGCGCGGCAGGCCGCGCTCGAGGCCGACCCGGAGGCCGCGGCCGCCGCGACCTACCCGGGGGCGCAGCGGCCCGACCGACGCCGCATCGTCCGAAGCCACGGCTTGGAGCTGGCCGTCTCGGAGTGGGGCCCCGCAACCGGCACGCCGATCCTGTTCGCCCACGGCGGCTTCGACTTCGCCGGCACCTTCGATCGCTTCGCGCCGCTGCTGGCGGCCGAGGGATATCGCGTCGTCTCCTGGGACCAGCGGGGGCATGGGGATTCGGCTGCCGCCGCGCTGTACAGCTGGGACGCCGACGTGCGCGACATGCTCGCGGTGCTCGACTCGATCGGCCCGGATCCCATCCCGTTGCTCGGTCACTCGAAGGGCGGGGGCATCTCCATCCATCTGATCCAGGCGGTGCCGCATCGCATCACGCGTTTCGTGAACGTGGACGGCATCCCCTCGCAGAAGAACCCGCCGGACGTGGCCGATCACGACCGCACGAAGCTGCTGGCGACCGAGCTGTCGGGTTGGCTCGATCACCGCCGCCGGGCGGGGCAGAAGCAGCGCCGTCCCGGAACCCTCGGCGAGCTGGCGGAGCGCCGCCGGAAGATGAACCCGCGCCTCTCGCCGGAGTGGCTTCGCTACCTGGTCACCGTCGGGGCCCAGCACGATGCGGACGGCTGGCGCTGGAAGATCGATCCCGCCCTGCGCATGGGTGGCTTCGGTCCCTGGCGCGCGGTCTGGTCGCTGCGCCGGATGGTCGCGCTGCCCGTCCCGATGCTCGCGATCCTCGGGCTGCAGGAGGAGCCGATGGGCTGGGGGACCACCGCCGGCGGTGCCGAGCCCTACCTGCCGCGCGGAGCCGAGCTCTCGCTGTTCGAGGACGCGGGGCATTTCGTGCACATCGAGCAGCCGGAGCGCGTGGCGGCGCAAGTGCTGGACTTCCTGCGATGATCGGTCGCAGCGAGGAACAGCCTGCGGGGATCGGTCGTCGGGAGGTGGCCGGCCGATGAGCGCCAAGCGTCTCCAGCACAGCCGGATCTCCCTGGCCTTCCATGCACTTCGCGCCGGCGAGGGACGGCCCCTGCTGCTCCTCCATGGGCTCGGCGAGCGCTCGCCTCGTTCGGTTCCCGATGAGGCCCGGGATTGGCCGGGCCCGGTCTTCGCGCTGGACTTCACGGGCCATGGCGAAAGCCAGGTCCCCGATGGCGGTGGCTACACCGCCGAGCTGCTGATGGGCGATGCCGACGCGGCCTTGCGCGAGCTGGGCGAGGCGACGCTGCTCGGCCGGGGGCTCGGTGCCTACATCGCGCTGCTGCTGGCCGGTGCCCGACCGGAGTCGGTGCGCGGCGCGATCCTGTGTGACGGCCTGGGCCTGGCCGGCGGCGGCCGGGAGCCCGGCTCCTCGTCGGTGGTGTTCGCGAACCCCGGAGCCGTGTCTCCACCCGATCCCTTCGCCCTGGCCGAGCTCGCGCGCGACGTCCGGCCGCCGGACTACGCCACCGCGTTCGTCCGCCAGGCCACCCAGCTCTCCGGCCTCGAACAGCCGATCACCGTCGCGTGCGCGGACCGACCGGAGTGGCTCGAGGCCGTCATGAAGGAGCCGGGGGTGGCGGAGGCGCCGGCCGCCGAGGCCCTGGCGAGCTACGCCTCCGTCTGAGGCGCTGGGTGCGCGGCCGTCCCCCCAGCGGCTAGAGTATCGACAGACCGCCTGCCAATAGACGCCCGACGGCAGGCCGCGACCTACGACGGGAGCCACGAGCCCCGGAACGGAGCACGCCTTGGACCTCTCCTACGGACCCGAGTACGACGCCTTTCGCGAGGAGGTGCGCAGCTTCCTCTCGTCCCATTGGCCCCCGAAGGGCAAGGAGGCCGAGCAGGACTTCCTCGCCCAGGCCATCCACTTCCGCCGCACCGCGATCGAGGCCGGCTACCTCGCCCGGGCCATCCCGAAGGCGTACGGAGGATCGGAACAGGCGAGCGATCCGCTCAAGGCCCAGATCATCCGAGAGGAGCTGGGCCGCGCCAAGGCGCCGGGGGACCCGGGTGGAATCGGCACGATGATGCTCGTGCCGACCCTGCTCGAGAAGGGCGAAGAGTGGCAGAAGCAGAAGTTCGTCCCGGGCACGGTGCTGGGCGAGCTGAGCTGGTGCCAGGGCTACAGCGAGCCGGGCTCGGGCAGCGACCTGGCCTCGCTCAAGACCCGCGGCGAGCTCGACGGCGACGAGTGGGTGATCAACGGCCAGAAGATCTGGACCAGCGGCGCCGTGCACGCGGACTACATGTTCTGCCTGGTGCGCACCGAGCCCGACGCGGGCAAGCACGCGGGCATCTCCTACCTGCTGATCGACATGAAGCAGGAGGGCATCGACGTACGACCGCTGCGGCAGATGAACGGCTCGGCCCACTTCAACGAGGTGTTCCTCACCGACGTCCGCACGCCCAAGGACTGGATCGTCGGCCAGCGGGGCGAGGGCTGGATCGTCTCGCGCACCACCCTCAAGCACGAGCGCAACTCGATCGGCAATGCGTCGATGGTCGAGGCGACCTTCAAGGGCCTCGTGCGGCTCGCCAGGGAGTCGAAGATCGACGGCCGTCCCGCGATCGAGGATCCGGCCATCCGCCAGCGGTTGGCGACGATCGAGGGCTACGTCCAGGCGCACAAGTACTCGGGCTTCCGCCAGCTGACCCATCAGCTGCGCGGCGAGGACGCCGGCTTGATCGGCCTGATGAACAAGCTGCACTCGACGAACATCAACCAGGAAGTCTCGAAGCTCGCCTTCGACCTGATCGGCGACGATGCGATGCTCGACCCCGAGGGCGGCGGCGGGCTGATGGGGGTCGCGCCGAAGGGTGCGGAGGGCTGGATCAACCTGTTCATGTCGAGCCTCGGTGTCGCGATCGCGGGCGGCACGGCCAACATCCAGCGCAACGTGATCGGCGAGCGGGGCCTGGGCCTGCCGCGCGACGCGTACGCCCAGCAGAGCCGGTAGGGGAGGGCGCCACCGTGGATTTCGGACTCTCCGAGGAGCAGGGCCTCCTGCAGGACACCGTCGGCCAGTTCCTGGCCAACGAGAACGACCCGAACCAGCTGCGCGCGCGTTTCGACGCCGAAGAGGCGCACGACCCGACCTTCTGGAAGGGGCAGATCGAACTCGGTCTCGCCGGGCTGCTGATTCCCGAGCCCTTCGGCGGTGCGGGTCTCGAGCTGCTCGATGCGGCGCTGGTCGCCGAGACGCTCGGCCGCGCCGCGGCGCCGGGGCCCTTCCTGGGCCACACCCTCGCGGCGCTCGCGCTGGCTCGTGGCGGCAGCGATGCCCAGAAGAAGACCTGGCTGCCCAAGCTCGCGACCGGGGACGTGACCGCGACGGTCGCCCTGGCCGAGGGGGAGGGCCGTTGGATGCCCGAGCAGTGGGAACTCCAGGCCAGCGGCAGCCTGACCGGCCAGAAGCATCACCTGCCGAGCGGCGCCGCGGCGGACCTGATCGTGGTGGGGACGGCCGGGGGTGGCCTTGCGATCGTGGAGAGCGCGGCCGCCGGGGTGCGCCTCGAGCCCTATCCCGGTGCGGATCGGACGCGGCGGCTCGACACCCTGCATCTCGAGGGCGCGGCCTTCGAAGCCCTGCCCGAGGCCGGCGCCGCGGAGGCCCTGCGCGACGCCGGGCTGGTGCTGCTCGCGGCCGATGCCTTCGGTGGCGCCTCGCGCTGCGTCGAGATGTCGGTCGAGTACGCCAAGACCCGCGAGCAGTTCGGCGTGACGATCGGCCACTTCCAGGCGCTGAAACACCAGCTGGCGAACATGGCCCTCGAGGTGGAGCCCAGCCGCGGCCTCTTCTGGTACGCGGCGCATGCCTTCGACCATGCACCCGAAGACACGGCCCGCATGGCCGCCGTCGCCAAGGCCCACCTGACCGATCGCTTCATGGCCGTCGCGCGCGATGCGGTCGAGGCCCACGGCGGGATCGGATACACCTGGGAGTGCGACGTCCAGATCTGGTTCAAGCGGGCGATGTTCGACCGGACCTGGCTCGGGACGCCGGGGTTCCATCGGGAGCGGGCCGCAAGCCACTGGTAGGTCGGACGGACGACGGTCGCGAGGCCCTGGCCAGGAAGCGGATCTCGGACAGGCTCGCGGCGCGGGCCCGATCGTGACCTCCGAAGCGATCGGGGGGCGTCGTAGGGTCTTCGGTACCCGCAAGAGGTCGTTCGCCCGTTCTTGCCCGACGGACACCGCGAGTTCCACACTTCGCTTCCGTTCCTCGTCGCAGCCGCAAGGGACGAGAAGGGGAGGCCCTGGGCCACGTTGCTCTTCGGTCCCACGGGCTTCGTTGAGTCGTACGACACCGAGACCCTGCGCATCGGCGCGAAGCTCGCGACCGGGGCCTGCTCGGCATCGAACATGCGTGGAATGAAGGGCTCTCAGACCCGTTCCAGGCCGGGGCGTGTTGCGCAGTCAGCGCAACTTCGGCTTGGGGGAGATGCGCATGGTGTCTCCCTTGGGCGCCTGCGCTGAGGCCTTGGCGGGAGCTGCAGCGGCCTGGGGATTGCGCTCGAGCGTTCCTGCTTCGCGCCGTCTGGTCTTCAGCTCGCTCTTCGCGGGACCGACAGCTCTTCGGGGGGGCATGGGCCCGATTGGAGAACGAGAGATGCCTGCGGGAGCGGGCCCCAGGCCGAACGACGGCGCCGGCATGAGCGATGCCGCCACGGTGGACTCGACCATGAACGGCGTACAGGCCGTGTTGTTCGACTCGTTCGACTCGCTGTAGGCATCCTCCGAGTCGACGGCGAAGCACATGTACCAGACACCGGGCGGCGTGCTCTGGGGGATCGTGACGTCGAGCTTGTGGGTTGCGCCATCCGTCTTGACGGTGCCTTCATAGAGCGTCTTCCCGGGAGGGATCGGTAGCGAGATGTTCGGCGTCTGCGAGAGCCCCGCGGCGACGGGCATGGGGATCCAAGCCGCTCCGATGTTGCTCAGGGCGACCCGGAACTCTGCGGCCTCACCGGCCTTCGCCACGTCTGTTGAGAAGTACGCGGCGGAGTCGAACTGCAAGTCGGTCGTGGATCCAGCGAGAATTCCCTGGATCAGCGTCACCGACGGATGGACGACTCCAACGAAGCAAGTTCCGGGCACCGCGTTCATCTGGATCTGGACCGAATCCGTCGCGTTCATGGCCGGGACTGGTCGAGTCTCGGCCGCGAAGCCGGCACACGGGGACGGGGGGTTGCCTGGGACCATGGCTTCCAACGTGTAGGACTCACCCGGTGCCGGGTCGTCACCGGTGTTGGTGATCTGGAAGTGCAGGGTCGGCGGCTGGGCAACCACCCAAACCAGCCCCCCATTATTGTAGAAGTAGGGCGACACGGTCAGGGTCGCGCTCAGGTTGGCCTGGGCCGACGCAGCCGCGGAGACCACCAGGACTGCAGTGAAGACGACCGCATGGACGGCGATTCGAATACGACTCATGGTCTGGCCTCCTTTGGGATTCAATCGAGACGTCGTTCCGTCTTGCTGCCGGGTTCAATCGGTCGAGTGTCCCGCGGGGGACAGCGCCTCATCGGGTTGCCGGCCGCGACCGGTGCCCGGGCCACGAGATTCCAGAACGGGACCGTTGGGGGTGGAGGCGATCGGTCGAAATGGCACTGGGCGATGCCGGACGAGCGAGTGTCGTTGTCAGGGCTGGTGGTTCCGGTCCCCCCCCTCCGGGGCCGCAGCCCAGGTATCCTGGGTCCATGCCCGACGCAGACCCCGGCCTCTTCGCCGAGCTGAAGCGAAGAAACGTCTTCCGGGTCGGGGCGATGTACGCGGTCGGGGCCTGGCTCGTGCTGCAGATCGCCGATGCGACCTTCGAGCCGCTCGGGATCCCGGCCGCTGCCCACCGGATCCTGATCCTGATCGCCGCCCTCGGCTTCCCCGCGGCGCTCGTCCTGGGATGGGTCTTCGACTGGACCGAGGAGGGTCTGGTTCGCACCTCGGACGATCCCCAGGAGGAAGTAGTCCGCCTGCGGAGCAGCCGTCGGATCGACTACGCCATCATCGGCACGCTGGCTCTCGCTCTCGGCTTGGCGCTGTTCGGCCCGCAGTTCGACGTCGCCGATCCGGCCGACCTGCCGATCCGCTCGATCGCCGTCCTGCCGCTCGCGGATCCCACGGGTGACCCCGAGCAGGCCTACTTCACGTTCGGGCTCACGGAGGCGCTCATCTCGGAGCTGGCGAAGGTCCGCGAGCTGAGGGTGATCTCACGCCAGTCGACCTCGGGCTACGAGGACACCTCGAAGTCGATCGCGACGATCGCCGAGGAGCTCGGAGTCGAGGCGATCGTGGAGGGATCGGTGATGCGGGCGGACGGGCGCGTCCGGATCTCGGTCCAGCTCATCGACGCGCATCGGGATCGCCACCTCTGGGCGGAGAGCTACGAACGCGACCTCGAGGACGTGCTCCGGTTGCAGGCAGAGGTTGCCCAGGCGATCGCGAGCCGCATCCACCTCGAGGTGACGCCCGAGGCAAGTCGCCCGGGGCGGGTGCTGCCCGCGGCCCATGAGGCGTATCTCAAGGGCTACTTCTTCCAGATGAAACGGACGCGGGCCGACACGATCCGTGCCGTGGCCTACTTCAAGGAGGCCATCGCCCTGGACCCGACCAGCCCGCTCGGGCACGCGGGCCTGGCCGACGAGTACAGCTGCGCGCCGACCCACTCGTGGGGGATCCCGGACTCGGAGCACTGGGAGTCGGTCCCGCGCAAGATGATCGGGCTGGCCCGGACGCACGCGCAGCAGGCGCTCGATCTGGATCCCGATTCCCCCGCCGGCCACAACTCGATGGCCCTCGTCCACACCTTCGGCGACTGGGACTGGCGCCGTGCCGAGGCGGCCTATCGCAGGACCCTCCAGCTCGCCCCCGGCCGCGAGTGGGCCCATCAGACCTACGGCCTGTTCCTGGCGACCCAGGGACGACTCGACGACGCGTTGGAGCACATGGAGATCGCCCGACGGATCGACCCGCTGCGGCCGGACACGATCATGTGGCTGGCCTCCCTGCACATGTGGCGCGACGAGCCGGAGGCGGCGCTCTCGCGCTGGCAGGAGGCGAACGAGATCGATCCCTTCTACCCGGGCCTGCAGCAGACCGTGCTCGCCGGCCACTGCGGAACCGATCTTCACGGCCCGGCCTTCGAGGCCATCGAAGGGGGGATGCAACGCTATCCGAAGGATCCCATGGTGATGGGAGACCTGGCCTACTGCCTGGCGGTCAGCGGGGATGGTGCGCGGGCGCGGGAGGTCCTGGCGGCCATGCGCGACCAGTCGCCGATCATGTACGTCTCGCCGGTGAGCCAGGCGCTGGTGCACGTCGGCCTCGGAGAAATCGATGCCGCCTTCCAGCTGCTCGAGCGCGGCTTCCGCGACCGCGAACCGCAGCTGCTCTACCTGCAGCTCTCGCCCACCTGGGAGCCGCTGCGGGGCGATCCACGCTTCGATGCGCTGGTGGCGCGGATCGGCCTGCCGCCGGGCGCCTAACGCCGAAGATGCCGGGCCAGCTCGCGGAGCTCGTTTCGCAGCCACTCGCGGTCGCGTCGCAGGCGCGCGGCCGCGCGGGGGCGGAGCTTCAGGGAGAAGTAGGAGTCGACCTCGTCCCAGAAGTGCTCGTGGCGCTCGTGGAAGAGCATTGCGAACCAGCCGGTGAGCGGTGCGACGAGCAGGATCAGGAGGCCCCAGCCGAATCCGGCGCTCGCCCACGTGGCCGCGAAGAGCAGCAGCCAGGTGATCGGGAAGAGGAAGAAGCCTGCGAACAGCTTCATCGTGGCAGGCAGGTCCTCGGTCTTCATGAAGCGTGCGACCACGCCGCACAGGCGGTAGGGCACGAAGTGGAGGACGGTGCCCACGAAGGCCAGCGGAAGCCAGAAGAGCAGGAGCGAGGCGCTGCCGGCCACGTAGGCGGCGGTCTCGAAGGCGGGGTAGCGGGAGGCGACCTGGTCGTCGCGGAGGCGCAGACGCTCCAGTTCTTCGTCATAGTGGGCCAGGCGCTGCCGCAAGGCGTCGACGCGCTCGGGGAAGCGATCGTGGAGGGCCGTCAGGGCGTCGATGAAGCCCTGGCGCAGGGCGAAGGCCTCGTCGAGCGCCATGCGTGCGGGCAGCTCGCGCTCCTCGGAGGCGAGGACTTCCGACGCCCGCTCGATGGCGCGCGCGTCTTCGTGCGACGGGTAGTTGAGGGTGACCCCAGCGAGGCCCGCCCGCACCTCCTCGGTGAGCTCGCGCACGACCTCGCGGGCCGCCTCGTCGTCGGCCCCCGTGAAGCGCGCGCGCCACGTGTCGACGGGGATGGGCTCTCCGATGCGCACGAGGGCGCGCGAGCGGAAGGTTCCCTTGTCGTCGAAGGTGAGCCCGACCGGGATGATCACCGCGCCCAGCGGCCCGAAGCGTTGCTCGGCCTCGAGCACGATGCGCGCGGCCCCCGTCTTGACCGGCGCCAGGTGCGGCGCATCGTGGCTGATGCCTTCCGGGAAGAGCGCGACGGCGCCGCCCCGCGCGAGCTCTTCGTGGCAGCGCGAGAAGGTCTCCTGGTTCTGCGTCGTGTCGACCCCATCGTCCTGACGGCGGTAGACCGGGATCACGCCTCCGAGATCGAGCAGCCGCCGCATCACCGGGAGATCCCAGAGCGTGCTCTTCGCCAGGAAGCGCGGATGGGCATCGAGGTGGGCCAGCACGAGCAGCGGATCGATCAGGCTGTTGTGGTGGTTTGCGACCAGCAGCAGCGGCACGCCCTGGGGCACGCGTTCGAAGCCCTGCACCCGGACCTCCCGGAAGAAGACGGCCATCAGGCCCCGACACAGCCAGGCGAGAGCGCGATCGACCCGGGCCCGCCAGTCCGGGGCGGGGAGCACTTCAGCCTGAGAACTGTTCATCCGATGATCCTGTCCGTACATTGATTGTACTGACTCGGCCGCCATTTCGTGTCCTCCAGCCCGGAGAACGCTTCCGAGCCATCGGAGTTCCGTATGTCCCTCATGAGAGGCAAGGAGCGTGCCATCGCCGAGGCGATGGCGCGGCTCACCGCGGTGAACCCCTTCCTGCCGGAGCGGATCGCCAACGAGCGGGAGGTGCTCGGCCGGCGCTTCGTCAAGACCCGCGAGGTCTGGAACGTCGACACCGAGCTCGGCGGGCTGAATCCCAACCTGGCGCGGATCGACGAGGCCGTGCGGGAGCTGCTGCCCCAGCTGCGCGAGCGGCTGGCGGCCGGGGAGGCGGCGACCGACGAGGAGCTCGAGCTCTACGAGGAGCTGGTGCTCTACGCGCTGTATGCGGGGTACGCCGACGACTGGTTCCAGGCCATGGCCCGCGACGCGGACGGCAAGCCGCACAAGGTGCCGGCCTTCGACCGCTTCGCGGCGGACGTGCGCCACTACACGGATCTGCCGGGCTTCACGCTTCCCTCGCGTCGCGACCCCGCCTTCCTGTTCGCCTACGGCTATCAGACGCGGCGAGCCTTCCATCACGTCTTCCGGCAGATCTACGGCGCGTCGCTGCCCGCCGCGCGGCTGCGTGCGGCGGTCTGGCAGTCGATCTTCTCGCACGACCGGGGCCGCTACCGGCGTGCCCTGTCCGATCGCATGCACGACTTCACGACGTTGATCACCGGCGAGTCGGGCACCGGCAAGGAGCTCGTGGCGCGGGCGATCGGGCTCTCGCGTTTCATTCCGTTCGATCCCGAGACCCAGACCTTCGCGGAGGGCGCGACCGCTTCGTTCCACGCGCTGAATCTGTCCGCCCTGTCGCCCACCCTGATCGAATCCGAGCTCTTCGGACATCGCAAGGGCGCGTTCACCGGTGCCGTCGAGGATCGGGAGGGCTGGCTCGAGGCCTGTGGGGAGGGTGGCACCGTCTTCCTCGACGAGATCGGCGAGCTCGACGGGGAGATCCAGGTGAAGCTGCTACGCGTCCTCCAGACGCGGCGCTTCCAGCGGCTCGGCGAGACGCGCGAACGCATCTTCGCGGGGAAGATCATCGCCGCGACGAACCGCGACCTGGCCGAGGAGATGCAGAGCGGCGCGTTCCGGCAGGACTTCTACTACCGGCTCAACTCGGACTGGATCCGCACCCCGAGCCTGCGAGAGCAGCTCGAGGACCATCCCGAGGACCTGCACAACCTGGTGCTGGTGATCGCCCGTCGGCTCTTCGGGCCCGACGAGGCCGACTCGATCGCCGAGCAGGTGGAGAGCTGGATCGAGCACGAGCTCGGCCCCACCTACGCCTGGCCGGGCAACATCCGCGAGCTCGAGCAGTGCATCCGCAACGTCGCGATTCGCGGCAGCTATGCGCCACCCGGTCCGGGAACCGGCAGGGTCACCGGCGGAGCGCGGGCCGAGCTGGCCCGCGCCCTCGTCGAGGCCGAGCTCGACATGGACGCCCTGGCCAGTCGCTATGCCACCCTCGTGTACGCCCGGACGGGCAGCTACGAGGAGGCGGCGCGTCGCCTCGGGATCGACCGGCGCACGGTCAAGGCCCGGGTGGACGAAGCGTTGCTCGAGAGGCTGCGCGCCGAGGCCTGACCGCGGTCGGGATCAGAGGGGCTGCACGCGCAGCGTGCGCAGGCGGTTCAGGGCTGCTGCGATCTCGTGCCGACGCGGTCTCGCGAGGTGCTCGGGCCGATCGCCGAGGGCGTCGAGGCCCTCGCCGTCGAGAAACGATTCGATCCGGTCGAGCAGCGCATGCACGCCGACCCCGTCGCCCATCCAGGCACGGGCCTGCGCGAGGATCAAGCCGATCGCACGGGTCTGGCTCGGGTCGACCAGCTGCTCCACCCCGCGTAGATCGATCTCGTCGGTGCCGAAGCGCAGCGCATGGGTGCCGATCGCGTCGATCCTGATCTCCCGGCGCCCGCGGCGGGGGTCGAGACTGCTCGCCAGCGGGGCGCGCCCGCGCGGCGCCGCGAGGGGCAGGGCGCGCTCGGCGCGTCGCCGCTGGGACGGCGCATCGACGGCGATGCGCTTCGCCGCCTTCGTGACGTCGCGGGGTTCGTAGGCGTGCATCTCGATCACGGTGTCGGCGACGTCGAAGTAGTCCCCCGAGCCGCCCATCACCAGCACCGTCGAGACGCCCAGGGTGTCGTGCAGCTCGCGCACGCGGTCGACGAAGGGGGTGATGGGCTCGCGGTCCGGGTGCACGAGCGCCTGCATGCGAGCGTCGCGCACCATGAAGTTGGCGGCGGAGGTGTCCTCGTCGAGGAGCAGCAGCCGCGCGCCGACCTCGAGGGCCTCGGCGAGGCTCGCGGCCTGGCTGGTGCTGCCGCTCGCGTCCGCCGTGGAGAAGCAGCGCGTGTCGCGGGTGGTGCCCAGGCTCGCCGGGAGGTCGGAGATGAACGCCGCGATGTCGCATCCGGCGACCACCCGGCCATCCTCGGCGCGGACCTTCACCGCCGACGAGCGGGTGGCGACGAGCTCCCGACCATCTCCGGGGACGTGGGGGTACACGCCGCGCTCGATCGCGCGCAGCAGGGTCGACTTTCCGTGGTAGCCGCCGCCGACGATCAGCGTCACGCCCTCGGGCACGCCGAGGCCCGAGACCTCGTCGCGCGGGGCGCCGTCGGGGCTCGGCAACGGATTCGGCAGCTCGAGGGTGACCCGCAGTTCGGCGGGCGAGACGAAGGGCACAGCGAGATCCGGAGCCGGTCGATCGCTGGCGCCGCTCTCTCGCGGAAGGATGGAGCCGTCGGCGACGAAGGCGACCAGTCCGTGGGCCGGAAGCTGGGTCTGCAAGGCGGCGTGGTTCTCGGCCGTCTCGACGTGGCGCCGGGCCTCGGACTCGGAGAGCGCGGGCATGTGCAGGGCGGCCTCGGCGATCGCCGGAAGCTCGTCCTGCAGGATCTCCTCCGCCTCCCGGCCCAGCACCCGGCGACCCGCGGCCGGCAGGCCGACCTCGAGGCGGACCTCGACGAAATCATCGGTCACACGAGCCGCCGTGCGCTCCAGGATCGACTCCGCGCCGGCGTCGATTCCCACCCGACCGCTCTTGCCCGAGCCGCGGTGGCCACGCGTCTCGCGCCGGATCGCGTCCCGCACCGCGCGTGCGACGAAGTCCTCGAAGGCGATCCGTCGGATGCGGCCCTCCGTCAGCGACGCGGGAACGGCGGCGCGCTCTCGTGGCACGCGCAGGCGCATGCGCGAGGGGGCCGCGAACGGGTCTCCCTGCACGGTATCGACATGAAGGCTTGCCGAGCCCAGCTCGTAGCTGCGGCCCGAGAGCTCCTTGTACGCCTTGTAGCCGCGGCCGTCGATGCGTCGCAGCAGATCCGCGAGGGCTTCCGCGCTCTCCATGGGCGCGGAGCATACGTGGTAGCCTTCCCGCCGTGAACGGCAGCCCGAAGGGTCGTGTTCCGGAAGACGGCAGCCCGCAGGGCCGACCTACGGAAAGCGGTCGCGGTCTACGACCGTGGAACCTGCCTCAGGATGGACGGCTCGCATGAACGGCATCCACGATCTCGGCGGACGGGAGGGTTTCGGCCCCGTCGTGCGATCTCCGGACGACGCCGGGTACCGGCCGTTCCCGGAGCCGTGGCACGGTCGCGTGGCGATGCTCGCGTCCCTCGCCATCGCCGCCGGTTGCTGGAACGTCGACCGCTTCCGCCACGCCATCGAGCGCCTCGCGCCCACCACGTATCTGACGGCGGGCTACTACGGCCGCTGGCTCGCGGCACTCGAGCTGCTGGTGCACGAGGTCGGTGCACAAAAGGGACGGATCACGCCCCTTCCGGCACGTCGTCCACGCAGCGGAGCGCCGCGCTTCGCCGTGGGAGACCGCGTGCGCACCCGCAACCATCAACCGCGGGGGCACACCCGTCTGCCGGCCTACGTGCGGGCGCGTCACGGAACGGTCGCGCTCGTCCATCCGGACGCGTGGGTCTTGCCGGATACCAACGCCTCGGGGGAGGGGGAAAGCGTCCAGCCCCTCTACGCCATCCGCTTCGACGCTTCGGAGCTCTACGGCACCTCGGCCGAGGCCGCCACCACGGTGCACGTCGATCTCTTCGAGGACTACCTGGAGCCCGCATGAGCCACGATCCCAGCGACCCGGCGCTGCGCACGGAGGCCCTCGAGGCCCTGCTCACCGAGCGCGGCGTGGTCGAGGCCCCGGCCATCGACCGGCTGATCGCGTACTACGAGGAGCAGGTCGGTCCGATGAACGGCGCGCGGGTCGTCGCCCGCGCCTGGAGCGATCCCGCCTATCGCGCACGCCTGCTGACCGACGGCCGCTCGGCGATCGCGGAGCTCGGCTTCGAAGGTCCCCAGAGCGAGCACCTGGTCGTCGTCGAGAACGCTCCGGGCGTGCACAACGTCGTCGTGTGCACCCTCTGCAGCTGCTACCCCTGGCCCGTGCTCGGACTCCCGCCGTCCTGGTACAAGGATCCGGCGTACCGCTCGCGCATCGTGCGCGAGCCACGCGCGGTGCTGGCCGAGATGGGGCTGGCGCTCGACGAGGCGACCGAGATCCGTGTCTGGGATTCGAGCGCAGAGGTCCGCTACCTGGTGCTTCCCGAACGACCCGCCGGCAGCGAGGGCCTGGCGGAGGATGCGCTCGCCGGGCTCGTCAGCCGCGACGCGATGATCGGTGTCGCTCGGATTCCGCCGCCGTGACCGAGCCCGGCGATCTCCTGCCCGTTCATCCCGGCGATCTCCTGCCCGTGTCGGGTCCGGCCGCGCCGCCGCGCGCGAACGGCGAGCTGGTGTTCGCGGCGCCCTGGGAGAGCCGCACCTTCGGCTTGACCCTCGCGCTTCACGAGCGAGGGCTGTTCGCGTGGTCGTCCTTCCAGGAGAAGCTGATCGAGGCGATCGCGCGCTGGGAAGCCGACCGACCCCGCGCCGCAGGGTCGGAGACCCCGGTCGAGTACCCGTACTACCGCTGCTGGCAGCAGGCCCTCGAGGCGTTGCTGGCCGATCTCGGTCTGTGCGCCCCGACCGATCTCGACGACCGGGCGCGCACGCTCGCCGAGCGTGCCCATGGGCACGATCACTAGACGCGCACCATCGGAGGCGGGCGAGGTCAGTCCGCAAACAGCCCCAGCTGCCGCGCACCCCCCGGCACCCGGAAGTGATCCGCCGAGAGGGTCGGCCCCCGTGGCGCCAGCCCGTGGCGACGCGCCGCCAGATCGAAGATCGCGCGCAGCTGGCCGGCGTACTTGCCCTCGCCCCGGCCCCGCGTTCCGAAACGGCTGTCGTAGAGCTTGCCACCCCGCATCTCCTGCAGGCGGTGGAGCACCTTTGCCTTGCGCTCCGGCGCGTGGGCCTCGAGCCAGTCCGAGAAGATCTCCTTCACCCCGTGCGGCAGTCGCAGCACGACGATGCCTGCGAAGCTCGCCCCTGCATCGGCGGCAGCCTCGAGGATGCGCGGGATCTCGTGGTCGGTCAGGCCAGGGATCACGGGTGCGACGTTGACGCCGACCGGGATGCCCGCAGCCGCGAGCGCCGAGATCGCCGCCAGCCGCCTGCTCGGCTTCGCCGCCAGGGGCTCCATGCGGCGCTGCAACGAGGCGTCGAGGGTCGTCACGGAGACGACGACGGACGCAGCGTCGAAGCGGGCCAGCTCGGCCAGCAGGTCGGCATCGCGGGTGACCAGCGCGCCCTTGGTGATCAGTCCCACGGGATTCCGGAAGGCGACGAGCACCTCCAGGCAACGCCGGGTGATCTGGAAGCTCCGCTCCGCGGGTTGGTACGGGTCGGTCACCCCGGAGAACGCGACGACCTGCGGCTTCCAGGATTTGCGGGAGAGGGCCGCGCGCAGCAGCTCGGGCGCACGCTCCTTGACCAGGATCCGGGTCTCGAAGTCGAGCCCGGCGGAGAAGCCCAGGTACTCGTGGTTCGGCCGCGCGTAGCAGTAGGAGCAGCCGTGTGCGCAGCCGCGGTACGGGTTGACGCTCGCGTCGAAGCCGACGTCCGGGCTCGAGTTGGTGGCGACGATGCTGCGAGAGGGATCGCGCAGATAGATCGTGCGCACGTCCGGAGGCGGCTCGTCCGGGTCGGGCTCGATGCCGAAGCCGTGCCCGGGGTCGGCGGAGGGCGGCACGGTGCGCACCCGCTCGAAGCGGTTGGGCGGATTGGCGGGCGCGCCCCGATGCGGCATGGCGAAAGTAAACCGAAAGTCGGACCCTCGCGTCAACCCCTCCGCTTGCCGGGCTCCAGATCCGCGCGCTGCGCCAGCCAGCGCTGCAGGGCCGGGCCGACCTTCCGATCGAAGGCCAGATCGAGGTCGAACTGCTCGAGTGCCTGGCGCACGGCCCGCTCCCCCGTCGCCACCGGATGCGCTTCGAAGAATTCGGCGACGTCGCGTCGGTACTCCCTGGTTCCGAGCGCCGGAGTCGCCTCGATGGGCCGGGTGACCATCATCGGCGGGAGTCGCCGGACCAGCGCCTTCCAGCGCCGCTTCATGAACGCCCAGGTCGCCTCGCCGGCGGCCCGATTGCCGAGCATCCGGGTCAGCAGGATCGCAACGTCCTGGGTCAGGATCGTGTCCGTGAGGCAGAGTTCGAGCGTGCGCTTGATCAAGGCCGGCTCGCGAAACGATCCGAGGGCCATCAGGAAACGCCTGCGCTCCTGCGGCGTCGCCGCGCGTTCGGCCTGGGCGAGGAACCGTTCGAAGCGCTCGCCGTCGCCAGAGCGCGCCGCCTGGGAGACGATGCCGTCCGCGAGATTGGGATCGATCGAGCGGCGATCGTCCAGATAGGCGTCGCAGAGCTCGGCGATCCGAGGCACCAGGGTCGGGTCCTCGCCGACCTGCCCCACCAGCGTGAGCAGCGCGGCGCGGCGCAGGCTGGTGTCCGTGTCGTCGGGATCACCTCGGTCGAAACCCGCCGCCTGCAGGGCGGGACCGAAGGCGTCCACGATCTGCCCGCGGAGGATCGCGTCGGCGCCGTCCACGAGTGCTCTCCTCGCCGTCCCGCAGAGCCCGTCGAGCGGCGCGGCCAGGGTCAACAGCACGTCGGCATCGGTCTCCTCCCCGAAGGCCAGGGCCAGATCGAGCAGGGGTCCCACGTCAGCGAACAGCGAGCGCACCGCGGCCCATTGATGGCCGAGCAGACCCATCCGCTCGACCGCCGAGAGCGCATCGAGCGAGCCCGCGATGGCCGCCAGCTCCTCCGGCGCGTGCAGGGGCCGGAAGAACCCTCCCTCGTCGGCATTGCCGTAGACGAAGCGAGGTTTCGCGACCGGCAGCGTCAGCACCTGCCGCTTCTTCGTCAGCAGCGCCCGCTCGGTGCGACTCCGCGTGCGGCCGGTCCCGATGCGCCCGACCCAGGGGATCGGCCAGCTCTCGCGGCCGCCGGCCCGGGCGCGTCCGCCCTTCGAGCGGAACCGCTCCTGACGGACCGTGAGCTCCGTCCCGCCGTCCCGGCTCTTGCGCGTGATGCGGACCAGGGGGAAGCCGGGCTGCTCGATCCAGGCCCGCACGATCGGCTCGACCTCCTGCCCCGAGGCCTCACCGAGCGCGTCCCACAGATCGGCGGCCACCGTGTTGCCGAGCTGGTGGTCCCGGATGTAGCACCGGACGCCCGCGCGAAAGGTCTCCGCGCCGAGGTAGCGCTCGATCATGCGTACGACCGAGGCGCCTTTCTCGTAGGTGATCAGATCGAAGTTCTCGGTCGCCTCTTCGGGCGTACGCACCTTGGTGTAGATCGGATGGGTCTGCGCGAGCGCATCCATGCCGAGCGCGGCCGAGCGGTAGTGCTGGAAGTCGTTCCACATCTTCCACTCGGGCTTCCAGCCGTCGACGACCTGGAAGGCCATCCACGTGGCGAAGGCCTCGTTGAGCCACAGGTCGTCCCACCAGGCCATCGTGACCAGGTCGCCGTACCACATGTGGGCGAGCTCGTGGCAGATCACCTCGGCGACGCGCTTCTTCTCCTGCAGGGTCGCCGTCTCGGGATCGACCAGCAGCAGCGTTTCGCGAAAGAAGACGGCGCCCGCGTTCTCCATCGCGCCCGCCTCGAAGTCGGGCACGGCGACCAGATCGAGCTTCTCGTACGGGTAGGGGAGATCGAAGTAGGCTTCGAGGCGCGAGAGCGTCTCGCGCGCGGTCTCGAGGCCGAAGTCGTTCAGCCCGCCCTTGCCCGGTACGTGCCAGACGCGGATCTCGGTCTTGCCGCAGAACCTGGGTTCCGACGCCTCGAGCTCGCCGACCGCGAGGGCGAGCAGGTACGTGGAGAGCAGCGGCGTGCGCTCGAAGTGCACGCGCTTGCGTCCCCCGTCGAGCGGCTCGATCTTGGCCGACGGGGAGTTCGAAAGCACGGTGTTGCCGCGACCGGTCGTCACCGAGAGCGCGAAGGCCGCCTTGAACGACGGCTCGTCGAAGCAGGGGAAGAAGCGGCGGGCATCCGCCGCTTCGAGCTGGGTGAATGCATAGGCACGCTCCCCCGAGCTGGCGGCATACAGGCCGCGAAGGTCCTTGCGCAGACGGCCGCGGAACGCGAGCGAGAGCGTCGCGGTTCCCGGGAGCAGCGGCTCCGCAGGACGCACGACCAGGGTCTGCCGCTCCGGGTCGGGCTCGAGCGTGGCGCGAATGCGGCGTCCGTCCACCTCGATGCGAGCCCTCGAGACGCGCAGATCGGCGGCGTGGATCTCGAAGCTGCGCGTGGTGCGCGCAATCGACAGGTGGTGGGTGACCTCGCCCTCGAAGCCCGGGCCGACGGACGGATCGACCTCGACGTGCAGATCCACCTCGGTCGGGCGGACGTGGGGGGACAGGCGAACGCTGCGACGCCGGGCGCGGGCGGGCGGGGTCTTGCGCTGCGTGGCCTTCGCCCGTCGCGCCCGCTGGCTGGTCCCACCACGGGGAGCCGCCTTCGAGGCGGTCCGACCCTTGCCCGAAGCCGCCTTCGAGGGGGTCCGACGCTTGCTCGGAGCTGCCTTCGAAGGGGTCCGGCCCTTGCCTCGCTTCTTC
This sequence comes from Deltaproteobacteria bacterium, assembly GCA_029261775.1. Lineage (GTDB taxonomy): Bacteria > Myxococcota_A > UBA9160 > UBA9160 > UBA6930. Next base: position 8,651 of record JAJDAR010000285.1, on the reverse strand, counting down.
CGCCTGGTCGCCATCTGCTCCCCCCTCCATCGAGGCGCCGGGCACTATAGCCGCGTGGCCAGAGGAGCCTCCTCGGCCCGATCCCCCAGTCGTTTCGATCCCCCGGGGGGAGAGGGCGAGGTCACGGCTCTCGAGGCCTTGCAACCGCAAGGAATTGCTCAGACACTCCGCACACGCCGCGGTGCCGCCGTCGGAGCCCCGCGGGGGTTTGGATGGAGAGTTCGCATCCACCCGGGGAAGCTGATTATTTTCGATGCGTGGGGGGGTTTCCGTGACACATGCAGCCTGGGGCGGCCACATATACCCCGAGGGCCATCGTGTCCTGGAGGGTATGACTGTGAAATATGCTGGGGTGCTGCGGGCTGCGACTCTCGCGCTTGCCGTGTTGCTACTGGGAGGCGCCACGCCGGCCGTCGCCTTGTCCTTGGGTTTCTCGGAGATCGAGATCACCCAGGACTTCTCCGGGATCGCGACCGTCGAAGCGAACTTCGGCGAGTTGCTCTTTCCGCAAGGTTCCGGATTCGGCCCGAACGGTACGGTCATGCTTCCGATCACCGACGTGACCAGCGGCGCCGTCGTGCACGCGACCTCGCGCATCGCGCTGCTCGTCAACGGCGGCGGTGGTGACCGCGTCGTGTTCGAGGGCATCACGATCGATTGGGACACCAAGACCGCGCACGGTGGCTTCGGCTCCTTCGTCGGTGGGACCCTCGACGGTGACTCCGACGCCGACGTGTTCGATCTCACCATGATCGACGCTACGACCTTCCAGCTGACCTGGACCCAGGCCGCTGCCGACGTCGCGAACTCCGTGCTCGGCACCAGCTTCGCCGCCGGCACCGAGTTCGGCATCATCTCGCTGGGCGCGGATCCGCACGCCGTCCCCGAGGCCGGCTCGATGGCCCTGCTCGCCAGCGGCGCCTTCGGCCTCGCGCTCTTCGGGATGCGCCGCCGGAGCTGACTCCAGCAGATCGGTTCTTCGAGGGCCCGGTCGGCAGTCGCCGACCGGGCCCTTCTCGTTTCGGCGCTCTCCAGCCGCGGTCGGCTCGGGCTCCCGCCCAGCCCCGTCTCCTTCGGGCGGAGAGACCGGCTGAGCCCCATGCAGGGGGCAATTCGGGTATAAGGACGCGATGAGCAACGGAACGCGGGAGAAGTGGTCCGGGGGGATCGGCTTCACCCTGGCGGCCGTCGGGTCGGCAGTCGGTCTCGGCAACATGTGGAGGTTCTCCTACATGGCCGCCGAGAACGGCGGTGCAGCGTTCGTGATCCTCTACGTGCTGCTCACGCTGCTGGTCGGTCTCCCCGTGATGCTCGCAGAGCTGACCCTGGGACGCGGTGCAGGGCGCAGTCCGGTGCAGGCCCTGATCCACTACGGAGGTCGAGCCTGGGCGCCACTCGGCGGCCTGTTCGTCCTGGCCGGCTTCGTGATCCTCGCGTACTACGGCGTGCTGGCAGGGTGGACCGTTCGCTACGCCGTCGAGGCGGTGGTCTGGGGCTTCCCGGCCGACGCCGGCGCCCACTTCGGCGCCATCAGCGAAGGCCACGGCGCGGCGGCCTGGCACCTCGCGTTCATGGCACTGACGATCTTCGTCGTCAGCGGAGGCGTCAAGAACGGCATCGAGCGTGTCTCGCTCGCGCTGATGCCCGTGCTCGGCGTGCTGGTGGTCGGTCTCGCTCTCTACGCAGCGACCCTCGACGGCGCCGTGGACGGCTACCGCTACTACTTCACCACCGAGTTTGCCGCGATCCTGAATCCGGACGTGCTGCGGGACGCCGCCGGCCAGGCCTTCTTCAGCCTGAGCCTCGGCATGGGCGCCATCCTCACCTACGCCAGCTACCTGTCGCGGGAGCGCGACCTGCCGCGCGAGGCGGTGCTCATCGCCAGCTCGGACTTCGCCGTGGCCTTCATCGCCGGGCTCGTGGTCTTCCCGCTCGTGTTCGCCCTGGGCCTCCAGGAGCAGGTCGGCGCCAGTACGCTCGGCGCGTTGTTCGTCACCCTGCCGCAGGCCTTTGCCGACATGGGTGGAACCGGCCGGGTGATCGGAGCGCTCTTCATGGTGGCGTTGGCCGTGGGCGCGCTGACCTCTGCGATCTCGCTGCTCGAGGTGGTCGTCGCGTCCGCGATCGACACCTTCGCCATGCCCCGGGTCCGTGCCGCGTGGCTGCTGGGCGGTGCCATTGCCCTGCTGGGTCTGGTCGCGGCCTACGACATCGGGATGCTCGACCTGATGGACAAGATCGGCGGCAACCTGCTGCTGGTCCTCGGCGGATTCTCCCTGTCGATCTTCGCCGGCTGGGTGCTCGGGCCCGAACTGCTCGACGAGGTCCACCCCGACGGTCGCCAGCGCCTGGCCCTGCGGCTGTGGCTGGTCATGCTGCGCTTCGTGGTGCCCGCGATCCTGGCGGTGGTGCTCGTCTACTCGGCCGCCGACGCGTGGAGCGCCGTGGCGGCGAGGTGGTTCGGCGAGGGCTAGCTCCGCTCGGGGCCGACGGGCGACTACGGGGCGGGCTGGACCGGAGTGGGGGTGGCCGCGCCGAACACGCCGGCCTGGCGTGCGCGGACGAGGGTCTCGATGGCGTCGATGTGGCGGATGGCCTGACGGATCTCGGCGGCGAAGGCCTGCCTCGAGCGGATCTGGGCGGGGCCGGGCTCGAGCAGACCGCGGTGTCGGGCGAGCTTGAGGGCGGTTCCGAACAGGACCTTCGAGACCGACTCCTGACGCTTGACCCGACGCTGGAGCGTATATTGGCGGCCCAGCGCCAGGCACTGATCGAAGAAGACCTTCTCGTCGAGCGGGGCTTCCGGATCCCGGTGACCGAGCGCATCCGCGACCACCCGGTACGCCTCGAGGAAGGGGCGCAGGATACGGTGGGCGCTGAAGGGACGGATCCGCCGCAGCAGCCCGACGATCGCCTCCGGCCCGCGCTCGAGTCGCTTCTCCCACTCGACGTCGTAGATCCGGAGCTCCTGCCGGATCTCCTCCCGGAAGATCTCCTTCTCGGGGAAGAAGAACTCGAACTTCAGCAGATCGCGCAGATCCATCGCGGCCTTCCAGAACTCCGCGGTCCGATCGGCGACGTCCTCCTCGGCGGCTCGCAGGAGCGCCAGCTCGGCGATCGCGCCGCCCACGAAGTAGTGGATCACGGTGTTCCGGTAGTAGGCCGCGGCGAGGTGCTGGTCTTCGGCGATCCGGTAGACCGCCTCGGGCCCCCCGTCGAAGCGCTCGAGCAGGCCGTTCCGGGTCAGCTCCTCCAGGATCCGCAGGACGCCCTCCTCGTTGTCGAGCTCGAGGGCCTCGGTCGTCGCGAGACGTCGCTCGCGCACGTAGAAGACGAGGTTGTCGAGTGCCGTCACCATCTCCTGGGCGGTGAGCGCCCGATCCCCCCGACCGAGCAGCGCGAGACACACCAGGGAGATCGGAGTGATCGGCGTGGCGCGATTGATGCGCACGCAGACCTCGAAGGCGAGCTTCTGGAGAGCCACGCTCTCCTCGTCCGGATCGGGGTCGGCCTCCGGGTCCGCGGGGCCGAGCGCCTTGGCCAAGGAGAGCGGCTCGCCGAAGCGGATCACGATCTTGCCGTAGCGCCGGCCCAGGCGTCGGACGAAGCGGACGAACCACCGGAAGCCCTCGCTCTCCTTCACCCCTCCGAGCTGCTCCGCGGCGTAGTCCCCCACGTCCGAGATCTGGTCGTAGTTGATCGAGACGGGTACGAGCAGGACGTCCTCGGCACGGCCTCGTCGGTAGGCGTCGACCACATAGGCCAGCAGGCCGAAGCGCGGGGGCAGCAGCTTGCCGGACCGCGAGCGCCCGCCCTCGATGTACCACTCGAGCGGAAAGCGCTTCTCGATCAGGTAGTCGATGTAGTGCCGCAGGACGAGCTTGTAGACCGGCAGGTCCTTGAAGGTTCGCCGGATGAAGAAGACCCCGCTGCGGCGCGCGAGGGGGCCGATCGGAAAGAAATTCATGTTGATGCCGCCCGCGGTGTGGTTGGGCGGGAGGCCGTTCTCGTGGAGCAGGGTCTGCAGCACGCCGTGGTCGAGATTCGACTTGTGCGTCGGCAGGAAGACCACGGAATGCTGCTGACAGAGGCGGCGCAGCTGCTCGATCTCTTCCGGATCGTGGTGAAGCGCGGCGTCGTAGCCGCGCGAGAAGAGACGCACCCACACCTGCACCATCAGGTCGATGACGAAGGGGCTGGTGCTGGCCGCGATCTCCTTCAGATAGCGGTTCGCCTCGCGTCGCAGCTCGGCGTCTCCCTTGCCGAGTTCGCGAGCCACCTGCGCCAGCTCGCCGACGAAGGCGGGTCGAGACAGCACCTCGTCGCGGACGAAGCGCGGCACCTTGTAGCGCGCGCCACGCAGGCGCCGCTCGGCCCGCTCCAGAGCCAGGGCCGCCTGCCGGGCGACGAAGTCGGCGAGGCCGACGGTGGCCCCGCTCTCGCCGGTCGCGGCCCGTCGCCAGCGCTCGCGCAGCTCGGAGGCCGGAGCCGGCTCGCCCGCGACGACCCGGCAGCGGCCCGGGTCGCGCCGCGCGATCCAGCGGGAGCGAAGCGAGCCCGGGTCGCGCGGGTCGCCGAGCTTGAGCAGGTCGGAGAGCCGCGCGGTGCGCTGCCCGTCTCGTCGCGGCGCGAGCCACGCCACGCGCAGTGGGGCCAGGAGCGGATCCCCTCCGGCGGCCAGACACGGCTCGAGGCCCGCATCCACCGAGCCGCGAGAGCGCCGGGGGCAGGGGATGCGCAGGGTCTCGACGCGGTCGGGCGAGAGGTCTGCGGGTCGGGCCTCCTCGATCCAGCGTCGGAGCAGGCGTTCCTCGAACCCGTTGGCCGCGTCGAGCAGGAACACGACGCGCCCGTCTCCGGCGCCGGCGGGCCACGAAGGGGCGGGCGTTTCCGCGTCTCGTTCCATCCCGGGAGGCGCTGCGGTCTGTGCGATGTCGGTCGTGATGGGTCCGTCGCCTCTGCCGCCACCGGGCGGCAGAGCGAGCCTACCTTAAGGCCCGGTGATTCCGCCGGTGAGCAGGTCTGCCGTCGCCAGGACCAGAGCTCGCACACCGAGGGGAAGCGCGGTCTCGTCGATGCGGAAGTGGGGGGAGTGGTTCGGTGCGGCCTCCTCCTCCGGCGTTCCCGGGGGTCGGATGCCCAGCCAGAAGTAGACGCCCGGAACCACGCGCGAGAAGAACGCGAAGTCCTCGGCGCCGGTGCGCAGCAGCCCGGGGACCAGTCCGCCGCTGCCCGCTGCCCGTTCGAGTGCGGGGCTCACTCGTTCCGTCAGTGCCGGATCGTTGAAGGTGACCGGGTAGCCGATGCCGATCTTCACCTCGGCCGTGGCACCTGCGCTCTCGGCCGCCTTCTGCGCCGTCTCCTCCACCAGCTGATGGAGCGCCGCCTGCATCGGCGGATGGGTGTGGCGGATCGTGCCGGTCAGCTCGACCTCGTCCGGGATGATGTTCCCCCGCACGCCGCCATGGATGGCCCCGATCGAGACCACCGAGGGGCGCCGGGTGTCGACCCTGCGTGCCGGAATGGCCTGCAAGGCCAGCACGACCCGGGCCGCCGCGGTGATCGGGTCGACGCCGAGCCACGGATAGGCGGCGTGGGTCTGGCGCCCGCGCACGAGGATGGAGAGGCGATCCGAGCCGGCCATGGCGCCGCCCGACACGACGGCGATCTGACCGGCTTCGTACTGGGGGACGACGTGCAGGCCGAGGATGGCGTCGGGGAAGGGTTCGTCGAACACGCCCTCCTCGACCATCAGCCGGGCGCCGCCCCGCTCACCGGGCGGCGCTCCCTCCTCGGCGGGCTGGAATACGAAGAGCACCGTGCCCGGCAGGTCGTCCTTCCGGGCTGCGAGCGCGCGGGCCGCGCCCAGCAGGATGGCGGTGTGGGCGTCGTGCCCGCAGGCGTGCATCACCCCCACCTCGCGATCGAGATACGTCGTCCGGACCTTCGAGGCGAAGGGCAGATCCACGGCCTCCGTCACGGGCAGCGCATCCATGTCGGCTCGAAGGGCCACCGTCGGACCGGCGCCGGCGCCCCCGCGCAGCACACCGACGACGCCGGTGTGTGCGATGCCCGTGCGCACCTCGAGGCCGAGGTCGCCGAGCACCTCGGCCACGACGCCGGCCGTGCGGGTCTCCCGATTCGACAGCTCCGGATGCGCGTGGAAGTCGCGACGCCAGGTTCTCACCTGCTCCGACGCGCCCTCGACTTCCTTTCGGAGGGCGGCCTCCAGATCCTGCGGCGTGGCTGTCGCTGCCGCGTGCGCGCACATCACCCCCAGGAGCAGGCCGGGGACCGAGGTTCCGATTCGCTTCAAGGACGTCTCCCTCCGCGCGTGCGCGCTCGTGTCCGGGGAAGGTTACCTTCCCGGGTCGCCCCGCGATGGCCTGCCCGACGAGCCGATCGCCGGGCGTGGAGACACGAATGAACGCCTCTGTTCCGATCGATCCCCGCGACGACCGACGTGCCGGGCTTCGCTTTCCGCTCCAGGCGTGGCCGGCCATCGGCGCAGGCCTGCTCTGGCTCTCCCACGGCTTCGACGCGGGGCCGCTGGGTTTCGTCCTCGCCCTGCTGCCGGGGGGCTTGCTGATGGGGACCGGGGTCACGACGCTGCTGATGCCGGGCGACGAACGCCTCCATCACTTCATGGCCTTCGGCGGGCTGCTGGGCGCGGTCTTCGGCCTGGGCGCCCTCTTCGCGGCGGGCCCGGTGGCGGGACTCTCGCTGATCGGGCTCAGTGCGCTGGCGTGGGTCTGCGCGGGCCGGCTGAGCGTCGCGCAGACCACCCTTCCGGAGGGTCTGCCTCCCTTCGAGGAAAGCTGGCGGCAGGCCGCCGAGGTGGCCGGCGACGACACCATCCTCGCCTTCATGAGCGCGAGCATGGTCGTCCCCGACGGCGACGAGCGCCGGGCCGTCGTGCACGAGGTGCGCGAGGCCCTCGCGCTGTTCGAGGAGCGGGGCTTCCTGGAGAAGCCCGCGGCCTACCACCTGACGCCACCCGTCCTGAACGAGGTCGAGTTGCAGCCGCGCACCACCGCAGGTGTGACGTACCAGCACCTGCGCTTTCCGAGCGAGTACGAGCCCGCGAGCGACGAGCCGGGCCGCGACCGTTGGCTGAGCTACGCGCCGAACCGCACGGCCCACGCCTGGCTGCTCGAGCACGGGACCCCGGGTCGTCCGTGGATCGTCTGCATCCACGGCTACCAGATGGGGGTGCCGCGGATCGACCTCCAGGCCTTCCGCGCGGCCGAGCTGCACCACCAGCTCGGCCTGAACGTCCTGCTCCCGGTCCTTCCACTGCACGGTCCGCGCAAGATCGGGCGGCTCTCGGGCGACGGTTTCCTGGCGGGCAACATGCTCGATTCGATCCATGGCATCAGCCAGGCCCTCTGGGACATGCGGCGGATGATCGGATGGGCCCGCGGCCGCGGAGCCGAGGCGATCGGCGTGTACGGCTTGTCGCTCGGCGGCTACCACACGGCGGCGCTCGCGTCGGTCGAGGAGGGCCTGGCCTGCGCGATCCCGGGCATCCCGGCGACCGACGTCGCGCGGCTCGTCTGGCGGCACGGACCGCCCGGTCTCCTGCGCAGCATCGAGGCGCTCGGCGCCCGGCAGGAGATGCTCCGCCGCGTGATGACCGTGGCCTCCCCGCTGGATCTCGAGCCCCTCGTGCCCCACGAGCGTCGCTACCTCTTCGCCGCCCAGATGGACCAGCTCGTCCCTGCGGACCAGGTGGCCGATCTCTGGGAGCACTGGCAGCGCCCGCGGATCGAGTGGTACCCGGGTGGCCATCTGACCTTCGGGCTGCACGCGAACGTGCGGGGCCTGCTGCGCGAGGCGTTCCGCGAGTCCGGCCTCACCTCCTAGCTACTCGAGCAGCAGCTCGACGGGATTGCGATCGAGACCCGCGGCCACGAGGCACAGCATGGCGTAGGGAATCGGCTCGTTGACCTCCTCGATGCCCCCGAGCTGGCTCACGGTGATCGTCTCGCGAAGCCCCGTCGCCCGGACGCTGGCCTCGGCGATCCGGGCCACGAGGGTGCGGCGCGACCAGCCCTGCTCGCGCCGGAGCCCGCGGATCTGCACGCCGTCGGGGACGACCCGCGAGTCCCCGTCGAAACCGCTCATGAGCCGCTCCGCCGTGCGGCCCGCCGCAGCTCGAGCTCGCCGAGGATCTCCGCATGCCGCGCGCGACCGAGAGGGAAGCGAAGCGCCACGATCGCGGCGAGCACCACGAAGACGGCGGGGAAGACTGCCGTGAAGGCCCGGATCCACTCCACCGGGGCATCCTCGACGGCCTGGCCTCCCCGGTAGCCGGCCAGGTCGAGAACCGCGAAGGCTCCGGCCACGCCGAGGGCGCCTCCCGCCTTGCGAAGGAAGGTGAAGAGGCCGAAGTAGAGCCCCTCCCGGCGCTCGCCGGACTCGAGCTCGTCCTCGTCCACCACCTCGCCCAGCATCGACCAGGGGATCATGTCTGCGGCGGCATAGCCGACGCCGCCGATCGCGGCGCCGACGAACACGATCCAGCGGCTCCACTCGGGCGTGGCGAGGAACAGGAAGACCTGCGACCCGACCCACCAGCAGGCTCCCATCAGGAAGATCGTGCGCTTGTCGACCCGTCGCGCGACGGCGTTCCAGACCGGCATGCTGAG
>JAJDAR010000284.1 GCA_029261775.1 Deltaproteobacteria bacterium | reverse complement strand
GGCAATGCGGCACCCAACTGCACCGACGAGCACGACTGCTTCCGGCACCTGGTGAACGCCTCGCTCTCGGGCGTGATGTGCGACCAGACCGGCTGCCCGACCAACGTCAACGAGCTCTCGTTGGCGGGTCTGCTCGGCGAGGCCGAGCGCGACGACATGGCGGAGTTCCTGAAGAGCGTGAGCTACGGCCCGCCTCGCTCGCGGCGGCCCGACGACGTGGTCACCCAGCAGGCGGTGGACGGCTTCGAGCAGTTCTTCACCGACGTCGGTGGCAACATCGGCGTGGGTCCCGAAACCTGCGCCGACGCGCCGGGCGGCTGCCACGCCTTGCCCCACGGCACCGGAACCAATGCCTTCTTCGTGAGCGGCATGGACGCGCCCACCATGCGCGGGATCACGGATCGCTTCCTGATCTTCTCGGCCGGCGTCACGCTGATGGAGGAGCAGCTCGTCTTCAGCGACCCGAACTTCGCGCTCTACCAGCCCAACATCTCCGACGTGGACTGGCTGCCCGACACGGTCGGCTTCGACGAGCTGATGTCGTGGGCCCAGGCCTTCGGCACGGTGCAGCAGCCCGGCGCCTTCCGTGGCGTCTACAACGCCGACACCTTCGACGTCTTCCAGATGACCGAGGAGGCGGCCAACGGTCATTCGGGCGCGCTGGGCCGGCAGCTCACGCTGAACACCCGAACGACCAACGACGCCGCCGCGCTGGCCGAGATCCAGGCCACGCTCGCGGTGCTCGAAGCCGCCGACGCCGATGGCAAGATCGTCCTGGTCGGCAAGGGCCGCCGCGCGGGCAACGGGGCGACCTACTCCTTCGATGCAGGTGCCTACATGGCGGGCACGTTGACCCAGACACGGGCCGAGCTGATCGCCGAGGCTGCAGCGGGGACGACCCTGGTCACCTTCACCGCCCGCCTGCCCGCCAACGTCACCAGTGCCGCACCGCAGCCCGCCCTCGCGGTCCCGGCGGTTTCCGAGCGCACGGGTGCGCTCGGAACGCTCTTCGACGGGCGCCCCGACCTGCCGACGACGAACCCGATGCAGGTCGACGGTCTCCACATCGAGGCCAACCCCACGGTCCTGGTGAACGGCCAGGTCGCGGCCGGTAGCGTGAGCTGCCTCGGCGGAAGCTTCTCACCCACGTGCGACAGCAGCCGCATCCAGGTCGACCTCGCGTCCCCGCCGACCAGCTCGGGCGTCCACCTCTTGCAGGTCCAGAATCCCGGCGGTCTGGCGAGCAACGAGCTGCCCTTCATCGTCCCCTAGCCCTTCCAAGCTCTCGAAGAGAAGCCTTCTCGGGCTGCCGGAACGGCCTGCCGGTCTACCGGCCAACCGGTCTACCGGCCTACCGGTCTACCGGCCAACCGGTCTACCGGCCTGCCGGTCTACCGGCCTGCCGGTCTACCGGCCAACCGGTCTACCGGCCTACCGGCCTACCGGCCTGCCGGCCTGCCGGCCTGCCGGCCTACCGGCCTACCGGCCTACCTCCCGACGTAGCGAGCCGGACGCTTCTCGAGAAACGCCCTCACTCCCTCGCGGTGGTCCTCGGTCCGGAACAGCTCCTGGATCGCGGTCGTCGCCCAGGCTCCCAGCTGCGTCCAATCCGGATCCAGCGCCTCGCGCAGCCCGGCCTTGATGCGCTGCACCGCGAGCGGCGGGTTGGCCGCGATCCGACCGGCCAGCTCCATCGCCTCGTCGAGCAGACGCTCGTGGGGCACGACCCGACCGACGAGGCCGATGCGCAGCGCCTCTTCGGCGTCGATCAGCGCGCCGGTGAAGAGCAGCTCCGCGGCCTTCTCGCGCCCGACCAGCGACGCCAGGCGCCCGAGGCCCGGGGCGTCGCAGCACAGCCCGCGCAGGACGAAGAGCTCGCCGAAGCGAGCGCGCTCGCTGGCGACCCGTAGATCCGCCATCACGGCGAGCTCCATCCCCCAGCCGACTGCGGCCCCGTTCACGGCCGCCACGATGGGGACGTTCGTCGAGAGCAGGGCCTCGGCCGCCGGGGTGAGCGACGGCTCCCGGGAGAACCCCTCGGGCGGCTTCTCGCCACCGCCCATCACCTTCTTGACGTCGTCTCCGGAGCAGAAGGCGGGGTCGGCGCCGGTGATCACGAGGCAGCGCGCCTGCGTCTCGCGGACCGCGCGCTCCAGCTCGGCATAGGTCCGGAAGGTCAGCGCGTTGCGGGCCTCCGGCCGGTTCAAGGTGAGCAGGCCCACGTGACCCTGCTCCTCGTAGAGGATCTCCTCGAACATCCGGGGCTCCTAACGGAAGCGCGGAGCGCGCTTCTCCTGGAAAGCGGCGACGGCCTCCTTGTGCTCCGGCGTCTTCCAGCACTCGCGCAGCAAGGCCGACTCCCGCTGCTGGATGGCCGTGAGGTCCGTGTCGGCGGCGTTCTCCGTCAGCAGCTGCTTGGTCATGCGCAGCTGCGGCGGCGGGTTCTCGCCCATCGACCGAGCGAGGGCTCCGGCGCGTTCGAGCAGCTCATCGTGGGGAACGACGAAGTCGGCCAGGCCGATGCGCCCGGCCTCCTCCGCGTCGATCAAGCGGCCCGACAGACTGAGCTCGCTGGCCCGCCCGAAGCCCACACGCTGCACGAGGTAGTGGGTGCTGGCCAGCTCGGGAACCAGTCCGACCTTGATGAACATCATCCCGAAGCGCGCCTTCTCCGAGGCCACGATCACGTCGAAGGGCAGGATCCGGGTCAGGCCGATCCCGACCGCAGCGCCGTTCACGGCGGCGACGATCGGCTTCGATGCGCGCACCATCGCCACCCAGTCCAGGCCCTCCGGCAGCCCGCCCGAGCCGCGATCGGTTCCGGCGCCCGGGTCGGTGCCGTCGATGCGCTTCTGGAAGGTCTCTTCCATGTCGGCCCCGGCACAGAAGCCTCGGCCCGAACCGGTCAGCACGATCGCCCCCACCGTGGGGTCGTCGTTCGCCCGGGTCACGGCGTCGGCCTCCTCCTCGCTCATGCGGGGCGTCCAGGCGTTCAGCTTGTCGGGGCGGTCGAGGGTGATCCAGGCGACGTCGTCCCGGACCTCGTAGCGGATCTGCTCGTAGTCCATCCCCCGATTGTCCGCCGACGGGGTGCCGAGCGCCAACCGTTTCCCGCTGCTGGCTCGACGGCCTCCTCTCCGCATACACTGACCGGTCTGAGCGCCCCGGCCGGCGCCCGCCGGCCGGAGGATGACGCGTGAATCATCGACCCGAGAAGGATCGCAGGGCCCTGCCCCACCGGGGACCGCGTTGAGCGACGGCGCCGAGCGCGCAACGGGCAAGCCCTCCGTCCATCCCGAGACCCTCGTCGCCCGGGCGGGCGGCGCCGTCGACGAGCAGTTCGGCTCCGTGGTGCCGCCGATCTTTCCCAGTGCGCCCTATCGTCGGGACGCCACCGGGCGGTATCTCGGTGGCCA
>JAJDAR010000283.1 GCA_029261775.1 Deltaproteobacteria bacterium | reverse complement strand
CCCCGACCGCTTCGACGCCGTGCTGGCCGAGTGCCTGCGCCTGCCGCGAGTGCTCGACGCCGTCTCCTCGCTGATCGGCGAGGACCTCCTCGCCTTCCTGCTGATGTTCATTTACAAGCCTCCGGGCGTGACCCAGTCCGTTCACCCCTTCCACCAGGACGCTGCCTACTTTCCGTTCGAGCCCCAGAAGCTCTGCTGCGGCGTGTGGATCCCCCTCGACCCGGTGTCGGAGGCGAACGGAACGCTGAGCGTCGTGCCGGGCTCGCACCGCGAGCCGATCCGAACCCACGAGATCCGCGAAGGGATCAACTTCGGTGCGCTCGCCGCGGCGGGTGTCGAAGGCAACGACGAGTTTCACGAGAAGGCGGTCCACATGGAGATGCCGCCCGGAGACTGCCTGCTCTTCAACACCCGGCTCTTCCACCGGAGCGGTGGCAACCGCACCGAGGGACACCGAAGGGTGGTGACGCTGCACATGGCCAGTGCGCGCTGCAAGGGGATGGCCCAGAACCTGAGCGAGTACGCATTCAACCTGGTGCGCGGGCAGACCTACGAGGGATGCCTGCAGCCGGTGGAAGCGCCGGAGCTGCGCTTGAAGGCGCGGCTCGTCGACCCGGAGTAGTCGGGCGGAGCCGCGGCCCCCCGATCAGGCTGCTCCGACCCCGCAGTCGTCCTTGGGGATGGTTTGCGCCTTGGCGCACTCGGCCTCGAAGTCGTAGGGGACCTCGGCCGCGCAGTCGGGCCACTTGCCTGTGGCGAGCCAGAACTCGACGAGACCCAGCCGTGCGCACTCGAGGTCGGCGCGATGACCTTGAGCCCGGAACCGCGCGAGAGCCGCTGGATGATCTCCTCGCTGACCCCGTCGGAGAAGAACTGCATCTCGGGGTCGCTCGACAGGTTGTCGAAGGCCAGCACGGCCAGCAGCGGATCAGTCGCGCCCGTCTGCGTGCCCGCCTCGTCCGCGCGCCGAGCCTTCTCCGAGCTGGGCGGCGCTGTCAGCTCGCCCTCGCCGGGCTCGGCCACCTCGCAGACCTCGACGGGCTCCTCGACCCCGGCCAGGCGGTAGAGCCCATGGGCCGCCCAGCGCAGCGATCGCTCCTCCTGGGCGCCGACCGCGCCGCGACGCGCGAAGTCGTACGCGGTGCGCGTGAGCAGGATGCGTCCCTCGCCGGCCAGCGACATGACCCGCGCCGCGATCGCCTTGGCGAGCCCTTCCACCTCCAGGGGCTTCGCGCCGCGCGCTACGTCCTCGGGCGGGTTGGCCCGGAGCACGACCTCACCCAGGTGGATGCCCACCCGCGAGAGCATCTCCGAGTCGTACGCCGCCCCGATCTCGCGCAGCTCGGCCTGGTGGGCGATCGCAAAGCGCACCGCCTCGATCGGGCGCTGGAACAGCAGCAGGAAGCCGTCGCTCTTGTCGATCTCGCGACCGTTGAAGCGAGAGAGGAGGTCGCGCGCACAGCGGTCATGACGCGCCAGCAGCTCTCCCGCCACCGCATCGCCGACGCGCTCGACCAGCCGCGTGCTGGCCACCAGGTCGCACAGCAGGAGCGTGCGGATCTCGGGCTGTGAGGCGGCGGGCGTGGGGGTCGCCATGGAGGCCGCCAGGGTAGGGGCCCGGCTCGTCCGCCGGCAAGCGCCTCCTGGCGACCTCAGTGGACGAGCGCGCGGGCGACTCGCTCCGCCCGGGCCGGGGGTCCCGATGGCGGCCGTGCTTGTGCGGCCCCGCGGCGAGATCCGGCGGCAGCGCTTTCTGGTGCTGCTGTTCGAACCTGCTCGGGTTCCCGTGGAGCCCCGGCTTCCCCCTCTACTAGACGAGCCTGCTGCTCGCGTTCGTGGTCGGCTTCGTGCTCTTTTCCGACTCGGTCCTGCTCGAAGAATCGGGCGGATCGCCAGCGGCAGGACGAGGGTGACCGTCGCGAGGCTGCCACCCGGTCGAGCAGGGCTGCCTTCGGATTGGACAGACTCCCTGCGCTGCCGCCGACCCGTGCGCCGCCTGGCTCGCCGAGCGTGCCGGATCCGACAGTTCTGCTTGGCACACTCCCTGCAGTCAGGTGGAGAAAGCTGGAGAAAAAGGAGGCTTCCCATGACCCGCGTCTGTGCCTGGTGCGAACGACTCCTGTATGGACGGCCCGAGCTTTCCGGCTCGGTCACTCACACGCTGTGCCAGGACTGCCTGGGCGACCTGCAAGCGGGCCTGGCCTACGAGGGGCTGCAGCTGGCGTCGCAGGTCGTGCCCCAGGCGTCGTGAGAAGACCGCCCCTCGTCCGACCGAAGCGGGCGACCTAACCGCCGCTCGAGGACCTCGACGGGGCTCTCGGCAGGACCGCCAGCGCTTCCGTTTCGCAGAGCAGCTCCGGCCGGCAGACCGGGGCCACGACCAGTGCGTTGGGGAACCCCTCGAAGCCCGCTTCGTGCAGCTTCGCACGAAGGCGCTCTGCGTCCGCCGGACGCTTCAGGTACGTGACGGCAGAGACCACGTCGCCGAAGCCGGCACCCTGCCCTTCGAGGAGCGCGGCGACGTTGACGAGCATGCGGTCGACCTGCGCGTCGAAGTCGCCGGGGTGTGCGGTCCTTCCCGCCTCGTCGATGCTCGCCGTGCCGGAGACGTGGAGCGCGATCTTGTTCGTCTCCACCACCCGGATGCCGCGGGCGAAGTCGGAGCCGTAGAGCGTGGCTTCGTTGAGCGTGGACGCGGTCATCAGCATGCGCACGAGTGCGGGCGGAGACGGGTCGGGCCGAACGGCATGCACGCCCAGGCAGACATCGTGCCCGTCGGGAACCGGACCGCCACCGATGCCGGTGCTGGCCGGAGCGGGGTCGATCCCGCGCGCCTCGAAGAACGCCCTTCGCGCCCGGTTCAGATCGGCGTAGTCGCGCTCCATGTCGCGCAGGTGGATCCAGGTGCGCACGACGTCGCCGAACTCCAGCCCCGCCTGTTGCAGCAGGTCTTCAGCGACCCCGAACATGGCGAGCGTCTGCTCGTAGGCGTCGTCGCCCTGCCCGTAGAGGCCGGCCGCGTGGAACCGGGCCTCACCGCCGATGTGCAACCGCAGGCCGTGCGAGCGGGCGCACTCGTCACAGCCGCAGGCGGTGCTGGCCGCGAAGCTCTCGACCCGAAGCGGTGGCCCGTTCGGAAGGACCGCCTGCACCGAAACCTCCAGGCAGGCCTGCTCATTCACCGGCGGCTGCTCGATCTCGGTCGTGGCGGGTCGATGCGACGACGCCTCGCACTCCGCCAGGACCCGACCGCGCGCGGAACGCACCGGCGCCAGATCCGCGCCGATGTTCCGCAGGAAGAGCGTCTCGCAGACGACCGACCCGAAGCTTCCCCCCTCGGCTTCGAGCACGGCGAGGATCGCGCGGTAGGCGGCCTCGGCCTGATAGCCCGCGTCCGCCACCTCCTCGGCCGGAGGCTGGCAGGAGAAGTAGAGCTCCCTCGCCTCGGGACCCTCCACCCGACGGAGGACGATCGAGCAGCCGTGCATCCGGATCGTCTCGGCTTGGAGATGGGGGGGCACTGCGATCCTCGGCGATCGGGCTCGGGCTCTCGAACGGCTCCCGCGCGCGCACGTCCCAGGCCCGGCCGCGCGCAGGCTCGAACCGATAGCGCAACGCCATCGCGGAAGCCGGGACGCTCAGCCCGAAGGCTGGCCTGGCCCTGGAGACCCGAGGCTCAGCTGCGCCGGGCCGCTAGCACCCGTCGCTGGGCAGCTCGCCGTTCAGCTCGGTGGTGAAGAACGTGAAGTCCTCGGGCTTGTTCTTCTCGAAGCAGTTGCCGGACGCCGGCTCGAACTGGACGTACAGGATGTCCACGCCAGGCAGGCCGATCGGCGCCGGGTTGGCCCCGTTGTCGCGCAGCCAGTTGTGGAAGATCAGGTTGTTGTTCGAGGCGGGATCCGCTTGCGGCGGGCTGTTGTTGCAGTTGCGGGCGGGGTCGCCCAGGGCGACGGCCGTACACCAGCCGAGCACCCCGATCCCCGCCCCGTCGTTGTTCTGGATCCAGTTCCGCGCGACGACGTGATCGCTGACCCCGAGGAGCAGGACGCCGTTGCCGGGCGGCAGGCCCTCCTGGAAGGACCCGGGCGGCGCAGGGTTGGGCAGGTTGTTGTCGTGGATCCAGTTGAACGCGATGACCCAGTCCTTCATCTCCGGCATCTGCGGGTTGCCGGCGGCGTTCGGATGGTAGAGGCCGACTCCGACGGTGTTGTCGTGGATGTTGTTGAAGATGGCCAGGACGTCGTTGGCCACGGTGATCTCGAGGCCGGTCGGCGCCCCGGTCAGCTCGTTGCCGATGACGCGCACGTCCGAAGAGCCCGCGACCCACAGCGCCGTGTCGAGCGAGCCGTAGGAGAAGTTGTTCGCTACCAGGCCGTGCGCCGAGAGCGTCGGGTAGATGCCGTTGTTCAGGTTGTCGATCGACTCGTTCCGGATGAACTTGAAGCCCTTCACCCAGCGCGTCTGGATCCCGTTCACCGGGAAGCCCTCGACCGTGAAGCCGCGGAGGTAGAAGCCCTCGAGCTCGCCGGCGCAGGCCGAATCCTTGTACTCGCAGCCTTCGGGCGCCGCGTAGATGCCGGTTTCCTGGGTGCCGCTGTGAAGCACGCGGACCTTGCGCTCGTGGCCGCGACCCCGGCGGGTCCGGCCGATCAGGCGGAGGTTGGGCGTGGAGATGCGGAGGCCGTAGGTGGCGCCGGGCTCCTGATAGGTCCCCGCATCGACAAGGATCGTGTCGCCCGGCCGGGCCCGGTCGATGGCCGCCTGGATCGACTGGCCTTCACGGACGCGATGGACACGCGCGTCGGCGGCGGTCGCGGTCGCGAACGTGGCCACGGCGAGCAGGAGCAAGAAACGGCGCAGGTGCATCGGGTTCTCCGGGTTCGGCAGGCGGGCGAGGGAGTAGCGACTTCCCCGCATCGGATCCGTGCCCATTGTCGCCCGGTTGGCCTCTCTGTCAATTTCAGGGGGGCGAAAAATCAGCGGTTTTCGGTTTCGTGACCTCTGGCCCCCAGGGGCCTCGTTTGATTCGCCCCGCCCGATCGCCGACAATCGCCACCAACCCGCGGGGCATGCCCGGCCCCGGGCCCATCCCCCTTCCGCCGACAGGTCTCCGAACGATGAAGCCCCGACCTCGCCCCTGGGCGGCCCTGGCCAGCGCTGGCCTGCTGCTGGCCGCCGCCATCGCCCTGTCCGCCTGCGGACGCGATGCCGCCACGCCCGCGGCGCCGATCGCCTTCCCGAGCGAGCCCTCGGGCCAGCTCGAGATCGCCTACCCCCTGGACGAGACGCTCTTCCCGCCCGAGATCGTGGCCCCGACCTTCGTCTGGAAGGACGAGAC
>JAJDAR010000282.1 GCA_029261775.1 Deltaproteobacteria bacterium | reverse complement strand
GGACCTCGCGCTGCGCCAGGCCCGGCGCGGCAGTTGGAAGGTCGGCGTCGTGTACCTCGACCTCGACCACTTCAAGCGCATCAACGAGACCTTCAGCCACTCGGTCGGCGACTCGCTGCTCTCGGAGGTCGCGAACCGGCTTGTGATGAGTGTCCGCGGCGCGGACCTGGTGGTCCGCTCCGATCCCGGCTTCGATGTCGGAGGCTCTCACGGCTCGGCGACGGCCGACTCGGCGGTGTCGCGTTTCGGCGGCGACGAGTTCACGATCCTGATCCCCAGGCTCCGCGACGAGCAGGACCTGGCTGCGGTGGGTCGCAGGCTGCTCGAGACCCTCTCCCAGCCCTTTTCGGTCGAAGGACACGAGGTCGTGGTGGGCAGCAGCATCGGCCTGACGGTCTTTCCGAGCGACGGGGACAATCCCGAAGAGCTGCTTCGCAACGCGGACACGGCGATGTATGCGGCCAAGGAGGGCGGTCGCAACCGCTACCAGTTCTACACCCAGTCGATGAACGAGCGATCGCTGCGCCGCCTGATCCTCGAGGGCAAGCTGCGACGCGCCATCGACGAGTCTCAGTTCGAGCTCCACTACCAGCCCAAGGTCTCGCTCTCGTCGGGGCGAGCGACCGGCTTCGAAGGTCTGCTGCGCTGGCACGACCCGGAGCTCGGGCTCGTCGGCCCGGGCGACTTCATTCCCGTCGCCGAAGAGACGGGACTGATCGAGCCGATCGGCGACTGGGTGCTGGGCCAGGCCTGTCGCCAGATCGGCGAATGGGGAGCGCAGGGCTGCGACGTCTCCGTGGCGATCAACCTCTCGCCCGAGCAGTTCCGCCGGCCCGGGATCGCCCAGCGGGTGGCCGAGGTCGCCCGCGCCGCCGGTGCGGACCTCTCGCGGTTGGAGGTGGAGATCACGGAGACGGCGGTCCTGCACGACACCGAGCTGGTGATCCGCGAGCTGCAGGCGATCCGCGAACTCGGCGTGCGTGTGGCCCTGGACGACTTCGGGACGGGCTACTCCTCGCTCTCGTACCTGCGCCGTCTTCCCGTGGACACGCTCAAGATCGACCGCTCCTTCATCCAGGACATCGAGGTCGATCCGGAGGATGCGAACCTGACCCAGGGCATCATCGCCATGGGCAAGGCCCTCGGCCTGCGCATCGTCGCCGAGGGTGTCGAGACCGAAGGCCAGCGCTCCCGCTTGACGGCCTGGGGCTGCGACGAGATGCAGGGCTTCCTGTTCAGCCCGGCGGTGCCCCCCGCCGAGGCGCGCGAGCTCCTCGACGACACCTAGTCGGCCGCTCGACCCGACGCGCTCGGTCCAGGGCGAAACCGCAGGGCTACAACCGGTGCTCGGACTCGAAGCCTTCGGCCAGCGAGACGAGCTCGGGCTCCGGCTCCCGGGGCGCCAGCTCGGCGTCGGCCGCGAAGCGGGCGAGGAGTGCGTCCCGGACCCGACCGAGGGTGATGTCGGGCAGCTCCTGGTCCAGGCTCCCGACCGCGTCCGGGTCCAGCTCCAGCTCCATCGCCGCATACACGGGGGCCAGCACCTTCGCGAGTCGGGGTGCCTCGCGCACCACGATCACGCCTCCCACGTGGGCGGCGCCGCGCACCAGACGCTGGCCCACACCCATCACCTTGCGGCGGCCTCGCACGTTGACACTGTGTTCACCCGGGCAGTACTCGCCCGCCACCGCACCGACCCGGGCATCGACGCCCAGGTCCTGCAGCGCGCCGCACACCAGATCCGAGAGCCGCACGAAGCGCGCTTCGATTCCATGGCGCGCGTCGGCGTCGGGGACGCACCACGCGAAGGCGAGACTCTGGGTGCTGAAGGCGGCGGCGCGGCCTCCTGCCAGCCTCAGCATGGGGGCGAAGCCGGTGCTCCGCGCCGCGCGCACCGCCTCGTCGAAGCCTGGGCGCACCCGATCGAGGACCGAGAACGCGAGCACGTCGTCGGGGACGTAGAGACGCAGCGTCTCGCCACAGTCGCCGCGCCCGACCCGGGTGAGCAACGCGCGCGAGACCGCTGTGTCGAACGCCGGTCGGCCCGGAAAGCTCGCCTCGATGACGCCCAGCTCGCGCATGCCGCGACCATAGCCGTCCCGGAGGGCGGTGGTGGGCCGGCCCACGAGGGTCGACGGTCCGGGCTAGCGGTCCGGCCGGAAGCGCGCCTCGAGCAGGCGCTCGCCGATGTGCTCGGCGAGACGCCGCATCGCCCGCTGCTCGGACCAGCGCTGCGGCATCCTCAGGGAGACGTCCGCGCGGAGCACGTCGTGCTGACCGGGACGGATCAGCAGCCAGTTCACCGTGTGGAGGATCCGGTTCCCGTCCTTCTGGCCCGCGTCGAATGTGAGCAGCGCATCGCCCACCGCGGTGAAGCGCTCCGATACCTCGCCGTGAATCGGCTCGAGGAAGGCCCGGGCCTTGGCGACCAGCGCATCGCGGCTCGGCATCGGACCGTCCATCGGATCGCGCCCGACCACCATCCACACCTCGACGTCGGGAACGTCGGTTATGCGCAGCACCATCGCGTGTCCTTCATGGCGGTCGAGGTGGAAGGCGGCGTCGAGATCGATTTCGAGGGAGAGCTCGCTGTTCGCCGGCGGCAGGAGCTTCTCCACCTCGGGCTCAGCCGGCGCGGGCGCCGGTTCGGGCGTCACCTCGACCCGGTTGCACGCAAGGGCGAGTGCGAGCACCGCAAAGAGGAGTCGCTGGGCAGGGCCGCTCATGCTCCCTGAATCGGCCGACGCGGCCCTCCGCTGGAGCGGCGCCCTCGGGGGGCCTTCGGATAGAGTCCACCACGCAACGAAGGAGTCGGAAATGGGTCCTCTGGAGGGAATCCGGGTCGTGGAAATGGGGGTGTGGGTGGCCGGCCCCGCTGCCGGAGGCATCCTGGCGGACTGGGGAGCCGACGTCGTCAAGATCGAGCCTCCCGGCATCGGCGATCCGGCGCGCCTGTTCGCGGCGATGCTAGGCGGCGACCTGCCCTTCAATCCGCCGTTCGAGATGGACAACCGCAGCAAGCGCAGCATCGTCGTCGACCTCCGAACGGACGACGGACGGGACCTCGGCCTCGAGCTGATCGATGGGGCCGACGTGTTCGTGACGAACGTGCGCCAGGCGGGGCTCGAGCGGATCGGTTTCGGCCCGAAGGCGCTTCTGGCTCGCAACCCGCGGCTGGTCTACGCCGCGGTCACGGGCTTCGGGCTCGAAGGCCCGGACAAGGATCGCCCGGCCTACGACATCGCGGCCTTCTGGGCGCGCTCGGGCATCGCCCACATGCTCACCCAGCCCGGCGGCCACCCTCCCTTCCAGCGCGGCGGCATGGGGGACCACAACACCGGGCTCGCCGCCGCGGCGGCGGTCTCGGCTGCCCTCTATGCGAGGGAGAAGAGCGGGAAGGGACAGCTCGTCTCCACGTCGCTGCTGCGCGAAGGCATCTACACGCTGAGCTTCGACCTCGCGACGGCCCTCCGCTTCGGCGTGGGTCTCGCGGTCGCGGACCGCAAGCAGATGGGCAACCCCTGCATCAACAACTACCAGGACAAGAACGGACGCTGGTTCTGGATCGTCGGGCTCGAAGGCGACCGGCACTGGCCGCCTCTGGCGCGGATCGCCGGTCACCCCGAGTGGCTGGAGGACGAGCGCTTCGCCACGCCGAAGGCCCGCGCGCAGAACGCAGCTGTGTTGATCGCGGAGCTCGATCGCGTCTTCGCGACGAAGACCCTCGCCGAGTGGGCACCGATCTTCGACGGCGAGGAGGACATGTGGTGGTCACCGGTCCAGGATCTCGAGGAGGTGATGGCCGACGAGCAGGCGCGCGCCGCCGGCGGATGGTGCGAGGTCCCCGACGACGGAGCGACGACGTTGCTCCCGTCGTCGCCTTGCGACTTCGAGGGCACGCCGTGGGCTCCGCGCTGGATGGCCCCCGAGCCGGGCCAGCACACGGACGAGGTCCTGGCCGAGCTCGGCAAGGACGCTGCGGGGATCGAGAAGCTGCGCGCCAGCGGCGCCGTCAAGTAGCGCCCTGCCCCGCACGGCCGGAGCCGACGACCGGAGCCGGCGAGTCGCACCCGTCAGCCGACCGCCGAGGGCGGCGACATCTCGAGGCGCACGCCGTCGGAGCGCTCCGGGCCGACCCGGCCGATCGAGGTCGCCGCCACGTCTCCGGCTTCGTGCAGGGCCGCCAGGGCCGGACCCGACCGCTCGGGCGGAAAGGCGATCAGCAGGCCCCCCGCCGTCTGCGGATCGAAGAGCAGCTCCGCCTCGGCCGGGGACACACCCGCGAGCCCTGCGATGCCGCGGCGTCCCTCGGCGTTCTGCGCATGGAACTGACTGCGGAAGCCACGACGCAGCAGGGAGAGCGCGCCGGGCAAGGCGGGCAGCGCCGACGGATCGAGACGGGCGGAGAGACCTGCCGCCAACAGCATCTCCTGCAGGTGCCCCGCCAGGCCGAAGCCGGAGACGTCGGTCGCCGCATGGGCGCCGAAGCGTCGCGCGACCTCGGCGGCGCCCCGATTCGTGCGCGTCATGTGCTCGACAACGGCCGAGAGCCAGCTCCCTCGTGCGCGGCCCTGCATGTCGGCTGCGAGCAGCACGCCGGTTCCGAGCGGTGCGGTGAGGACCAGCTCGTCACCGACCTGGACCTGACCGAGGGCCAGGAGGTCGTCCCCGGCGTCGCCGCTCACGCTGAGGCCGACGAAGAGCTCGGGACCCACGGTCGAGTGTCCCCCGACGAGCGAGATCCCGAGCGGGTCGAGGGCCGCGCGGATGCCGGAGAGCACCTGGAAGAGCGTCTCCTCGGCGCGCGAAGGGTCCTCGTCGGGAACGGTCACGAGCGCCATCGCGTGTCGCGGCACCCCGGCCTTTGCGTACACGTCGCTCACGGCGTTCACGGCCGCCACCCGGCCCACCAGGTAGGGATCGTCGGTGAAGGCCCGGAACCCGTCCACGGTCGCCAGCATCACGTCACCGCCCGGCGTCCGAAGCCCGGCCGCATCGTCCGGCGCCGCGAGCCCCATCACGACGCTGGCATCGGGAGGGGCAGGCGCCAGTCGCTCGAGCGCCCGACCGAGCGGCGACGCGCCGACCTTGGCGGCGCAGCCACCACACGCCATCTCCTCCATGCCCATCGCCTCGGGCGTCGGGAAGAGCGCAGCGTCGTTCCCGTCTTCCTCCAGGACCTGGAAGCGCTCCATGAAGCGGCGGTCGATCCAGTCCTTGAGACGCCAGATCGCCTCGCCGCCCATCGCCATGCCCCACTTGCCGCCGAGCGCGCGACGGCCTCCGAGATTCAGGAGCGCGAGAAAGTCCCGTTGGGGACGGTGGCGCCGAAGCGCCCGGCCCGTGAGGGCCGCGCGCAGGTTGCGGTCGAGCACCGGACCCGCGCGCACCGCGTGCACCCCGGCCTTCGGCACCCAGGGCGTCGCGGTCGGCGCCGCGCAGTCGCCGACTGCGAACAGGTCCTCGGTCCCCTCGACGCGCAGATCCTCACGGGTGCGCACGAAGCCCCGTGCGTCTTTGGGAAGCGGCGAGGCCACGATCAACGGGATCGGTGCCGCACCGGTCGCCCAGATCACGAGATCCGCCGCCTGCAGCGTCCCGTCCTCGAGCACGACACCCTTGGCATCGACGGCTCGCACTCGCGCCCCCGCGAGCACCTGGACCTCGCGCGCTGCGAGCTCCGCCTCGGCGCGGCGGCGCAGGGCCGGCCCCGCCCCTGGGAGCACCCCTCCCTCGTCGGTCACGAGGGCCAGATCGATGCCGAGTCCCGCCTGGGCGAGCCGCGCGTGCAGCGTGAAGGCGAGCTCCACCCCCGCGGCGCCCCCGCCGACCAGGACGAGTCGTGCGCCCGGATCGAGGCGGGAGAGGCGCCCTTCGAGCTGATCGACGAAGCTTCGGATCGGGCGCGTGGCGAGCGCGTGGTCGGCGACGCCCGGAAGCTCGAGGCCCCGCACCGTCGAGCCGACGTCGAGGCTCGCCAGCTCGTAGCGGATCGCCGGCCGGCCCCTCAGCTCGATCTTCTTCTCTTCGGGCAGGATGCGGGTCGCGGCCGACAGGATCACGCGTGCGCGCGCCCGGCGGGCCAGCGGCACGACGTCGATCTCGAGCTCGGGAGCCGCGTAGTCACCCGCCACGAAGCCGGGCACCATGCCCGAGTAGACCGCTTCGGGTCGATCGAGCACCAAGGTGAGACCGACCTCGGGAAGCGGGTCCATCATCCAACGCCGCAGAACCTGGACGTGGGCGTGTCCGCCCCCGACCAGGACCAGCTCCGCCCGGGGCGAGGAAGACGGCGACCCGACCATGCAGGCAAGGGGTAGCGAACGCGGACCGGCCTGGGTCGGACGCGACGTGGACGACCCGGGGGCGCGCCGGTAGCCTGCTCGCGCCCCGAGCAGGAGCCCCCATGGATCCCCGGACGCCGGTGCTGGTCGGCGCCGGCACCGCCTCCCAGCGCCACGAAGACCCGGCCCATGCAGCCGAGCCCCTCGAGCTGATGGCCCAGGCGATCCTCGGGGCTGCGCGCGACGCGGGCTCGGAGGCGCTGCTCGAGCGGGCGGGTTGGATCGCCGTCCCGCGCGGCTTCTGGGACTACCAGGACCCGGGGCGTGCCCTCGCAGAGGCCATCGGGGCGAGCGGGGCGCGCAGCGTGCTGGCCGAGATCGGCGTGCTGCAGACGACCTTGTTCGGAGCGGCCGGGCGCGCGATCGCCGAGGGCCGCGCCGACGTCTGCATCGTGGCGGGAGGCGAGGCGAAGTACCGCAGCCTGCGTGCACAGATCGCCGGCACCGAAGCGGCGCTGCGGGCCTGCCCGGGCGACCCCGACGAGGTCTGGCGCCCGGCCGAGGACATCATGCACCCGCTCGAGATCCGGCACGGCCAGGTGCTGCCGGTCAAGCAGTACGCCTGGATCGAGAACGCGCTGCGCATCGCCGAGGGCCAGAGCCTCGACGCCCATCGCCGCGAGGTCGCCGAGCTGTGGGC
>JAJDAR010000281.1 GCA_029261775.1 Deltaproteobacteria bacterium | reverse complement strand
TCGGCGTCGCAGGTCTCCTTGCCGTCGCTCACCACGACGATGGAGGAGGCTCCCTCGACCTCGCGCAGCTCGGCGGCCGCACGCTTGATCGACTCGGTGAGCGGAGTCATTCCCTTCGGGCTCAGGGTCTGCACGGCTTCCTTGAGGGCACCGCGGTCCGAGCCGAGAGCGGCCAGCATCTCGATGTCGGCGCAGTCGTCCTTGCGGTTGTGGCCGTAGGCCTGCAATCCGATCTCGACGTCGGCGGGCAGATCCGTCACCAGGTCACCGAGGACGCGGCGAGCGATGTCGATCTTGGGCTCGCCGTCGATCTGTCCCCACATGCTTCCCGACGCGTCGAGTACGAACAGCACGGTGGCGGCGCTTGCCGTGTGGGCGGCCAGCAGGAAGAGGCCGGCGGTGATGAGGGTCGTGATGCGATGCATGGAGTCCTCCTGGGCCGGGAGCCGTGCGAGGAGACTCCTGCACGGTGACCAACCGGTCAAATCGGCGCGGCGGCTTCCGCGCCCGAGTCCAAAGTCGAGTGCTTTCCTGTGGGTTTCAGACCGCAGTTCGGTCCTGCGACGTGTTCCTCGAGAGTCGCTCGGCGATCTCATCGAAGGCCTGCTCGGTCGGGAGCCACGAGCGTCCGATCCGAAAGCGCCGCTCGGCGAGGCAGATCGTGAGGACGCGCTCTTCTCCGAAGCGGGCGATCGTGAGTTCGCGAATGTCCTGGTAGGCCACGACGATCTCGTCTCCGGACCAGAAGCCCGCGGGCAGGAGCAGCCCCTCTTCGACGAAGGCCACGCGCTGGTCGAGCCAGAGGCCCTTGGTGGCAACCGCGCAGGCACCGGGAAGGACGGCGACGCCCAGCCCGACTGCGAGCGCGGCGTAGAACCGCGTGGCGGCTTGCGGGCCGAGCTCCAGCAGACCCATGAAGACGAGACCCCGCTCGTTGCCCAGTGCGAGGAGCAGGAAGCCCAGCGTCAGGGCGAGGGCAACTCCGAGCAGGCCGAGGGCCTGCCCGCGGTTCAGCCGAAGCGGGAACTCGCGGTCTGCCGGGCGGCGGGGATGGGACATGACGGGGCCTCCTGGGGTTCCGCAAGTGGGTCACGTCTTGACGTCGGGCAGTTCAATGCTGGCAAGCCGCTGTTTTCACGGATGTTTTCCGGGGTCGAGGAGTGCGGACGGCTGGGGGTATGATGGAGGCTGGGAAGGGGCAGGCGCCGCGCCACCCGCGGCCCATGCCACCTTGGAGGCCGTACCGTGTCGACCCTGCACCGCCTGCCGCTCCTCGCCTTCCTCGCCGTCGTCCTACTGGCCCTGCTCGGCACGCGCTGTGCGCCGGAGCCGCCGCTGTGCGAGAGCGACTGCCAGCTCGCCTGCCCGTTCGGGTTGAAGACCGACCTCTCCGGCAAGAGCTACTGCGAGTGCCGCGATGCCGCCGTCTGCATTGCCGTCGTGCCGCCGCCCCAGCTCGATCCCGCCACCGGCGAGTGCGTCCTCTTCGGGAGCGTCTGCGACATCCCCAACGGGTGGAGTGATTGCGGGCCGGGTTGCGAAGTGAACGGCCAATTCATTCCGGTCGGGGGTACCGGGCCGGCCGGAGACGGCTGCAACACGTGCAGCTGTGTCGCAGCGGGGCGGCCCATCTGCAGCCTTCGGCCCTGCGCCGCTTGTGTCCACGACGGTCTGATGCGACCGGCGAAGACCACCTTCTGGGATGGCGACGGCTGCAACCGCTGCTTCTGCCGCGACGACGGTACCGTCGACTGCACCTCGCGGGATTGCCCGCAGTGCGAGCCCTCGGAAGAGCAGTTGTGCGAGCGGACCGGTGGCAAGTGGGACCCCACCGCCTGCGGTCATCGCTTCTGTGGCCAGCCGAACGCCTGCCTCGCGCTGATTCCAGGCTGTGATTGCGGCCCCGGTGGCAACTTCGTGGATGGCGTCGGATGCCAGCCCGATCCGAGCTGCGGGGCCTGCAGCTCCGACCTGGATTGTGCGGCCGGATCCACCTGCAACCCGTGCCCGCCGGACCCCACCTGCCCGCTGTGCGCCGTCTGTGGCCCGCCGACCTGCGAGCCCGTCGTGTGCGATTTCGACAGCGACTGCCCGAAGGGCTCGACCTGCGTGGGCTCGAGCGTGTGTCCGAAGGACGTGGTCTGCGTCTGGGAGGGAGAGCCTGGCCTCTGCGAGCCGGCGGCCTGCGACTTCGACGCGGACTGCCCGGTCGGGTTCCACTGCGAGGGCTCCAGCGTCTGTCCCCCGAACGCGCTCTGCATCTGGCCCGGCGAGCCTGGAGTGTGCGAACGGGATTGATCTCGCCTCGGGCCGGCGCCGGTTCCGGCCGATGAGCGCCGGTGAGCCCCGGTGAACCCCCGTGAACCCCGCAGCGCCGTGGGTCGTAGGACCCACGATGCCGGGCTCGCGAGGTCTCCGATGAAACCCAGCCTCACACGGCGCCAGCTGCTGCGGGCCGCCGGAACCACCGCCTTCGGCGCCCTGGTGTGTCCCGGTCTGCCGCGTCGGGCTCTGGCCCAGCCGGACTACCGCGGGCCCAACGTCGTGCTGATCCGCTTCGGTGGCGGGGTCAGGCGTCGCGAGAGCATCGATCCGGCACATTCCCACGCGCCCTATCTCCTCCACGAGCTGGTGCCCCGCGGCACGCTCTTCCCGAGGATGGAGATCTCCTCCGCCCCGGGCATCGACACCAGCCACGGCCAGGGCACGCTGAACCTGCTGATCGGTCGCTACGCGCACTACGAGGACGTGAACGGCCGATTCCTCGGCGACCGCTTCGAGGCGGAATCGCCGACCCTCTTCGAGACCCTGCGCAAGCAGTACGCCGTGGCACCCCACCAGACGCTGATCGTCAATGGCGAGGACCGCACCGACGAGGAGTTCTACGCGTTCTCGAATCACGAGGACTTCGGGCCGCGCTACCGCTGCAACGTGCTCAGCCTGTACCGGTTCAAGTGCTTCCTGCTCCGGCGCCAGCTTCGCGAAGGCAAGCTCGACGAGGCGGAGGAACGCGAGAAGCGGGCCGAGCTCGCCCGGCTCGAGTCGCTCGACCATCGCGACCAGAACCGGGACGGGCAGGGGCCCGAGATCGAGGCCTTCTGGGAGCGCTGGCGCGGCCACTACGGCGAGAGCGGCCTCGTCAATCCCCGGGGCGATCGGCTGCTGACCGAGCTGGCCCGACGCGCGATGGGCGAGCTGCGCCCGCGCCTGCTGCTCGTCAACTACAACGATCCCGACTACGTCCACTGGGGCAACCCCACCCACTACACCCGTGCGATCTCGGTCATCGACGACGGGATCCGCCAGCTCGTCGAGACCGCCGAGAGCGATCCCTTCTACCGCGATCGGACGGTCTTCGTGGTCGCCCCGGACTGCGGACGCGACGACAACCGCTACATGGCCGTGCCCTACCAGCACCACTTCAACTCGCGGTCGAGCCGGGAGATCTTCGCCCTCGTGTTCGGGGCGGGTGTGGCGCGAGGGCAGGTCATCGATCGGGTGGTGGAGCAGATCGCGGTCGCGCCGACGATCGGACGGGTGATGGGCTTCTCCATGCCCCATGGCGACGGTGCGCCGCTCGATGAGGCCTGGGCGTGAGGCAGCGTCTTGCCACGCTCAAGAACACGATCCTCGGCGCCGTGCTGACCCAGGGCGTCCTCTCGCTGCTGATCGTCGGATGGACCTGGCGGATGATGCAGCGGGAGACGTTCCGGACCTTCCACCGGGCCGCCAGCACGGATCAGGGATTCGCGGCGTTCTGTGGAGACTCGCCGGCGACCCGGGAGCTGACCGAGCCACCGACCTGGCTCCTGGGCCCCGGCGGCGGCGGCCTGCGCGGCCGCCTGCGACCGCTCTGGCTGAACCTCAGGGTGGGCGCCGCGGCACTCTTCAACACCTGGGTGCTCACGTTGCCCGGCTGTGCCCTGTGGCTCTTCTCCTGGTACGACGGCTGGAACAACTCCTTTCACAAAGGGTACGAGCAGGCGGCCGTCGGTCCGCTGACCGGCCTCCTCGGGGTGGCGCTCTTCATCGTCGCCATGCTCTACGTGCCGATGGCCCAGGCGCGCCACGCCGCGACCGGGCGCTGGCGAGACTTCTGGCAGTTCTCGCTGGTTCGGGACCTGGTTCGACGTCGCGGCTTCGGATGCGTTCGCCTCGCGGCGCTCTACGCGGCCCTGGGTTTCGTCGTCGTCCTGCTGAAGACCGCCCCCATCGCCTTCGATCGCTCGGATGCGTACGCGGCCTTGGCGGACGCAGAGGTGCTGGCTTCTCTCGAAACGTGGTTCCTGGCGTCGGGCGTCTTCGTGTTCTGGAGCCATGTGATCGTGCATCGGGCGGCTGCGCGTCTGTATGCGTCGGCCCTCGTCGAAGCGGTGCGCGGTGGCGACGTTCCGCTCTCCTCGCTCGCGCCGATCGAGCGGGATGCACTCGGGCGTCTGGGCTTCCTCGAGGTGGAGCCCGCCGCGCCGGTCCCCGCGGTCGTCCGAGCCGCCAAGGGCACCGCACGCCTGGGGCTCCGCGGCTCAGCGTTGGCCGCTCTGGTCGGGCTCTGGTTCGCCTTCGTGGCCCAGGTCTACGTGTCGGAGTTCCTGAACCATCATCCGGTGATCGGTTGGCTCAATCAGCCGCTCGTGCAGGTGCCCTTCTTCCGTTACGTCCCAGACGCCTTGCAAGGGGGCTGACGGTGTACCCTGCGGCTCCTCAACAGGAGAGCCCAGATGATCCGCCCCGTCCCGCTTCCCTTGCTGACCGTCTTGCTGATCGCCTCGCCCGCCCTCGCCGATTGCGAGGCCTACCGCGACCTGGCGGGCAAGGCCTGGGTCGACGGCACCTGCATGGAGACTCCGCTCGGCGAGCGCTGGTGGCCGCACCCGGTCTGGGGGGCAGGGGACGAGGCCGGCTCCACCAACTGGTACACCAGGCCCGAGGTGGTCGCGCGAGCCCTCGCGCTCGTGAAACGGAACCGCGTGCTCAAGATCGGCCAGGAGTACACCGCCGACATGCCGCTGTTCGGCGCGCGCCAGTTCTCGTTGCGGATCCCGGGTGGACCGACCGGCTCTGCCGTGGGAAGGAACCAGGGGCTCTGGAACGACGAGTTCCTGGCGACGGAGATCGGCCAGGTCGGCACGCAGTTCGACGGTCTGGGTCACATCGGTGTGCAGGTCGGCCCG
>JAJDAR010000280.1 GCA_029261775.1 Deltaproteobacteria bacterium | reverse complement strand
CATCGCGATGGATCACCACGTCGGCATCGACGAAGAGCAGCACCTCGCCGCGGGCCTCGCGCGCGGCCTGGTTGCGGGCCGCACCGGGTCCCACGCGCCCGCCGGTCTCCAGCACTCGAGCGCCGCGGTCCCCCGCCCAGGGTCCCGAGCCATCCGTCGACCCATCGTCGACCACCAGGACCTCGAGCAGCTCGCCCTCTTCGCACAGGGCGAGCAGCGGCGGCAGACTCTCCTGGAGGTACGCTCGACCGTTGTAGACGGGCATGATGGCCGTCACGGTGGGCTTCGCGGGAACGGGCTGCGGAGCCGTCATCGGCGTCGCGCTTCCCGGCTTCGGGTCGGATGCCTCATGCAGCACGCAGCTCCCGCAGCAGACGACGAGCGGCGAGGTAGCCGCGAAAGGCCGCTCCACCGAAGCGCCGATGCACGCGAGGCTCGCGCAGGTAGTAAGCGTCCAGGCGAGGCAGGCGCAGCGGATCGGGCGTGCCGCCGTCCAGGCTGGCCAGCTCCGTGGTCCAGGCGGAGCGGTAGCGGCGCGCGGCGGCCCCGCGAACCGTCGGATCCAGGTAGCCATAGGGGTAGGCGAAGGATTGCGGCCGGCGACCGAGCCGGGCCTCGATCGCGTCGTCGGCCCGGCCGAGCTCTTCGTCCAGGGCGTCGTTCGACAGGCCCCGCAAGTCGGCGTGGTGCTCGGTGTGGGCCTCGATCTGCCAGCCGGCTTCGTGGAGCGCCTCGACCTGGTCCCAATCGAGCAGCGGAAAGCGCGGCGCCCAGCTCGGCTGACCCGGCCAGCCGTTGTCGGTGCCGAGGAAACCGGTCGTGAGGAAGAGCGTGGCGGTCACGCCGGCATCGCGCAGGATCGGCAGGGCCTCGTCGTGCACGGAGCGGAAGCCATCGTCGAAGGTCAGGGCCACGCGCGCCGGGGAGCCGGGCGCTTCCAGCAGCTGGTTCAGGCTCACGATCTCGTGGCCGGACCCGCGGATCGCGGTCAACAGACCGCGGAGCTGATCCGGCGCGACCGAGAGGACCGAGCCGCTCGGATCGATGCCGTGAAAGGTGAGCGCCGCGCGCACGCGTGCCTCCGGCGGATCAGGCCGGGTCCCGGCTCTCCGCGACGCGGTTGTACACCCAGGCGAGGGTGAAGCCGAGCGCGGCGCCGACCAGCGCCCCGTAGAAGAAGCCCAGGAAGGCACCGGTCCAGGTCACGTCGTAGCCCGGGAAGTAGTTGTTCAGCAGCTTCAGGTGCTTGCCGACCTGCTGGCCGCCGCGCAGCAGCAGCCAGGCGGTCGCCGCGAACACGCTGACGCCTCCGAGCAGCCCGAACACCACGGCCATGATCCGCGCACGCATGCGCACGATCGCCGCCTGGATGAGGCCGCGCTCGTCCGTCGCCAAGGCTTGCGTCGCCATCTCAGTCCTCTCCTTCGAAGAGATCCAGGGCGCGTCCCTCGATCTGGCCCAGGAGGTTCCGCTCCTCCAGGATGATCACACCGTTGATGAGCTTGGCCAGCAGCCAGCCGAAGCCGAAGCCCACGACGCCCGCTTCCGCGCTGCCGATCACGGCACCGGTCCAGTCCACGGCAAAGCCGGGCAGATAGTTGGCGAGCAGCATGAGGTTGGCGCCGACGTTGGGGCCGCCCTGGGCGAGCAGCGCCGCCGTTGCGAGGAACAAGCCGAGCGCCGTCACCACGCCCAGCGCGGAGCCGAGTGCCACGGCGTCGTAGCGGGCGAAGGCGCCTCGGACCAGCTCGAGGAGATCCTCTTCGGCCACGTGGCCGGGGACCAGGCGGTCGCCGCTCGCTGCCGTGGCGTCCTCGCGCTGCTCCTCGTGGTACTCGTCCTCGACGTTCACGTCCCAGACGTCGTACTCCGTCGCACCGGCTGCGATGTTCCGCGCCGCATACACGGCGGTCACCATGGAGTGGTCCTGGTTGTTGTAGCGGTGCTGCCCGTTGCGGCCCATCAGCTGCAGGTTCGGGAGCCCCTCGAGCCAACCCCGGATCTCGGCGAGCGCCTCCTGGTACGTGTCGTCGTAGACCGGGTAGGCCTTGGGGATCCGGATCACGGTCCCGTCGATCACCTTGTCCGAGGGCGCCAACCCCAGCAGGTCGCACTCGCGCTTGCCGAGTTCGATCAGGTCCTCGTCGCTCGCGGACCACAGCTCGTCGCCCTCGTTCACGAAGTACTCGAGTCCGAGCGCGGTCTTGCTCGGGTCGGGCACCATCTCGGGGCTCCAGTTCTTGAAGTTCTGGATGCGGCCGAGCTTCACGTCGGGGGAGTGGATGTAGATCCAGTTGTCGGGGAAGGTCTCGGCCTGGTCGACGATCAGGCCGACGGTCAGGAAGTCGCGGTAGCGGAGCTGATCCGCCGCCGCGAGGATCTCGGGCGGGGGCGCCGGCTCCATGCAGTGCAGCAGGCTGCGCACCGGCATCGAGGAGAGGAAGTGGTCGGCCTCGACCTCGCGGGTGCCGCCCGGCCCGCTCACGCGCGCTGCCCGTACCCTGCCGTTCTCGTGGAGCAGCGCCTCGACGCGGGTCTCCATGATCGTCTCCACGCCCTTGTCGGCCAGGCGCTTGACGCAGCTCTCCCACATCTGGCCGGGGCCGTAGCGGGGGTAGTGGAACTGCTCGATCAGGGTCGTGATCACCTCGCCGCGGCGGGCCCAGTTGCCGAGCAGGGCGGTGGTCACGGCCTTCACGAGATCGAGGTTCTTGATGCGCTGGGCCGCGAAGTCCGCGCTCATCTCCTCGCACGGCATGCCCCAGACCTTCTCGGTGTAGGTCTTGAAGAAGATCTCGAAGAGCCGCTTGCCGAAGCGGTTGGACACCCACTGATCGAAGGTGCGCTCCTCCTTGTGCGGGAAGAGCTGGGAGAGCACGTAGCTCGTGCCGATCCGCACGGCTTCGATGGGGCCGAGACCGAGCAGCGCGTTCATCGGCTTGAGCGGGTAGTCGAAGAACTTGCCGTCGTAGTAGATGCGCGAGAGGCGCGGCCGGACCAGGAAGTCGTCGAGCAGGATCTCGTGCCAGAGCTCGTCGACCATCTCGACCTTGGTGAAGAAGCGATGGCCGCCGATGTCGAAGCGGTAGCCCTTGTAGTTGACGGTCCGCGAGATGCCGCCGACGACGTCGTCGGCTTCGAAGACGGTCGAGTGGCGCCCGAGCTTGGCCAGCTCATAGGCCGCGGTGAGGCCGGCGGGGCCGGCCCCGATGACGACGCATTCAGTCACACAGGCTCCTGGAGTGGGTCCAATCCGATCGAGTGAGTCGTCGTGAAGGCCAAGGGCGTGTCAGCCGAAGAGATCCTGACGGCAAGAAGCCGTCCGACCAGGCACGCCCCAAGACCCATCGGCTGCCCCCTGGGTCCTCGATAGCGGCTTCCGGAGGCTGCCTTGGCCTCCCGGAGGCAGGAGTGTACCGTTCCCGGGACACCCCGGGGGGGCCGCACTCTGGTTTGCCATTTCGGCGACACCTCCCGGGACCTTCCGGCGACTTACCGCTGGGGCTCGGGGCTGCATGAGGAATCGACCCCTTTGGGCGACCGACATCACCACCCGAGCCTGGACCCTGCCGCCCGCGGCGGTCCCGTCGACACGTCCGGCCGGCGCCGGCTGACGATCGGCATCGATGGCACCTGCCTCGCGTCTGCGCGGGGCTACGGCCGCTTTCTCCGTGAGCTGCTGCCGCCGCTGCTGGCCGAGGACGCGCACGACTATCAGCTCTTCCTCGATGCGCAGACCGCCTCCGGGATCGACCTGCCCGACATGCCCGTGATGCTGCTGGCCACCGGGGAGAGCCAGGCGAGCGCGGCCTCCGCGAGCGGGAGCCGCAGCCCGTTGGACTTGCTGCGCATGGGTCGGGGCGTCGCGCGGCACAAGCTCGACGCCTTCTACTTCCCCTCCGTCTTCAGCTACTTCCCGATCCCCTCCCGCCTGCCGATCGCCGTCGCGATCCACGACACCATCCCCGAGCGCCACGGGCGCGTCGTGTTCCCGGACCGACGGACCCGCCTGCTCTGGACGATCAAGAGCCGGCTGGCGCGTTGGCAGGCGAAGACCATCATCACCGTGTCCGACTATGCACGGCAGCGCATCGCCCAGGAGATTGGCATCCCCGAGTCGCGCATCATCGTCACACCCGAGGGCCCGTCGCCGGTCTTCCACCCTTCGGCCTCGGACGAGCCCGCACGGGACTGGCTCGAGGCCCGGGGCATCCCGAGGGACGGACGCTTCCTGCTCTACGTGGGCGGGTTCAACCCACACAAGAACGTGATCGGCCTGGTGCGCGCCCTCGCCCGCCTGAAGATGCCGGACGACGTGCACCTGATCCTGGTCGGCGACCACGCCGGGGACACCTTCCACGGCAACGTGACGGCGATTCGCCGCGAGATCACCTTGGCCGGGCTCGGCGGACGCATCCACTGGGCGGGGTTCGTCGCGGACGAGCCGCTCCGCGAGCTCTACGGCGCCGCCCTCGCGCTGGTACTGCCCTCCCTCGAGGAGGGCTTCGGCCTTCCCGCCGTGGAGGCCGCTGCGTGCGGCACGCCCTGCGTGGCGACCCTGGAGAGCCCGCTGCCCCAGGTGCTGGAGGGCGGCGGCCTGTTCTTCGCTCCCGACGCCGAGGGCGACCTCGAAGGCTGTCTCGAGACCATGTGGTCCAACCCGCTGGAAAGAAAGGCATTCGCAGAGACCGCCCTGAAGCGCGCTCAAGCCCTGAGCTGGGAGACGACGGCCCGCGCGACCCGCGCGGCGCTCGAGGCCACGGCCGGACTCGCGACGTGAAGTTCGCGATGGTCACGACCTTCTACCCCCCCTACCACTTCGGGGGCGACGCGATCTTCATCCGCCGCTTGAGCCATGCGCTCGCGCGCCGGGGGCACGCCGTGA
>JAJDAR010000279.1 GCA_029261775.1 Deltaproteobacteria bacterium | reverse complement strand
CCGGGCGAAGGAGACGGCGATCAGACAGAAACAGCCGGTCAGGAAGTAGATCGAGAGCACCGCCTGGCGCTGCGAGCCGCCGTGTTCGCTGAGCAAGCGGTGGTGGAGGTGCATCTTGTCGGCCTGCATGATGTGGGCCCGCTGCCGGACGCGCCGGAACACCGAGAGCACCGTGTCCAGGAGCGGAACCGCGAGGGCCAGCAACGGCACCAGGAAGGTGATCAGCGTGACCCGCGCGTAGCCCTCGAGGGCCAGGATCGACAGCACGTAGCCGATGAAGAGCGCGCCGGTGTCTCCGAGGAACATCCGCGCGGGCGGAAAGTTGTAGGGAAGGAATCCCAGGAGCGCACCTATCAGGACCGCGCCCAGGATCACGCCGGGGACGAAGCCACCCTGCCAGGCGATCACGGTCAGCGTCGTGGCGATGATCGCCGAGACCCCGGTACAGAGCCCGTCCAGACCGTCGATCAGGTTGACGGAGTTGGTGACGATGACGATCCAGAGCGTGGTGGCGACCCACGCCAGCCAGGGGGGCAGGACGAGCACGGTGCGGGTCACCGGCTCGGTGAAGTGGTCGATCTCGTAGCCCGAGAAGAACGCGACTGCGGCAGCGACGACCTGGACCGCGAGCTTGGGCCAGGCGGAGACGCCGAAGCGGTCGTCCACGACGCCCAGACCCAGCAGCAGGAGGCCGCCCACCAGCAGCCCCTCGAAGCGGGGAGCGACGGCGGCGGGCTCGGGATGGGTGAGCAGTACGACGCCGAGGCCCACGAAGAGCCCCATCGCGACCGCGACCCCGCCGAGCAGCGGCACGTCGACGCGCTTGTTCACCTTGCGCTCGCTGGGCCGGTCGATCGCTCCGAAGGCGATCGCCATCCGCGAGACCATGGGCGCGCTGATCGCGGTGACCGCGGCAGCCGCGACCAACGCCAGGAGAATGGGCAGGAGGGGCACTGGCAACACCCTGGGGAGCGGCCGCCCCGCTCAGTTCGAGCGTGAGTAGGGGTAGTAGTAGGACTCGTCGTTGATCGCGCCGTTCAGGACCACGCCCAGGATGCGGCGTCGGTCGAGCACGTCGATGGCGGCAGCGACTTCGTCCTCGGGGGTGGTTTCCGCCCGGACCACGAAGACGATTCCGTCACAGAGCTCACTCATCGTCTTGGCGTCGGGCAGGCCGAGGGTGCAGGGCAGATCCAGGATCACGCGGTCGTAGCGGCCCGCGAGCTCCTCGAGCAGCGAGCGCATGCGCTCCGAGGCGAGCAGCTCGGCCGGGTTCGAGGGCACGCCGCGCACCGGCAGCACGTCGAGCTCGGTTCCGTCCAGGCGCTGGATCGCCTCGTCGACCTCGGCCTCCCCCGCCAGGACCTCGGCAAGCCCGGCGTCGGGGCGTAGGCCGAGGCTCTTGTGGACGGTGGGAAGCCGCAGATCGCAGTCCACCAGCAGCACACGGCGCCCCATGTTCATCGAGGTGACGATCGCCAGCGAGATCGACGAGAGGGTCTTCCCCTCCGAGGCTCGCGAGCTGGTCACGGCGAGGGTGCGGATCGGGTTGGTCGCCGCGATCGAATCGATGCGCGCCCGCAGGGTTCGGAACTGCTCGGCCACGAAGGACTCGGGCTGGAGCAGCGTGATGCGACGCTTGTTGAAGTCCGCCGCCGAGTCGACGCGCACCGCATGGGCGCGACCGAGAAGGCGATCCAGGAAGCCCCCGCCGGGCACCGCGGGCCTCGAGTCGGCGAGCGGGGGCGGCGGCAGCGCGCCGGCCGCAGGCTCTGCCGCGGTCCGAGGAGCCTCGGGCAGGAAAGGCGCAGGCGTGGCGGTGACGTTGCCGACGCGGCGCGCTCTCTGCTCCTCCGCTTTGCGGAGGGCGTCGTACACTTTTCCCATCACACTCCCCCTGTCTGGCGTTGGCGCAGCCAGCCGAAGAAACCGGCCTTCTTGCGCGTGTCCGCCTGGGTGGATTCGTGGCCCGCCGGGGCCGGTTCTTCGGCCCCTCCGAGCTCCAGGTCATCGGCGACTTCTCGGATCGCATCGGCGCCGAGGATGTCGAGATCGCGACCGAAGCCCAGCAGCAGGGCGCCGTCGCAGACGATGTTGATAAGCCGCGGGATGCCCTCGGAGACCCGGTAGAGCTCCTTGTGCGCGGCCTTCTTGAACAGGCCCTTGCCGGTGTAGCCGGCGAGGCGCAGACGCTCCTCGACGTAGTCGTGGGTCTCCTGCTCGGTGAAGGGTCGCAGGCGGTGGCGGAGCACGATGCGCTGGCGCAGTTGACGCAGCTCGGGGCGCGAGAGCATCTCCCAGAGCTCGGGCTGACCGACCAGCATGATCTGGATCAGCTTCGAGGTCGGCGTCTCGAGATTGGAGAGCAGCCGCACCTCTTCCAGCATCTCGGGCGACAGGTTCTGGGCCTCGTCGACGATCAGCAGCGTCGAGAGATCCTGCTCCAGCCGCTCGATCAGGAAGTGGTTCAGGGCGAGCAGGTAGTCGGCCTTGCTGTGGCACTCCTCCTCGATGCCGAACTCGTCGAACATCATCCGGAAGAAGTCCAGGGGCTGGAGTCGCGGGTTGAAGATGAACGCCGACAGGGTGTCGCGGTCGAGCTGGGCCAGCAGTGCGTGGAGGAGCGTGGTCTTTCCCGTCCCGACCTCGCCCGTGAGCAGGGTGAAACCCTTCCGCGCGCGCACGCCGTACACGAGGGTCGCGAGACCCTCGCGGTGCGCATCCCCGAGGTAGAGGAACGCCGGGTCCGGCGTCATCTCGAAGGGGCTGCGGACGAGTCCGTAGTGCTCGTGGTACATGGGGGGGTCGTCGTTCCTTCCGTCTCGGACCGGCCTTATCGGCCGCCCGCCGCCCTTTCTTGGGCCGCGGGCACGGCGCCGGCGCCGGGGCTGCCGCTGTTCACGTACCAGTTGCCGACCAGGGAGAGGGCCAGGACCGCCCCCGTCAGGGTCACGGCCGCCAGGGTGTGGCGGAGCTTCCGGCGTCGCTCGAGGGCCAGGTCACTGGCCAGCTGGATCTTCGGCACCGCCGCCAGCACGGGAATGCCGAGCTTGGCCTGGAGGCTGCTCACGGAGTGGAAGGAGCGGTCGGTGGCCTCCAGCAGGAAGGCCAGGCCCACCGCCAGGCCGAGCCCGAAGACGAGGGCCAGCGCGACGATGGCGGGCCGGTTCGGCGAAGCCACCTCTTCCGCCGGCACCGCCTCCTCCAGCACCCGGAACTTCTCGCCCTTCTGACGCCGCTCCATGTCGGCGGCCACGCTCGCTTCGAGCTGCTTGCCGCTGAACTCCTGGTAGCTGGACGAGAGGTGCTCCCACTGGCGCTCGAGCGAGTGGAGCAATCCCTGGACCCTCGGGGTCGCGGCGAGGCGTCCCTCGATGTCGGTCAGCTGCTCCTTGAGGCGCTCGAACTCGTCCTGGGCGGAGCGCAGCCGAAGTGCCGCGCGCTGCTGCTCGGCCTTGGCCGTCTGCTGCGCGATCGACAGGGGCTCGTTCGATCCAGGCTCGGAGGGTTTGTTCGCCTGGGCCTCGAGCTCAGCGATCTCGGCGCGGGTCTGGATCATGTCCGGGTGCTTCTCGGTGAAGCCGCGGGAGTTGTACTCGTTGAGGAGCAGCCGCAGCCCCTCGAGCCGCCGCTCCGGCGTCATGACGCCGGAGTTGTAACGGAAGACGTCGGACGAGAAGCCCGAGTCGACCTGGGATCGGTAGAAGGCCTCGTCGCTCTGGGCCATCGCGAGGTCGCGCTTCACGTCCCGCATCTGCTGGATCAGGCGCTCATGCAGGCGCTGATTGGCCGGCAGATCCTCGGGCAGACGGCCCGTGTTGGCGGTCTTCACCTCGGCGATCTGGCGTTCGACCTCGCCGATCTGGTTGCCGAGCTCCGCGAGCTCGGCTTCGATGAACTGCGAGGTGTCGCTGGACTGCCGCGTGCGATCCTTCAGGTGCTCCTCGACGAAGGAGCGGCCGATGCGGTTCGCCACCTCGGCGGCCATCACCGGGTTCTGGTGTCGGAAGGCGAGCTCGAAGGTGTTGATCTGGACGTTGTTGCTGCGGATGCCCGCCTGCGCCTCGAGCTCGGAGAGCAGCGGCTTCACCGCGATCTTCTCCCGCATCAGCTCGATGATCTCCTCCCGGGTCATCTCCTTGGACTCTTCGGGGTAGACGTTCAGCTTGTCGATGATGTCCGAGAGGCGGCTCCGGCTCAGGATCTGCATCTGGATCAGGTGCAGCCGATCGTTCAGGTTCGTCTGCTGGAGGTTGGACTCGACGAGATCCGTGTTGATCGTCTGCGGCTCGATCAGCATGATCGCCGACGACTCGTACTCGTTCGGCCACCACGAGGACACGAGGATCGCGAGGAGCAACGCTCCGCCGGTGACCGATCCGACCAGCATCGCGCGCTTTCGCACGATGCGGCCGAGATCGGCGAGCTGGAAGCCTTGTTCTGAATTCATGGGGGAGGTCCTCTCAGAACTCGATGGGGTCGAAGTTGTATTGGATGCCGACCCGGGCCACGAAGCGGTCCGTCTTTCGGGTGGCGACGAGCTGGCCGTCCCGGTCTTCCTCGACGTAGCGGGCCGCTGCGAAGAGCCGCGTCCGCTTGTTCAGCTGGTAGCTGCCCCACAGCGCGATCGCGGCCGTCGTGAGCTCCTCGTCGGCGTCGATCAGCCGGGTACGGAACCCGACGGCCCTGGCACCGTTCGCGAAGCCGAGCACCGGGCTGGCGGCCACGATCGCCAGCACCTGCTGCTCCTGCTCGAGCTCGCGCCGGCGGTAGGTGCCGTTCAGGGTGATGTTGAGCTTGCGCAGGGGGTTCCACTCGAGGAGCACGTAGGCTTCGTCGAGGATCGAGCTGGTCTCGATCGTACTGGCCCCCTGGTCGTCCTGGCGCCGGTAGCCGACGGTGATCTTCCAGAGCTCGCCCCACTCCTTGACCACGCTCAGATCGGCGAAGTAGGTCAGATCCGTCGTGTCCGCGCTGTCGGTCCTGCCCTGTCGCGGCACCACGACCGCGGTCTGTCCGAGCGCGTTCACGATCACCTGCTGCAGGCCCGAGGTCGGAATCGTCCGGCAGGACGAATCGAAGAAGGGCGTGCCGTCCGAGAAGGTCGGGCAGGTCGTGATGTCCTGCAGGGTTCGGGAGGGTCCAAGCAAGGACGTGACCGTCGTCTCGGGCGGATCCTCGGGATCATCGTTCAGGACCAGCGTGGGCCCGGCCTCGACGTTGAAGGTCAGCGTCGGATCCCACCGGTAGACGAAGGTCCCACCGAGGTTCACGTAGTCGGTGTCCGTCCGCATCGCGTCCTGCGGCTTGAAGACCTGGCGGCTCCAGCGCAGCTTGGCGCCCACGTCTGTGCGCGGCGACAGGGAGTGGAAGTAGCGCCCTTCCGCCCCGTAGAAGTCGCGATCCGAGCGGTCCGGACGGCTGAAGTCGAAGAAGGAGTGGAAGCCGGAGACCGTGACCTGGTCGCGAGCCGTGAGGTTCCGGACCACGCCGAGCTGACCCACGTTGTTGATGAAGCGGTCCCGCTCCGTGACCTCCTCGCCGCCGAAGCTCGACTCGCCGGCCGTGACGTCGCTCGAGTCGTTGAAGCGGCGTCGGTTCGCGAAGCGACGGAAGCGGTCCGAAGCGAAGACCCGGGTCTTCGCATCGACGCGCCAGTTCACCTGACCGCCGACATCGTGATCGAAGCCACGCAGCGAGCTCTGGTCGAGGTAGTACTCGAAGGAGGGCTCGTAGTACACGTTCCAGGTGAGACCCCCCTCGCGGTCGCGCACCTGCGCACGCGGCGAGAGGCGGAACGAGAGATCGTCCTGTTCGTTCGCGGACGTGCCGAACAGGTTGTCGTCGTAGATCGTCTCACCCTTGACCGAGAGCTCGAGCTCCTCCGCCTGGGCACCGAAGGCCAGGCCGGCGATCAAGGACATGGTCACGAGAGTCGTACGCAAGGTCCCCACCTTTTCTTGCTCAATCGGGCACGACGACGGTGTCGCCGGGCCTCAGGACGATGTTCGTGCCGGGCGCCCGCCCGTTCACGTAGGCGTCGTAGTCGAAGACGAACTCCTCTTCGTCGTGTCCGTTCCGACGAATCACCTTGATTGCCCCCTTGTTCGCGAAGGGGCCGAACCCCGAGGCAGCCGAGATCGCGTCCGTGACCCGAAAGTCGCGCAGGATCGGGACGGGTCCCGACTTGCCGACCTCGCCGAGCACGAAGATGCGCTTGCTGTCGGGCCGCAGCACCACCACCGTCACGTTCGGGGCGGTGATGTACTCCTGGAGCTGCTCGCCGATCGTGGTCTTGAGCTGAGTCGGGGTGAGCCCCTCGGCCTGGATGTCGTCGAGCAGCGGTACCGAGATCATGCCGTCGGTGCGGACCGGCGCCTCGCCGGAGAGCTCCTCGTTCTTCCAGACGACGATCCGGAGCAGGTCTCCCGCGCCGATCACGTACTCGCCCTGCATCTGGGGCGCCTGCTCGAGGGGCGGAGCGGGACGCGTCCCGGCACACGCCAACGCGAGGGCGACGAAGGGGACGAGCAGGGACAGGGCGATGGATCGGGTCATGGTCTCTCCGTGAACGGGTCGGGGAGTGGGCGCTCGGGCGGGCCTGCCGGGGGGCCCCGGCTCGCGGCCGCGCCTCACCGGCTCTCCGCCAGGCCGTTCTCCTTCATCTTGTAGAGCAGGGCCTTGTAGCTGATCTGCAGCCGCTCGGCGGCCTCCTTGCGGTTCCAGCGGGTCTCGTGAAGGACCTTCGCAATGACCCGCTTCTCCGCCACCCGGGCGGCCTGCTTGGCGATCTTCTTCAGGTCGACCCCGTTGCCGTTGGCCAGCTCCGTGCCGAGGGCGTCGAGATCCAGGAAGGAGCTGCTCTCGTCTGCCTCGGGCGCATCGCGGAGCGCGATCTCCTGCAGGACCGCGGTCTCGCTGCCCAGCACGATCATGCGACGCACCATGTTCTCCAGCTCGCGCACGTTGCCGGGCCAGTGGTAGCCGTTGAGGATGGCGATCGTCTCCGGCGAGAGATCGCGCACCGCCTTCTTGTACTCGGCGCTGAACTTCTTCAGGAAGTGGTCGACCAGCAGGGGGACCGCTCCGCGCCGCTCGCGCAGGGGCGGCATCACGATGGTCACCACGTTGAGCCGGTAGTAGAGGTCCTCGCGGAACTCGGCCGTGTGCACCGCCTCTTCGAGGTTGCGGTTCGTCGCCGCCAGGATGCGGGTGTCGACCTGGACGTCCGATTCGCCGCCGAGCCGCGAGAACTCACCATCCTGCAGCACCTGCAGCAGCTTGGCCTGCAGCGCCGAGCTCATCTCGCCGATCTCGTCGAGGAAGATGGTGCCGCGATTGGCGTACTCGAACTTGCCGAGCTTCCGCTTCTGGGCGCCGGTGAAGGCACCCTTCTCGAAGCCGAAGAGCTCGCTCTCCAGCAGCTCCGAAGGAAGCGCGGCGCAGTTCACCTTGACGAAGGGGCGGTCGCGGCGGTCGGACTGCTCGTGCAGGGTGCGCGCGACCAGCTCCTTGCCCGTTCCGCTCTCGCCGCGGATCAGCACGGTGATGTCGGTGTCGGCGACCTGCTCGATGACGTCGTTGACCTCGCGCATCTTCTCGTCTTCGTCCGAGAGCACGAGCTGGGTACCGGCCTGGGCGCGGCCGCGGAGCTCCTCGACCTCCTGGCGCAGCGCCCGATGCTCGAGGGCCTTCTGGAAGGCCAGCTCGAGTTCCTCGACCTCGAAGGGCTTGCGCAGGAAGTCCGAGGCGCCGAGCTGCATGGCCTCGACGATGGTCCGGGCCTGGCCGTGGCCGGACAGCATGACCACCGGAATGTCCGGGAGGCGCTTCTTCAGGCGCCGCAGCGTCTCGAGCCCGTCCATCCCGTCGAGGACGACGTCGAGGGTGACCAGGTCGGGACGCGACGTATTGAGCGCTTCCAGGGCAGCCTCTCCCGTGGCGGCCGTGAAGACCTCGTAGCCACGGCGTTCGAGCAGGGCATCCAGGTACTCCCGGATGCCAGGATCGTCGTCGATCACGAGAACGCGAAAAGTGTCACTCACAGGGGGGATCTCCGAAACGGAGCGCGGGGGGTCGAGCGTAGGTGCCCCGCCGGGGTGTTCCGGTTGCGCAGGGAAACGGTCCCGCGGAAGAGAAATCGCTACTTTCCCGGCTTGTCGGCCACCCACAGGAGCGACCGAAGGCTCCGTGTGTAATTTGGTTCCTTCGAGGGAAAATCGGGTGCCAGAGGGAAGGAATCTTCCCTTTTTTCCCGGGGTCGTTCAAGTGGAAACGCTGTTCGTCCGCCGGTGCCCCACGAGAGCGCGTCTACGCGTACCCCCCTCGGGGAAATCAGACCCGGGTCCGCGCAGACAGAGAACCCCCTCGGGGAAAAGCCACCCATGTCCAAGCAGCTCGAAATCGTGGTCGTGGCCGGTGCCCGTCCGAACTTCATGAAGGTCGCTCCCATTCTTCGGGAGCTCGCGGGCCGCCCTGCCTTCCGCGTTCATCTGGTCCACACGGGCCAGCACTATGACGAGGTGATGTCCTCCGGCTTCTTCCGCGATCTGGGCATCGCCGCCCCGGACGACAACCTGGCCGTCGGCTCCGGCAGCCACGCCCAGATGACGGCCGAGGTGCTGCGCAAGATCGAGCCCATCCTGG
>JAJDAR010000278.1 GCA_029261775.1 Deltaproteobacteria bacterium | reverse complement strand
CGCACCGCCACCGGCAAGCTCCAGAAGTACAAGCTCCGCGCCCCCTACTGGGAAGGCATGACCAAACAGATCAACTGACCCCGTTGACCAAGGGGTCGGGCCTCTCGGTCAACAGTTGACGAAGGGGTCGGGTCTCCCGGTCAACAGTTGACGAAGGGGTCGGGTCTCCCGGTCAACAGTTGACGAAGGGGTCGGGTCTCCCGGTCAACAGTTGACGAAGGGGTCGGGCCTCTCGGTCGACATCGCTGCGGGGATCGCGGCTGGCGATCGATCCCGGGTCAGGGAGCGGCTGCGATGTGGGTGGTGTCGGGGCCGGGGGGGACCGCGGGGCCCGGGTGTGCCAGCCAGGCGCCGAAACCCGCGACGCGGAGTGCGGCGTAGCGGAGCTGGACGTCGGTGCGTGCGAGCACGCCGGCGACGCCGTCGAGGTGCTTCACGAGCTCGAGGCACATGTCGCGGTACGCCCGATCAGCGGCCAGACGGAAACGCCAGCCCAGACCGTAGGTCCGGCCGAGCTCGTAGTACCAGTCGTGACGGTTCGCCGGGAGATCCACGTCCTCGTGGGCACGGCTCGTCGCGCCGATGCGGACCCCGGCGATCACGTCCGGCGCGGCCGTCGAGCCGTCCGAGCCGCCCCAGCCGCGGTCGAGCTGCGCCTCCCACTGGGAGCGGGTGGGTCGCCTCAGGAAGTCATCGAGCTCCGCGGGCTGGGGCTTGCGGCCGACGCAGGGCTCGTCGGAGAAGCGCTCGGTCGCCCGACAGCTCGGCGTCGCAGAGGCGGGCGCGCCGAGGGAGAGGACGGCGACGAGCAGGACGAGGGCCGCGGGGAGAGAGGAGGAAGGCCGGTTCGAGTGTGAGGATCGGTTTTCCGGTTCCATCTCGATCTCCCCGCGGCCTCTCGTGGCCTGCTGCGGGTAGGTCGCAGCCCGGAGCAGCGCGGTTCAATCCGGCGCGGATGGATCAGGAAAGGGAAGCGAAAACGGTCTTCTTAGAGCGAAATTGCGGGTACGCGAGGCGCGGTCAGCGCAGCAACGCGGCGGCGTGATGCCGGAGGTGATCCTCGATGAAGGTCGCGATGAACCAGTAGCTGTGGTCGTAGCCGGGCTGCATCCGCGTCTCGCAGGGATGCCCGAGGCGATCGCAGGTGGCCTGGAAGACCTCGGGGCGCAGCTGCGGGCCCAGGAACTCGTCTGCCGCGCCCTGGTCGATCAGGATCGGCAGGCGCTCGCCGGCGTCCGCGACCAGCTCGTTCGCGTCCCAACGCTTCCACGTGTCGCGGTCTTCGCCCAGGTAGGTGGTGAAGGCCGCCTCGCCCCAGGGCACCTGGGTCGGTGTCGAGATGGGTGCGAAGGCGCTGACCGAGGCATAGCGGCCGGGGTTGCGCAGCGCGCAGACGAGCGCGCCATGGCCGCCCATCGAATGCCCGAAGATCGCCTCCTTGCCCCGGCGCACCGGAAGGCTGCCGCGGATCAGCTCGGGCAGCTCCTCGACGACGTAGTCGTACATCCGGTAGTGCTCGCGGAAGCCCGGCGTGGTCGCATTGACGTAGAAGCCCGCGCCCGTGCCGAGGTCCCAGCGGCCCTCGACGTCGGCGACCGCGTCGCCACGCGGGCTCGTGTCCGGAGCGACGAGCAGCAGCCCGTGCTGCGCCGC
The DNA here is from genome assembly GCA_029261775.1 of Deltaproteobacteria bacterium. Lineage (GTDB taxonomy): Bacteria > Myxococcota_A > UBA9160 > UBA9160 > UBA6930. Next base: position 3,377 of record JAJDAR010000278.1, on the reverse strand, counting down.
GAAGCGCTGGGCCCCCGCCTTCAGCGTGAAGTTCTCCCAGGTACAGGTCAGGCCGGAGAGCCAGATCAAGAGCGGCACCGGGCCATCCGCCGCCTGCGGCGGCAGGAACACCGAGAGCTCCATGTCGCAGCGGGTCGAGCGGGCAGCGTGCCGGAGCACGCGCACTTCACCCCCGAAGGCAGGGTGCGAAGAGAGGGTTTCGATCTCGGACACTCGGGGTCTCTAGCCTCCATCCCGGGCCGGCGGACTCTCCCGCTCGACCTCGATCTCCAGGATCTTGAGCTGGCGGGATGCGCGCTGCTCGGCCGCCGCCCGCTCGCGTTCGATCTCGATCACCAGCTCCTTGCGCATCGTCTCGATCCGTTCGTGTTCCAGCGCCGCCAGCCGGCCGCGCAAGAGCTCACCACGTTTGCCCACCAGCTCTGCGGGAAGGGTCGGACTGGCCTGGCCGGGCACGAACTGGACGCGCCGCTCCGCCACCCGCTCTGCGCCATCGCTGCCGAAGGCCCGCACCTCGATGCGGTTCTCGCCTGGGGCGAGCGGCACCAGGGCATCGAAGCTGCCGTCGGCGTGGAGCCGGGTGTGATGGGCGGAGCGATCCATCGTGCGATTGCGCACCTCCACGCGCTCGACCTCGGCGAAGTTGACGGTGTCGATGAAGCGCTCGAGGCGCCCCGGGTCGCGCACGGGCGTGAAGAGCCCGGCCGTGATCGCCGCCATCTCGACGGTCGACGCGGGTCCGGACAGCGCCTCGGGACCGATCGCGAAGGAGTGGATGCGCACGCCGCCGCGCCGCGCACGATGCGAGGCGTCGAGCACCGCGCGGATGTTCACCCCGTCCGCGTTCGGCATCGGCAGGGTCGGCTGCCCGTCCGTCAGGAACAGGACGAGCTTGCGGCTCAGGGGATCGCCGGCCGAGAGTGCGCCCGGAAGACCCAACAGCTCGAGGGTCGCCTGATCGACCCCTGCCGCGATGTGGGTCATGCCGATCGCGTGGTCGAGTCGCAGGGATCCGAGAGCCCGCAGGATGCGATCGTAGTCGGAGGTCAGCGGCTCGAGGGTCAAGGCGGCGCGGACGATCTCCGGCGGCAGACGGCCGAAGGGATCGCGCGGCCTGGCCAGGCCGGAGAAGGTCACGATGCCGACCCGCGTGCGCCGCGGATCCAGCCCGGCGATCAACCGCGCCGCCGCGGAGATCTCCGCGGCCAGGATCGAGTCGCCGGCGTCGTTGCTGGTGCCCTTGTCGGGTCCGCTCTCGATGGCCTGCCCCAGCTGCCCGTCGCCATCCACGTCATGGCCAGCGGGCCCGCGCGTCGATTCGGACGTGTCGAGCACGATGATGAGATCGAAGCGCTCGAAGATTCCCCGTCGTGCCAGGGCCCGACCCGCGACGAACGCGGTGCCCGCGTCGCCGACGGTCGTGCCCTCCGGCGGGTACTCGACGTCCAGCTCGAGCACCACGGGCTCGTCGGAAGCGGGGGGCGCGGGTTCGAGGCGCAGGGCCTGCTCGATCGTGCGGGCGGCCGCCTGCGAGGCGTCCCCATGCGCGGAGCCCGTGGCCAGGCGTCTGCGGGTCGCCGGGCTGTTCGCCGCGCTCGCTTCCGGTGCCAGCGTCGCGAAGAGCCGGCCGAGCCCATCGTCGAGCGGTGCCGCGATCGCTTCGGCTGCACCGGCGATCGGTCCGATGCCGACCCGCATCCTGCCCTCTGCGGGCCACGCCGCCTGCACCAGACCGAGCACCCGGCCCGTGGCGTCGTCGAGCACCGGCGCCCCGCCGAAGCCGCGAAGGTCCGTCACCGCATCCAGATCGACCTCGATCCTGCGGGCGTCCCGGCGCACGACCTGCCCAAAGATCGCGGTCTCGCCGAGCGCCTGCTCGCCCCAGCCGATGATGCGGACGCGGGCCCCAGGCGCCGCCTCGCCGCCGGCCGGCTCCAGGATCCGCACGCCGACCGGCGCCTCGGCGAGCGCGAAGCTGACGTGATCCTCCCGCATGCTCGAGCCGGCGGCGTGGTATGCACGGCCCGGACGCGCCCAGTAGCGGGTGGAGGTTGCCACGGGCGCTTCGCGGCCGGGGACGCGAAAGGCGATCTCGACCGACTCGGCCAGCCGGGCCAGCTCGAACGAGTGCGCCGCCCCCACGGCGACGGCGCCACCGGGCGCGTCCGCCCGCAGGAAGAACACCGACCCGCTCGCGTCCCCGCCGCGCAGCGACGCGCGAGCGACGTGCGGTTGGGCCTGGCTCGCCGCGGCGGCCAGCAGCAGGGCGAGACACGAGCCGGCAGCTCGCGCGATCCGAGTCGCGGTGGGCCCAGCCACGTCGTCCTCGTCCTCCCTCCAGGGCCGACGCCCCGCGTGCTGTCTCAAGGGCGCCGACGCCCCGCGTGCCGTCAGCCGAGAAACGTGTGGCTCTCCAGGTCGATCGCGTGCCGACTGTGCCGCTTCGCCATCGCGGTGAACATCTCGTTCCCCCGCTCGGTCTCGACGACCATCATCGAGGCGATGACGGTGACGGCGAAGCCCGCGAAGACGCCGCGACGGTAGTCGTCCCAGCAGCTCTCCCACGGGTAGTCGTTCACCCCAGCGGCGAGCAGCGCCCGATGGTATTCCCGGACCAGGTCGGCCTCGGCGCGGCGCCGCGTGTCGGGCAGCAGACCGGCACCCAGGAAGTAGGCGACGTCGGAGAGCGGATGCCCGAGCGTGATGCTCTGCCAGTCCACGGTGGTCACCGCGGGCGGCGCCTGCGAGGCGTCGATCAGCAGGTTGTCGAGCCGGTAGTCGACGTGAACCAGGGAGAAGACGGGTCCGAGCAGCTCGAAGGGCGGCCCCTTCGAACCGGCGACGGCCTCGATGATGGCGCGCTCATCGGCGGCCAGGTGGGGTCCGTAGCGGTTCAGGAAGCCCGGGAGCTGGGCCTGGTAGAGGGCGCGTCCGATCAGCAGGGTGTCGGCCGAGGGCTCACCCAGCCAGTCGACGCCGCGCAGATCCGGGTCGCACCAGGAGGGGGCGTGCAGGCCCACCAGCTCGAGCAAGGCCGCCTGTGCGATCGCGGGCTCGCAGCCGCCGAGCTGGTCGCCCTGTACGCCCGGTGCCATGTCCTCGAGCAGCAGGGCGAACTCGGGCCCTTCTCCTTCGATCGCCGCGTAGTAGCAGCGCGGGGTCCGGATGCGGACGCGCTCCCGCATCTCCTGGTAGAAGCGGACCTCCTTCAGGTAGTTGCGCAGCTGCACCCCGGTCTGGCGGCTGATCGGGTCGTCGGAGGCGAACTTGCCCACCAGGCTTCGCGGCGTGTCCGCGGCAGCGCCCTCGAGCTCGAGGTCGTAGCGGATGCACTGGCCGATCTGGCCGGTGCCGATGCGTCGAGCCTCGAAGCTGCG
>JAJDAR010000277.1 GCA_029261775.1 Deltaproteobacteria bacterium | reverse complement strand
GTGAGACAGGTGGCGATGCCCGCCCCGGTCAGGCCCAGGGCCGGCGCCCCGAGGTTGCCGAAGATGAACACCCAGTTGAAGAAGACGTTCCACAGGTTGGCGACCAGCAGCACCCACATCGCCGGCCGGACGAGCTCGCGGGCCTGCAGGTACTGGCGCAGGGCAGCCGAACCCAGCAGGAAGGGGATGCTCGGCAGCTGGACCCAGGTGTAGCGGTGGGCGGCCTCGGCGAGTTCGGGCTCCTGGCCGAGAGCGAGCAGCACGGTTCCCGAGCTGGCCCACAGCAGGGCGACCAGCACCGAGAGGCCGGCGGCCAGGACCAGCCCGTGCTGGAGCGCGCGCCCTGCGCGTTCGCCGTCGCCGGCGCCGTGGGCCTGGCTCACGATCGGGTCGAGCCCGAACAGGATCCCCGTCGCGCCGTGGAGCGTCGCGAAGATCCAGAAGTTGGCGATCGCGACCCCGGCCAGGGCTTCGACGCTCACCCGACCCACCATGATGGTATCGACGAAGCCCATGGCCATGGTGGCGAGCTGGGCGGCGACCACCGGGATCGCGAGACGCAGCAGCTGCCGGGCTTCCGATCGCGCCGTCGTCATCGGCCGGGCTCCGGTCGTCGTCTCGTCATCGTTTCGAAGGGCGTCCGAGCGGGGTGCCCGGTGCGGGCGCTGGGACGGACCTCAGCCCAGGTCGATCCCGGTCGCCTTGGCGAGCTCCCGCAGGGCCGGCTCGGGCGCATCCACCTTGATCGTGTGCATCCCGAGCGCGCGGGCGGCCTTCAGGTTGCTGCCGATGTCGTCGAGGAAGGCAGCTTGATGAGGCTCGACGGAGAGCTCTTCGCACGCGAGGTGGTAGATGCGCGGGTCGGGCTTGCGCAGCCCGACCTTGGCCGACTCGATCACCGCGTGGAAGAGATCACTCAGCTCGTGCGGCGCCGCCGGGTCCGCGTCCTCCGTGGCCCAGTTGTTGGTCAGCGCGCCGACCCGGAAGCCGCCCTCGCGCAGGCGGGAGATGGCCCGAAGCATCGCGGGCCGCGGCTGGCACTCGCCGATCCGACTCATCAGGGTCGCCGCCGAAAGGCCATGACCGCCCGCCTGGCATTCGGCCTCGAAGTCCCGCTCGAAGCGTCCCATGTCGATCTCGCCGCGCTCCATGCGGGACCAGGCGCCGTCCGGGCCGGCCCCGACGACCAGCCGATTGACGAAGCCGGCCGGAATGCCGAGCTCGCGCTCGTAGGCGGCGATCACGTGCAACGGCGAGTCGATCACGACGCCGCCGAGATCGAAGATCACGGCCCTGAGCGCTCCAGACGTCGGCATGGCGGCGGACGGTAGCCCACCCGGACGGAGGGGTCGGGCGGGCTGAGGCGGCCTGAGGCCGTCTGGAGTTCCCCACGCTCCGCGGCTCAATCCGGGCCTCGGGTCGTCCGATGAGCCCCCGGTGACGCAAGCCGACCCGGAGAGGGATCCCGCGCGACGCAACGGAGCGCGACGGCCCACCGTGCTGCCCAGGCTCGGCGACGTCCTGCCCGCCCTCGTGCAGGGCTTCGGCCCGGATCGCTGCCTGGCCCTCGCGCTGATCGATGCGAGCTGTCTGGCCTCGATCGAGCGCTTCTACGGGGACGAGGCGAGCCAGGCTGCGCTGCGCAATCTGAGCGCCATCGTCTACGACGTCGCCGCCGACCTGCTGGACGGCGACGAGCTCGTGGTCAGCGGCGAGACCGGGCGGCTCGAGATCGCGGTCGCGTTCTTTCGCGGGGAGCGCGACGGGGGTTTCTACCGCACCGAGCTGCCGACCCTGGTTCGCGGGATCGAGAAGGCCATCGCGCCTGCCCGACAGAAGGTCGCCTACCCCTACTCCCGGCAGGCCCTGAGCTTCCCGGTCGGATATGCGGCAGTGCAACGCAACCCCTTCCTCGGTCCCGAGACGCAGATCCGGGCCGCGATCGAGGAGGCCCGTGCCGACGCCGATCTCGAGCGCCGGGGCCTGGCGCGCCGACAGCGGCGCGGCTTCCTGTCGGTGCTGTTGGCAGGCGAGGTCTCCTCCGTCTACGAACCGATCGTCGACGTCAAGACGAAGACCGTCTTCGGCTACGAGGCCCTGGTGCGCGGGCCCGAGGGAAGCCCTTTCCGCACACCGGGCGCGTTGTTCCAGGCGGCCGAGGAGCAGGGTCTGATCTTCGAGCTCGACTGCCTGTGTCGCCGCGCGGGCCTCGATGGTGCGATCGGGCTGCCGTCCGGCACCGCGCTCTTCCTGAACGTCCGCCCGACCACCATCCACGATCCGCACTTCAAGCCGGAAGAGCTGATCCGGACCCTCGAACGCAGCCGGCTTCGGCCCAGCGACGTGGTGTTCGAGATCTCCGAGCAGGAGTCGATCGAGAGCTTCGACGTCTTTCGCGAGATCCGCGACGCCTATCGCGCCCTGGGCTTCCGCTTCGCACTCGACGACACGGGTGCCGGCTACGCGAGCCTGCAGGCGGTGATCGAGCTCGAGCCCGACTTCATCAAGGTCGATCGGGCCCTGATCACCGGCCTCGACACCGACAAGGCCCGCCAGTCGCTGGTACGGGCCCTGCAGTCGGTCGCAGACACGATCGGCGCCCAGATCAGCGGCGAGGGTCTCGATACCCTCGAAGAGCTGGAAGCGCTGGATCGACTCGACATTCCCTTCGGCCAGGGCTGGCTCTTCGGCAAGCCGACGCCGCTGCTCTCGGGCTCGGACCTCGACGATGCCGAGCCCAAGTCGGACGAGCCGGTTCCCTTCGAGCCCGGCGAGCCGGCTGCGGCCGAAGAGCCCTCCGAGTAGCGGGTCGCACGCCACCCGTCTGTCCTATCGTGGGCCGATGCTAGACGGCTTCGACGAAGGGACGCGCAGCTACCGGGGAACGACCCGCACCGTCTACCGGCGCGGGGAGGGGCCTGCGGTGCTCGTGATGCACGAGATCCCCGGCATCACTCCGCAGGTCGCCGGCTTCGCGCGGGCGGTCGCCGACGCCGGCTTCCGCGTCGAGCTGCCGCAGCTCTTCGGCACGCCGGGCAAGGCCATCTCCGGCGGTTACGTCGCGGGCCAGATGCTGCGTGCCTGCATCAGCCGCGAGTTCCACGTCCTGGCGTCGCATCGCTCGAGCCCGATCACCGACTGGCTGCGGGATCTCGCGCGCGACCTTCACCAGGAGGCGGGCGGCCGGGGCGTGGGTGCGATCGGCATGTGCCTCACCGGGAACTTCGCGCTCGCGCTCATGATGGAGCCGTGCCTGATGGCGCCGGTCCTGTCGCAGCCCTCGCTGCCCTTCCCGTTCGGAGGGGAGCGCCGTCGCTCGCTGCACCTGAGCCCGGAAGAGCTGGCCAACGTCCGCAAGCGCGCCGGAGAGGGGGTCGGCGTGCTGGGTCTTCGCTTCACCGGCGACCCGCTCTGCCCACCGGAGCGCTTCGAGACGCTGCGCAGGGAGCTGGGAGACGGCTTCGAGTCGATCGAGATCGACTCGGGCCCCGGCAACCCCCACGGTCTCGGGCGGACGGCCCACAGCGTGGTCACGACGGACCTGGTCGACGAGGCTGGCCATCCGACCCGCCTGGCGCTCGATCGGGTGCTCGCGCTGTTCGAGGAACGGCTGCGCTGAGCCGCTGTCGCCCACCGGCTGCCTGGGCTGATTCCGCTCAGCGGCGTCGAAGCGCGTCCGCGCTGAACAGCGCCAGGGCCAGCCAGATGCAGCCGAAGGCGACTGCGTGAACGCCGGTCCACGGCTCGTCGTACACGAAGACCGCCAGCACGAAGCCGAGGCTCGGTGCGATGTACTGGAACAGGCCGAGGGTCGAGAGGGGCAGACGGCGCGCTGCGCTTCCGAACCAGAGCAGGGGCAGCGCGGTGGCGGGTCCGGCACCGACGAGCATCCAGCGCTCCATGCCGCCGAGTTCGGCGACGGTCCCCCCGGCCGGCTCGAGGGTGGCCAGCAGGTACCAGGCTGCGAGCGGCGCGAGGATGCCGGTTTCGAAGCCGAGCGCCGGGATCGCCCTCACGTCGCAGAGCTTGTGGAGCAGACCGTACAGCCCGAAGCTCGTCGCGAGCACCAGCGAGACCCACGGCAGCCCCGCGAAGCGCACGCCGAGGAAGGTCACTCCCAGGACCGCCAGGCCGACGGCGACGATCTGGACCGGCCGAAGCCGCTCGCCCAGCAGGAGCCAGCCGAGGACCACGCTCACCAGGGGGTTCAGGTAGTAGCCGAAGCTCGCCTCGAGGAGCTGATCGTGATTCACCGCCCACACGTAGACGAGCCAGTTTCCCGCGATCAGAAGGCCGCTCGTCCCGAGGATCAAGGTCTCCCGACCTCGGGTCGCAATCTGGCGCAGCTCGGCCGTGCGGCGCAGACCGAGCAGCAGCAGTCCACTGAACGCGACCGTGCCGATCAGGCGCCACGCGATGATCTCGTCGGCCGGCACCCGCGCGAGCGCCTTCCAGTAGACGGGCAGCACGCCCCAGCTTCCATACGCCAGCAGGGCGTAGAGGATCCCCATGGTAAGCTCCGCGCGTGATCGTGCTGCACGAGCTCGTCAAACGCTATGGCGAGACGATGGCCGTGGATGGAATCTCGCTCGAGGTGGCACGGGGCGAGTGCGTGTTCCTGGTCGGCGGATCGGGCTGCGGCAAGACCACGACCCTGAAGATGGTCAATCGGCTGATCGAGCCGACCTCCGGCCGCGTCCAGATCGACGGCGAGGATCCGCGTGCGCTACCGGGCCATGAGCTCCGCAGGCGCATCGGCTACGGCTTCCAGCAGGTGGGCCTGTTTCCGCACCTGAGCGTCGGTCGCAACATCGGGGTCACGCCCGAACTGCTCGGCTGGGCGCCGGATCGCATCCGAGCGCGGGTGGACGAGCTGCTCCAGCGGATGGAGCTCGAGCCCGGGACCTATCGCGATCGCCTGCCGGAGGAGCTGTCCGGAGGCCAGCAACAGCGCGTCGGGCTGGCGCGCGCGCTCGCGGCCCAGCCCGAGATCCTGCTCCTCGACGAGCCCTTCGGCGCCCTCGACCCCCTGACCCGTGATCGGATGCAGCGCGACTTCCGCAGCCTCGTCGACGAGCTCGGGTTGACCGTCCTGTTCGTGAGCCACGACATGGTCGAGGCCCTGCTGCTCGCCGACCGGATCGCCGTGATGGACGGCGGGCGGCTCGTCCAGGTCGGAACGCCCGCCGAGCTGCTCGCACGCCCCGCCGACGGACGGGTGGCCGAGCTGCTCGACACCCCGCGACGCCAACGCGACGCCGTGGATCGCCTGCTCGGAGGCGGGTCGTGAGCGAGCAGCTGGGGCTCCTTCCCGAGAGGTTGCTGGCCCATCTCGAGCTCACGCTCGCAGCGCTCCTGGTCGGCCTGCTGGTCGCGGTTCCGCTCGGCATCGCCGTCACCCGCCGACGATCCCTGGAGACCGGCGTCCTGGGGGTCGCCAGCGTGATCCAGACGATCCCGAGCCTCGCCCTGCTGGCGATCATGGTGCCGACCCTGGCCGCACTCGGTGTCTGGGCCGAAACGATCGGTTGGGAGCTGCGCAGCATCGGCTACCCGCCGGCGATCGTCGCGCTCAGCCTGTACAGCATCCTGCCCATCTTGCGGAATACCGTGACCGGCATCTCCGGCGTCGACGCCTCGCTGATCGAGGCCGCCAGGGGCGTCGGCATGACCTCCCGCCAACGCCTGCTGCGCATCGAGCTTCCCCTGGCCCTTCCCGTGATGGTGGCCGGCGTGCGCACCGCCGCGGTCTGGGTGGTCGGGACCGCGACGCTCTCGACACCCGTCGGTGCGACGAGTCTCGGCAACTTCATCTTCTCCGGCCTGCAGACCCGCAACTTCACGGCCGTCTGGGTCGGCTGTCTCGCGGCGGCGGGGTTGGCGCTGTTGCTCGACGGGTTGATCGCCGCCGTCGAGGTCGGTCTGCGCGAGCGTCGGCGCGGCCGGCTCGTCGCCGCCCTGACCGTTGCGGGCCTGCTGGGGCTCGGGACCGCCGCCGCCTCCTTCCGGGTCGAGACGCCGGGTGAGCGTCCGCTGTTGATCGGCTCCAAGAGCTTCACCGAGCAGTACATCCTCTCCGAGCTGATCGCCGGCTGGGTCCGCGAGGAGAGCGGGCGAGCGTCCGAGGCTCTGGAGTCGCTGGGCTCCACCGTCGCCTTCGATGCCTTGCGCCAGAACCAGATCGATCTCTACGTCGACTACACCGGCACCGTCTGGGCGACCCTGATGAGGCGCGAGGGCTTGCCCGAGGATCGCCAGCAGGTGCTCGATGAGGTCCGCGCCTGGTTGCACGGCGAGCACGAGATCGAGCTGGTGGCCGCGTTGGGCTTCGAGAACACCTACGCGCTCGCCATGCGCCGGGAGCAGGCCGCCGAGCTCGGCATCACCACGATCGCGGACCTTCGGCGGGTCGCTCCCCGACTGAGCATCGGCGGTGATTTCGAGTTCTTCAGCCGCGCCGAGTGGAAGGCACTGGTCAGCCAGTACGGCCTCCAGTTCCGCGAGGAGCGCACCATGGACTCCGCGCTCATGTATCAGGCCGCAGCCGCCGGCGAGGTCGACGTGATCAGCGCCTACTCGACCGATGGCCGCATCGCCGCGCTCGACCTGCTGCTGCTCGAGGACGATCGCGGCGTGATTCCGCCCTACGACGCCATCCTGCTCGCCGGCAGCAAGCTGGCGCGCGGGGATCCCGCCATCGTCGAGAGCCTGCGCCGCCTCGACGGGCGGATCGACGAGGCCCGCATGCAACGCGCCAACTACGCCGTCGACGAGCGGGGCGAGGCGCCGAGGGTCGTCGGCGAGCGTCTCCGAAAGGAGCTGCTCGCCGCTCCCTAGCGGCCCGCGGTGATCCCTGGCGGCCAGGGCTTCCAGCGGGTAGCGGATCCGGGCGAGCTCAGCCCCCGGAGAGCGCCACCTCCGCCTCGGGCGAGGGCGGGGTGTCGTCGTCGAGGTGCAGAAGGAAGTCCTCGGGCAATGCGACTTTCTGCTTCCCGGCCTTCTTGCCCCGCGGCACCCTCATCGCTTCCGGAGGGAAGGGGGTGTCCGGGTCCAGCGGCGCCAGCACCTCCTCGAGCTCCGCCAGGCTCGAGACCTGGATCAGCCGCCCGCGCAGCCGCGCGCTCTCGGGAAAGCCCTTCGTGTACCACGTCGCGTGGCGGCGAAAGGCCCGCACGGCGGGCGCCTCTCCGAAGAAGTCCGCCAGGCGACGGGCGTGCTCGATCATCACCGCCCGGACCTCACCGAGCCGCGGCGGATCCGCCGGCAGCCGGCCCGCGAAGACGTCCGCCAGGTCGCGGAAGATCCAGGGCCGTCCGAGGCAGCCGCGGCCCACCACGACCCCGTCGCAACCCGTGCTGCGCATCATCCGCAGGGCGTCCTGCGCCTCCCAGATGTCGCCGTTGCCGAGCACGGGGATCGTTCGCACGGCCTCCTTCAAGCGGGCGATCGCAGACCAGTCCGCCTCGCCGTCGTACAGCTGGGCTGCGGTGCGTGCATGCATCGCCACCGCCGCGCAGCCCTCCTCCTCGCCGATGCGACCCGCGGCGAGAAACGTGGTCAGCTGCTCGTCGATGCCGATCCGAAACTTCATCGTGACCGGCACGCGGCCTGCGTTCTGGACGACGGATCGAACGATCGCACGCAGCAGCTTCGGCCGCGCAGGAATCGCTGCGCCGCCGCCCTTGCGCGTCACCTTGCGGACGGGGCAGCCGAAGTTCAGGTCGATGTGGTCCACGCGGCCCTCGCCGACCAGCCAGGCGGCGGCGCGACCCATGCTCTCGGGATCGACGCCGTAGAGCTGCAGGCTGCGGGGGCTCTCGTCCGGGGCGAAGTCCGCGAGCTTGTGGCTCTTGCGATTGCCCTCGACCAGCGCTCGCGCGGTGATCATCTCGCTCACGTACAGGCCGGCACCGAATCGGCGACACAGCCCGCGGAACGGCGCGTTCGTCACCCCAGCCATGGGGGCGAGGACGACGGGCGTCGCCACGGCGAGCGGGCCGATCCGCAGCGGCGGGAACTCGCCCGGGGCCGCGGGCGGCACGTCGCGGTTCTCGGGGCTCTGGTAGCGCGGGTCCACGGGTCGACGTCGGGGGCGGGCCCGGGTCAGGCGGGCCGCGTCACCATGCGGTCGATCGCGTGCACAGGTGCCTGATCCCCCGCCATCAGGTGCTGGATCGCCGCGTAGACGGCCTGCTGCTGCTGCACGCGGGAGAGGCCGTCGAAGCTCGCGTCGACGACCTCGATCGCGAAGTGCCCGGGGCTCTGCGCCTGGACGGTCACGTCGGCCTCCGGCAAGGCGGCGCGGATCGCCTCGTCGAGCCGGGTTGCGATCTCCTCGGGCTCGGGCGGAGGAGAGCTCAGGATCTGGATGGCCATGGGGTGCTGCCTCTCTGGGTGGCTGGCGAGGATAGCGACTAGGGGCGGCAGCGAGAGGAGACGGGCCGCGAGTTGCGGCAGGCCATCTCGACGTCCATGGCGCCCGCGTGGGTCCCGCAGACGGTCGAGATCGCGCCGCCCAGGGCCTGGTCGCGCTCCGGCGCGGTGGTCTTGGCGCAGTGGACCACCCCGCGGATCTGCATGCAGACCTCGCACTCGACCTGCTGGCTGCGCAAGGTCGCGAAGAGCAGGATGCCGACGAAGCCCCCGATCACGAGGATCGTGCGCAGGGCCTTCACTCCCGGCCTCCACGCCGGCTGAGGGACGGCTTCGAACCCGACTGCGCCGGGCCGTTCGCGGGAGGCTTCACCGGGAGAGCTGCACCCAGTCGGCCAGGACGTCGAGCGCCTCCTTGGCCTGGGGCGAGAGCTCCTCGTCGTCCTTCGAGGCGCTCTTGGGCACCGGCGCACTCGCGTTGCCGGCGGCGAGACCGGGCTCGTCCGTCTCGCCCACGCCGTTCTCCGCCCGCTCGGCGATCAGCTCGGCCAGCTCGACGATGCCATCGTCCTCCGCCCGCTTGGCCAGCTCGGCGCGCACTTCGGCGAAGAACTCGCTGGCCTCCTGCCGCGCGCGCGAGCGCTCCGCGAGTGCCTCGACGACTTCCTGCGTGACCGGCTTCCAGCTGTCCGGCCCGTCGCCCGAAGCGCCGTTCGCCACGAACGGGGGGATGCTCGGAGCCCGCAAGGAGTGGGAGAGGGCCCGCTCACCGAACTCGTCGGTGGCGAAGAGAGACGGCATGGCGACGTCGGCGGCGACGCCTTCGTGCTGGGTCGAGGTCCCGCCCGGTCGGAAGAACAGACCCGTCGTCACCTTGAGGGCGCCGAGTCCGGGGCGCAGCGGGAACAGGCTCTGCACCGTGCCCTTCCCGAAGGTGTGATCGTCGCCGACGACCACCGCCCGGTGGTAGTCCTTGAGTGCCCCCGCAAGGATCTCCGACGCGGAGGCGCTGACCCGCGACGTCAGCACCACCAGCGGGCCGCCGTAGAGGAGGTGGGCGTCCGGGTCCGGCAGGACGCGGTTGCGCTCGCTGCCATCGCGCACGGCGACGATTCCGCCCTCGCGCACGAAGAAACCCGAGATGGTCACGGCGTCTTCGAGCAGCCCGCCTCCGTTCCGGGAGAGGTCGAGCAACAGCCCGTCGAGCTCCTCGCGCTTCACCTTCGACAGCAGCCGGCGCACGTCGCGCGAACCGAGCCGCTTGGCGGGATCCCGATCGCCCCCGTAGAAGGAGGGCAGCTCCAGCACCCCGAGCTTCAGCGTCTTGCCGTCGCGCTCCACGGTCTCGATGCGAAGCTTGGCCGCCTGCTGCTCCAGGTCGATCTTGTCGCGCTGGATCGAGACGTTGAAGCGCTTCGGCTTGTCGCCCTGACGCAGGATCGTGAGCTGGACCTCGGTGCCCTTGCGGCCCCGGATGAGGCGCACGACGTCTCGCAAGGCCATGTCGATGATGTCGACGGGGTCCTTGCCTTCGTCCGCGACCGCGATGATGCGGTCGCCGGGCTCGAGGACCTTGAGCCGGTCGGTGGCGCCGCCCGGGATCACGTTCTCGACGACCGCGTAGCCGTCGCGCTCCGACAGGGCCACACCGATCCCCTCGAGGGAAAGCTCCATCTGGATCTGGAAGTCCTCCCAGACGTGGGGCGACAGATAGGAGGAGTGCGGATCCAGAGCGCCCGCGAAGGCATCCAGGAACGACGAGTAGAGATCCTCGCGGGTGCGTTCGGTGGCGCGTTTGGTCAGGAGCTCGTAGCGATGGACGAGCCGGCGCTTGCCTTCTTCGAGCGTCTCGCCCGCCTCGAGGTAGTTGGAGATCTGGAAGTGCACGAGGGTCCGCAGCAGCTCGTCGCGCTCGTCCTTGTTTGCCGGGGAGCCGCGATCGTCGGGGTCGAGCTGGAGGCGCACCCCGTCGTCGAGGGAATAGTCGTCGCGGGCGACGAAACCGCGAACGAACCCCTCGACCTCGCGATTGCGACCGATCACGTCCTGGTGCAGGCGACGCAATCGGCTGCAGTCACCCGACGCCGTCTCGAGGAACAGGCTGGGCAGGCTCGATTCGAGCTCGGCGCGCTCGTCTTCGAGGAACAGGACCCGCTGCGGATCGAGGCGCTTGACGTAGGTCTCGATCGTGCGGCGCCGGATCGCGTCGTCGAGCTGATGGGCGGTGATGTGCTTCTGGAAGAAGAACGTCGTCAGGTCGGGGATGTCACCGCAGGTCAACGCCGCCCGTGCCGGTGCGGCGACCAGGACGAGGGAGAGCGCAAGCGGAAGCGAGATCCCGGCCACGAAGAGGCCGGGCCGGGGTCGAACAGCCATGGCACCAAGCTATCAGAACGCCCCGCGGGGCGGAAGCGTTCTGAGCGACAAGAGGACTTCAGGTGAGAGTCCGCGCCCTCGTGCACCTAGGGTGCGGCGCGGGAAACAAAGGAAGGGATGCCCGAGGCGCGCAGATGGTTCCCGTCATGGGCCACGGCGAGCCCGAAGCCGTGCTCCCGCTCCAAGGTGGCGAGGAGCCTGCGAGCCCGCCCGAGCTGCGTATCGGCCTCCGGTACGATCAGCAAGCGGTAGAGCAGCGCCTTGGGGCGGTCCTCCCGGGCCGCGGCGACGTCGTTGATCACGTCCCCGGTGAAGATCCAGCGCGCCTTGGCACCCGGGGGGCCCACCGCGGCCGCCAGCATCTGGCTGCCCGGCGTGTGGCCGGCGGCGTGGATCAGGCCGACGCCCGGGAAGCCCGGAATCGGCCGGACGCTGGGGCCGTCGATCACCTCGGGGACCAGGCAGGAGGCCTGCACCAGATAGGGATCGGCGAGCCGGGTCGTGAAGTTGCGGCGCTCCGCCTGGGCGGGCACCTGGAACAGCGGGATCGCCGCCGGGCCGCGCGCGCCGCACAGGGCGACCCCACCCTCCACGTGATCGGTGTGCAGGTGCGTGACGACGACACCCGCCACCCGGGCCACGGCGGGGCCGAGCTGGTCGGCCACCGACCCGAAGGTCTCCGTTTGGGGTGCGCCCAACCGCTCGAAGGGAGCCCCGAAGGCCTTGGCAGCGTCGGGCGTCATCCCGAGGTCGACCAGCAGCAGGCGGCCGTCCGCCCACTCGAGCACGAACGAGGGGTGCGACAGCACGGCCGGAGGCGGCAGCGGCGACTCCTGCCGCGCGGTCTCGATCCAGGTCAAGCGCAGCGGCCCGTCGACGGCGTCGTCCAGCGGGAGCAGGGCGCTCGGCTCCGGCAGCTCCGGCGTGAGGGTGCGGATGTCGAGCTGAGCGGGCGTCAGTGCGGCAGCCAGCGCCAGGAGCAGGAGCACGACACCGATGCCGAGCCAGCGAAGCATCCGCATCACTAGCCCTCCACCTTCTCGGTGCCGGTGAAGGCGAGTTCGGCCGGCCGGCAGACGAAGCGAACCGGCGGGATCTCGATGCGACCCGTGGCGACCGAGCCGGAGACCGGGGTGGTGGGCTCGAGGCGCGGCTCACCGAGCGCGCTCGGATCGAACCCGAGGAGCCTGGGCCGGACGCGCTCCGCGCGCTCGAGCGTGACCTGCGGCTCGATCTGCACCAGGCGCAGACCGGCCGGGAGGTGGGCCAAGGTGAGCGTCGAGGAGTACTGCAGGTCGCCCGGCGACAGGGGGTCCGGGTCCTCGCCCTCGAGCTCGAAGACGGGGCGGTCGTCCACTTCGACCGTCGCGAGCACACGGTCGTAGCCCCGTTGCAGCTCGACGCGACCGTCGCGCACCGGAAAGCCCAGCTCGTCGCGCAAGGCTCGCGTGGCGTCGCTCCCCTCGCAGACCGCGCCGGTCACGAAGCCGCGGGCGCGCAGGCCGCTGCGGCACTGGACCCGCGCCTGGGCGAGGGCGAAGGGGCCCCAGGGCGAGTCGCCACAGCGCCACACCTGCAGGACCAGCGCGGCCGGGTTGGTCGGATGGAGCCCGGGCGGAAGGACCGGCTCGCGCGCCGTGCGAGGCATCTCGTAGAAGGCCTGCAGAAGGACGACGTCGTCGAGGACGAAGGACTGGCGCGGCAGGCTCGCCACCGTCGGTCGCGTGCAGCCGAGCTCCTCCGGGTCCGCGCTCCCCAGGATCACCGGGTGACCGCCCCGGCCCGCTCGGGCGTGACCGCCCGGGTCTCCCCGGTGCGGAAGGCGGGCATCACCTCGCGTGCGAACAGGCGCAAGCTCTCCAATACCTGCACCTGTGGGATCACCTCTAGGCCGTTGAGCAGGAAGTTGATGCCGTCGATGCCGATCGACTCCCAGTGCTTGATCGCGTCGATGATCTGGCCCGGGCTGCCGACACAGACGCCTTCGGGAACGCCGTAGGGGTTCGCGGGGTTGCTGCCTCCGCTCCGACCGCTGCCTGGCGCCAGATTGGCGAGCGACTGGTAGGCGCGGGTCGGGTAGGCCTCGCGGGTCCAGAGCAGGTGGGCGTTGGCGAGCCCGAAGGTGCCGACGAGCTGCATGCCGGTCTGTGCCGCCCGCTGCGCGTCCTCGTGGCAGTAGAGGAAGTTGAGGGTGCTGACCCGGTCGTTCACCACCGACGAGACCGGATCGCAGAGCTGGATGCGGCGGTGGTACTCGCGGGTGCGACGCTCCTGCTCGGCGTAGCCGGCGGCCGCCACGCCGAGGCAGCCGATGCCCCGGTCGGCGGCGTCGAGCTCGGTGCCGGGGCTCGTCACCGTCACCCACAGCGGCGGATGGGGTTGCTGGAGGGGCTTCGGCAGGACGTTGCGCTCGGGCATCGAGAAGCACCGCCCCTCGTAGGCGAGCGGCTCCGGACCGAAGAGGCGGGGCAGCACGCGGACGAACTCGTCCCAGGTCTTCTTGGTGTCGTCGGGATCCACCTCGAAGCCGCCCAGCTCCGTCCAGGTCGAGGAGCGCGCCGTGCCGAGCTCGAGCCGACCGTTCGAGATCAGGTCGAGTGTCGCCGCCCTCTCGGCGACCCGGATCGGATGGTTCATCTCCGGCACGCACACCACGGCGCCGTGGCCCACGCGGATCTGCTCGGTCTGCGCGGCGACCGCGGTCAGCACGACCTCGGGCGCGGAGCAGTGCGAGTACTCCTCGAGGAAGTGGTGCTCGACCGCCCAGACGAAGTCGAAGCCCAGGGCATCGGCGAGCCGCGCCTGCTCGAGGGCGTTGTCGTAGACCTGCTTCTCGATCCCGTCGCGCAGCGGCATCGGCGTCGACATCTCGAAGAAGATTCCGAACTTCATCGCGCCCCCTCGTGGGACGGAACCGTACCGCGTTCGTCTCCGCCTGGGAGGAGGCGCCGTGCCGGCGATCCTCCGCCTCGGCGCGTCGGGCTCGGGGGCGGTGTGCGCCCTGACGCGGTACTCCTTCGGCCATGGAGATCGAGACGGGCCTGCGCGGCCTGCGTGGCCAGCGCGTCCTCGTGACTGGGGGCGGCAGCGGCATCGGCCGGGCAATCGTCGGCCGCCTCGCCGCAGAAGGGGTCGGTATCGCGCTGCTCGATCGAGACGCTGAGGCCGCGAAGCGCACGGCGGCCGAGTTGTCGGCCGAGGGCGGCGAGGCCTTCGCGTATCCGGTGGACATCGTCGACGGCGAGGCCGTCGAGGCGGCCATCGCCGACTTCGAGGACCGGGCCGGTCCGCTCGACGGGCTCGTCAACAACGCCGGCTGGGACCGGGCCGCCCCCTTCCTCGAGACGGACCCCGGGCTCTGGAAGCAGGTCATCGACGTCAACCTGGTCGGCCCCCTGAACGTGACCCACGCCGTGCTCCGCAGGATGTCCGCGCGGCAGCGCGGCCGGGTCGTCAGCATCGCCTCCGACGCAGGCCGCGTCGGGTCGTCCGGCGAGGCCGTCTACGCCGCCTGCAAGGGCGGCGTGGTCGCCTTCTCCAAATCGGTGGCGCGGGAGCTGGCGGGGCAGGGCATCACGCTGAACGTGGTGTCGCCTGGGCCGACGGACACTCCGCTCTTCGCGAGCTTCGACGAGACCGGCAAGCTGGCTGCAGCCCTGGCTCGCGCGATTCCGATGCGCAGGCTCGGCCGACCCGAGGACGTCCCGGGCCTGGTCGCCTTCCTGCTCTCCGACGACGCCGCTTTCGTGACGGGTCAGACGATCAGTGTCTCGGGCGGTCTCACGATGCACGGGTAGGAACATGGACTACGAAGACATCCTCTACGACGTCAGCGACCACGTCGCCACCATCACCTTGAACCGGCCCGAGGTGATGAATGCCTTTCGCGCCAAGACCTGCACCGAGCTCGTCGACGCACTCGGGCGGGCCGGCTACGACCGGGACGTCGGGGCGATCGTCCTCACCGGGGCGGGGGAGCGCGCGTTCTGCACGGGCGGCGACCAGAGCGGACATGGCGACAGCGGTGGGTACACCGGGGGCCGCGGGGTGATCGGCATGCCGATCGACGAAGTGCACACGATGATGCGCGACGTGCCCAAGCCGGTCCTGGCCAAGGTGCGTGGCTACGCGATCGGGGGCGGCAACGTGCTGGCGACGATCTGCGATCTCACCCTCGCGGCCGAGAGCGCGGTCTTCGGACAGGTCGGCCCGAAGATGGGCTCGGTCGACCCCGGCTTCGGCACCGCGTATCTCTCGCGGATCGTCGGCGAGAAGAAGGCGCGCGAGTTCTGGTTCCTGTGCCGGCGCTACACCGCAGCCGAGGCGTTGGAGATGGGGCTCGTCAACCGGGTGGTGCCCGATGCGGAGCTCGACGCCGAGGTGGCCTCCTGGTGCGCCGAGCTCGTCCAGCGGAGCCCCACGGCGATCGCCCTGGCGAAGCGCTCCTTCAATGCCGACAGCGAAGCGATTCGCGGCATCGGCTCCCTGGGCTTCCAGGCCGTCGCGCTCTACTACGGCACCGAGGAGTCGAAGGAGGGCGGCGCAGCGCGCCAGGAGAAGCGGCCGCCGGACTTCCGGAAGTTCACCTGATCCGGTTGACCGCGGGGCGCGCCCCAGTATCATTCAACCTCATGGTTGAATATCACTCGGACCCCCCGCTCGACCACGCCTTCGCGGCGCTGGCGGATCCGACCCGGCGGGAGATCCTCGAACGCCTGCGAGCCGGCCCGGCCACTGTCGGCGAGCTGGCCCGGCCGTTCGCCATGTCCCTGAACGGCGTCTCGAAGCACCTCCGCGTGCTCGAGCGAGCCGGGCTGGTCGAGCGGCAGGTGAGTGGACGGGAGCACCGGCTCTCGCTCCGCGCCGCCCCGCTGCGAGACGTGGCGCGCTTCGCGGCGGGCTATGCCTCGTTCTGGGAAGAGCGCCTCGATGCCCTCGAGCGGCTGCTCGACCGGGAGACCCTCGAATGAGCCACCCGGGGCGGGCTCCGATCGTGCAGGAGAGGGATCTGCGTGCCTCGCCGGAGGCGGTGTTTCGGGCGTGGAGCGACCCCGCTCGCCTCTCGGGCTGGCTGTGCCCCGCCGAAGGGATGCGCCCTGCCAGCGTGGAGCTCGACTTCCGGGTCGGCGGCGCCTTCCGCATCGTCATGCACGGGGCGGAGCGCGACTACGGCCAGACGGGCGTCTACCTCGAGATCGACCCGCCGAAGCGCCTCGTCTTCACCTGGGTCTCCGACTTCGTCCCGGAGGCCGTCGCCGCGACCCGCGTCACGGTCTCGCTCGAGCCGGCCGGGAGCGGCACGCGGCTGCGGCTCGTCCACGACGAGCTGCCCGACTCCGACACCTACGATGGACACGCGGCCGGGTGGTCGCGCATCCTCGATCTCGTCACCGCCGACCTGGAGGCCTGATCATGCCCATCCGTCATCCGAACGAGAGCCCCGAGTACGCCAAGCTTCGCGCCGAGCTGCTGGAAGCCGAGATCGCGCTTCGAGATCAGGGCGAGCGCGTGGCGGCCCTGCGCCGCGAGCTTCCCCTTGACACCGAGGTCGCCGACGAAACCCTGGAGGAGATCGTCGACGGCGAGCGGGTGCCCGTGAAGCTCTCCGCGCTGTTCAGCGATCCGTCCAAGCCGTTGGTGCTGATGCACTTCATGTACGGCGGGTCGATGAGCCATCCCTGCCCGATGTGCACGATGTGGGCCGACGGGTACGACGGCGTGATTCCCCACCTCCAGCAGCGCGTGAACTTCGCGGTGCTCGTCGCTGGCGACGTCGGCGATTTCGCCGACTACGCCCGCAGTCGGGGGTGGGAGAATCTGCGGCTGGTCGGCACTGGCGCCTCCGATCTGAAGCGAGAGCTCGGCTTCGAGGAAGCCGATGGTTCCCAGAACCCGGGCGTCACGGTGTACCAGCGGCGCGAGGATGGGACCGTGGTGCACTTCTACAGCCAGTCGGCCTGGATTCCCGACCGGGGCTTCCGCCTGATGGACCTGCTCTCGCCCGTCTGGAACTACTTCGACCTCGTACCCGAAGGGCGCGGGGACTTCTTTCCGGCGAAGAGCTACGCCGACTGACCCACCCGCGCAGGCTCACTCGAAGGGTGGCAGGTAGCGGCGGCGGATCATCTGCCCGAGCAGCTCGGCCGCCGAGTCCTCGCTGTCGATGCATTCGCCGAAGCCGGCCTGGCGCAGCTTGATCGTGCTGACCAGCGGGGCGCGCTCCGGTGCATCGGGGTTGTTCCAGAGCGCGTCCGCGTACTGCCACGACAGTCCGATGAGCTCGTCGAGAGAGAGGTTGCGCAGCCCGTGCCTCGCGACGAGCTCGCGCCACTCCGGCTCACGGGCGGGCATCTCCTCGGCCAGCCGGTGTCTCGTCCGCGTTTCGATGACCAGCTCCAGACCGAAGGAGCCCGCGAGGGTGCTCACCAGCTCGCTCCACACGACGACGTCTCCGTTCGTCACGTTGAAGGTCTCGTCCCGGGCCGCCTCGGCGCCCTGCGCCCAGGCGATCGCCCGGGCCAGCAGGCGGGCGTCGGTGGCCTCGCTCACGGTATGGGGATGGCCGCGGAACCGGAACGGCTCCCCGCGCGCCCGCTGCAGCGCCGCATACGCGCCGAGGGTGGCGATCGGATTCATCGCGCTGCCCACGGCCAGGCCGAAGACGATCTGGGGTCGGAAGATCGTGGTGCTCCAGTCCCTGGCCGCCCGCCGTTCGCGCAGGAAGTCCTCCTGGTGGAAGTAGAAGTTCTCGTGCGGGTGACGCGCCTCGCGCTCCCGGGCCGGCACCCGGAAGGGCCGGCCGAGGTGAGCGCCGTAGGCCTTGGTGCCCTGCAGGAGGGTCACATGCTCGAGGCGCGGGGACTCGAGGGCGTCGAGCGTGTGGCGCAGCATCGCCGCGTTCACGTCGACGTGATCGGGCTCGAACCAGCCGCGGATCAGGTCCGGCTTCTCGTACAAAGCGGCATAGACCAGGTGGGTGGCATCGGCGTGGGCGGCGAGGGCCCGGGCCGTGCCGGTCGCGTCCCGAAGATCGGCGGAGACGAAGCTCGCCCGGGTGTCGAACTCCGGTCGACGCCGCGCGATGCCGACGACCTCCCACTCCGGATCCCGGGCGAAATGCTCGAGCACGGCGCGCCCCACGACTCCGAGGGCGCCCGCCACCACGACCTTGCGCCGGCTGGAGGACATCCCGGAAGGCTACCGCGGCGGCGGGGGCGTGGATTCGACCCGAGCCGGCGGATCGCCGAAGCTCTCGCGATGCACCGTCGCATCCTGGCGACCCTGTGTCTCGCGCTCGGCGCGTGTGGTGGCCCCGAGGCCGGCCCGTCCGAGCCGGGCCAGGGCCTGCACTTCGACCGGCTGGCCAGGGACGCGGAGCCGCCGGCACCGCTGGGGCGTCATCCGACCCGAACCGGAGGCGAGCTGCCCGTTCGCCACTATCCATCGGCGACCGACGATGCACTCGTCCTGGTCCACGGCTCCGGCTCCCACTCGCGCTATCTGGCGCCCCTGGGCCGCCGGATCGCCGCGTCCGGGCGTGCGCACGTCTACACCCCCGACCTGCGCGGCCATGGAGAGGCGCCCGAACGACGCGGGGACATCGACCACATCGATCAGCTCGAGGAGGACCTGGCCGATCTCGTCGGCTGGATCCGCACGCGCCACCCGGGTCGTGTCTTCGTCGGCGGGCACTCCTCCGGCGGAGGGCTGGCTCTGCGCTACGCCGGAGGACGGCAGGGAGCCGATGCGAGCGGTTTCGTGCTGCTGGCGCCCTTCCTGGCCCACGACGCGCCGACGATGTCGGGCCGGAGTGCAGGCGGCTGGGCGCGGCCGCGCGTGCCCCGGATCGTCCTGCTGTCGATCCTGAACGGCTTCGGCATCCACGCCTTCGACGATGCGATCACCATCGAGTTCGAGATGCCCGAGGCCGTCCGCGACGGCACGGAGACCCTGGCCTACAGCCACCGCCTCAATACGGGCTACGCGCCCCGCGATTGGAAGGCGGATCTGGCGGCGGCCCCCGGCCCGATCCTGGTGCTCGTCGGCGACCAGGACGAGGCCTTCCTGCCCGAAGCCTTCGGACCGGCCGTTCGGGGATCGGCACCCGAGGCGCGAGTCGAGTTGATCCCCGGCGCCGGCCACCTGGACCTGCCGGCCCACCCGGCGACGGCCGAGCGGATCCTCCAGTGGCTCTCCGTCCCGGCTGCGGCGCTCAGGGGCGAGGCCCCCGTGCCTCAAGCCGAGGCTTCATGGAGCACCTCGAGCAGTCTGGCCGAGGAGAACGGCTTGGAGAGGATCCGCGTGCCGGAGGGCGGCTCCGATGCCCGGGAGCCCGGAGACGGGTAGCCCGAGATCAGGATCGTCCGTACCGAAGGCTGCAACTCCTTCAGCCGACGCGCGAGCTCGATGCCGCCGACCCGGGGCATCACCACGTCGGACAGCAGGATGTCGACGGGAGTGCTGCGGGCGACCTCGAGGGCTTCTTCTCCGTTCCCGCACGCGATCACCCGCAGGCCCGCGTCTTCGAGGACCCGGAGCAGCAGCCGCCGGACCGCCTGCTCGTCCTCGACGAGGAGCACCGTCCGGTTCCCGGTCCAGCGCGGCGCCGAAACGGGTTGGCGCGGGACGGGGGCCGGCGAGGCCTGCGCCTGGGGCAGGTAGATCTCGACGTCGGTGCCCCTGCCGACCCCGCTGCGCAGCCGGATCTCGCCCCCCGCCTGCTGGACGATTCCGTATACCGTCGAGAGCCCGAGCCCCGTCCCGTGGCCCAGCTCCTTGGTCGTGAAGAACGGCTCGAAGACCTGGCTCGAGGTGACGGGGTCCATGCCCGAACCGGTGTCGCTGACTTCGAGCAGGATGTGCGGTCGGGCCTCCAGCTGGATCCCCAGACCCTGGACGTCCTCGGCACTCACCCGGCGCGTCGAGACGGAGAGGACGCCTCCATCCGGCATCGCATCCCGGGCGTTGACGACCAGGTTCGTGACGACCTGCTCGATCTGCACGGGGTCGGCGAAGACCTGGGCCGGGTCGGCCTCGAGCCGCATCGAAAGCTCGATCCGCTCGCCGATCAGGCGCGAGAGCATCGTCCCGATGCCCCGGACCGCTTCGTTCAGGTCGATCACCTGCGGGCGACTGACCTGCTTGCGTCCGAAGGCGAGCAGCTGGCCGGTGAGGTCGGCGGCGCTGGTCGCCGCCCGGCTGATCTCGCGGACGGCGTGGCGGCCATCCTCCTCTCCCGTGCCGGGATCGGCCAGGACTTCGGCGAAGCCCAGGATCACGGTCAGGAGGTTGTTGAAGTCGTGGGCCACACCTCCGGCCAGGCGTCCCACCGACTCGAGACGCTGGCGCTGCTGAAGGCTCTGGTCGAGCTCGGCCTCTCGCGTCACGTCGTGGACGACGGCGACCAGGAAGACGTCGTCGGATCCCTCCACGAGCATCGGCGTGATGCTGGCATCGCGGACGTGCTCCGAGCCGTCGCGCCAGGTGCTCTGGTAGCGGCCCTTCCAGGCCCGACCTCGTCCGACCGTCTGGGCGATCTCGTCGAGCAGACCTTCGTCCCCGGTCCCCTGGGCGAGCACCGACGCCGGCTCGCCCACGATCTCCGAGGGGCTCATGGCCATCATCTCGGCGAACGCGGAGTTCGCGTAGACGATCTTCTGGCCGGGCCCGATCACGGCGATGCCGTCGCTGCTCTTCTCGATGGCCGCGACGAGACGCGAGCGCTCCTCTTCGCTGCGGCGGTTGGCGTCGATCTGCTCCTGGAGGTCGAGCTGTCGGTTGCGGAGCTCGGCAAAGGCCGCGCCGAGGTCGCGCCGCGAGGCCTGTGCCCGGAGGGGCCAGGTGGCGACCCGCCGCAGCCAGGCCAGGGGGTTCCGCCAGCGCGGAAAGGCCACATCGAAGCGGGCCCTGTGTCCGGTCGACTCGAATCCGACGTCCGCATCCGGAAGTCCGAACAGGCGGGGGAGCGCTTCCAACGCTCCCCGGGCCAGCAGGAACTGCTCGGGGAAGGGCTGGAAGGCCGGGTCGAGGCGCGAGTCGATCCGCACCCGGCCACGCCCGAGATCCTCGGTGACGTGGTGCAGGCAGGACATGAAGCGGTCGGGGCCGGACGGAACCAGGAACTGGCAGGTTTCGGCCGGGTCGAAGAAGAGCCGGGCCGCCGCGCGAATCATGTGTCCTGCGGAGTGCTCTGCGAAGCCGCGGCCGAGCTCGACCCACTCCTCGTCGGTCCAGCCGTGCGTCCCGTTCCGCATGAGGCGCACGAAGGAGTCCCACCCGATCGTCCGGCGGGAGTCGCCCAGATCCTCGGCCGAGACACCCACGCCGGCGAGCAACGTTTCGAGGTCCGCGCCGCCCTGCCTGAACGCATCGAGCGCATAGGCCGCCAGGCCGCCGGAGATCTCGTGCCCGGCGCGCGACGCTGCCGTTCCTCGCGAGGAGCCTTCGCCCACGGCCGCAGGGTAGGGTCTGGCGCTGGGTCGCGCCGACGGCCGCGCTCTGCGGCCGGTGGCCCTACTCGTCGCGGTGGACGAGGTCGGGCGAGAAGGCCGGCAGGCAGACGGCGACGTATTGGGCGCCGCCGTCCTCGGGGCTGCTGTAGCGGACCCACTCACCGGGGGAGGTCAGCACCGCCTGGCCCGCGCGCACGTCCACGCTTCCCCCCTCGTGCTCCACCCGCAGCAGCCCGTCGAGGACCACGGTGATCTCCTCGAACTCCGGGCGTTGGCCGGGTTCGACCCAGCCCTGCGGCGAGCGCATGCGGGCCACGCTCACGGTCTCGTGATCCGTCCGCACCCGCCCCACGTACTCCTCGATGCGCTTCGGCGGCGTGCCGGCCGCCGGGGCGATGGCCGGGGCTTCGATCAGGCGCGGCACGCTAGTAGCGGTAGTGGTCGGGCTTGTAGGGTCCCTCGACGGGCACCCCGATGTACTCGGCCTGCTCCGAGGTCAGCTTCGTCAGCTTGACGCCGAGCTGGTCGAGGTGCAGCCGGGCCACCTCCTCGTCGAGGTGCTTGGGCAGCACGTAGACCTTCTTCTCGTACCGCTCCGGATGCTGATGCAGCTCGAGCTGCGCGATCACCTGGTTCGTGAAGGATGCGCTCATCACGAAGCTGGGGTGACCCGTCGCGCAGCCGAGATTGAGCAGCCGACCCTCGGCCAGGATGAGCACGCTGTGGCCGTCGGGGAAGACCCACTCGTCATACTGCGGCTTGATGTTCTCCCGGCGGATCCCGGGCACCTTCTTCAGCCCGGCCATGTCGATCTCGTTGTCGAAGTGGCCGATGTTGCCGACGATCGCCTTGTCCTTCATGCGGGCCATGTGGTCCGCCGTGATGATGTCGTAGTTGCCGGTGGTGGTGACGAAGATGTCCGCGGTGGAGACGACGTTCTCGAGGGTGTTCACCTCGTAGCCTTCCATGGCGGCCTGCAGTGCGCAGATCGGATCGATCTCGGTCACGATGACCCGGCAGCCCTGACCGCGCAGCGCCTGGGCGCTGCCCTTGCCGACCTCGCCGAAGCCGCAGATGACGGCGACCTTGCCGCCGAGCATCACGTCCGAGGCCCGCATCAGGCCGTCGGGCAGCGAGTGGCGACAACCGTAGGTGTTATCGAACTTGCTCTTCGTCGCCGAGTCGTTGACGTTGATGGCCGGGAACAGCAGCTGGCCGTTCTTCTCCATCTGGTAGAGGCGATGCACGCCGGTCGTCGTCTCCTCGGACACGCCCTTCATGCTGGCGTTGAGCCGGCGCCAGCGGCCCGGATCGCTCTTCTGCCCGCTGCGGAGCAGCTCGAGGATGACCCCCCACTCCTCGGGATCGGTCTCCGGGTTGAAGTCCGGGACCTTCTCGGCCTTCTCGAACTCGAGGCCCTTGTGGAGGAGCAGGGTCGCGTCGCCGCCATCGTCGACGAGCTGGTCGGGACCCGAGCCGTCCGGCCACTCCATCGCCTCGTCGGTGCACCACCAGTACTCGTCGAGGGTCTCGCCCTTCCAGGCGAACACGGCGATGCCCTTGGGATCCTGCGGGCTGCCCTCGGGACCGACGGCCACTGCGGCGGCGGCGGAGTCCTGGGTCGAGAAGATGTTGCACGAGACCCAGCGCACGTCGGCGCCGAGTGCGGTCAGGGTCTCGATCAGGACGGCGGTCTGCACGGTCATGTGCAGGCTGCCCATGATCTTCACGCCGGCGAGAGGTTGGTCCTTGCCATGGCGCTCGCGCAGCGACATCAAGCCGGGCATCTCGTGCTCGGCCAGGCGGATCTCCTTGCGGCCGAGCTCGGCGAGGGAAAGGTCTGCGACCTTGAA
>JAJDAR010000276.1 GCA_029261775.1 Deltaproteobacteria bacterium | reverse complement strand
TCTCCAGGCCCGCGTCGGTCGCCTCGCAGAGCAGGGTGATCAGGTTGATGTCCTCGTGGGGCGCCGCGCGCAGGGCACCGGGTGGCGCGCCGGCGGGCAACGCGGGGTAGTGGGCGGCGCGCAGGATGCTGTTCCCCTCCCACAGGAGATCGGGGAAGGTCCTCGGCGCGAGCGCATAGGCCAAGGAGAGGGCTTCGAGCAGCTGCTCCGCGCAGCGGTCGAGCTGTTCGTACAGGTCCGAAAGCAGCCTTCGCAGCGCCGGGACCTCGGGTGGCCAAAGGTTGGCCGGCGTCGCAGCGCGGCGCGGATGATCCGCGGGCCACTCCCTTCCGACGTGGAAGAACTCCTTCAGGTCGGGCGTGAGCTGGTCCTTCGCATGCTCGATGCCGAAGCCGGTATAGCCGCGCTGCCCTCCTGGGCTGCCGCCCGAACGCTGCTTCGTGCCCTCGTCCAGTGCGAAGAAGACCTCGAGAGCTGCGTACGCCGCGCGGATCGTGACGGCATCGACCCCATGCTGCTCGATCACCGCGAAGCCGGTCGCCTCGAGACCCTGCCGAAGCTCCGCGGCAAACGCCGCCCGCTCCGTGGCGTCGCCATCGCGAAAGCGCCGTTGGTCGAGGCGCGGTACCCCGCTCTCGCCGCTCAGGGCCGGCACGCGCTTACCCGCTCCGGCCGGCACGCGCTTACCCGCTCTGGCCGGCACGCGCACACCCGCTCGGAAAGGGATCGACTCGAGCAAGGCGGCATGGGACCTCCCGCGGGTGCGGAGCCCAGCATGGCATCGGCGACGATCCTGGCCAACCGCCTTCGATCGAGGGTTTCCGTTCGCTGAGGTACGCCCGGCGCCGCTCGGGACCCTCTAGAGCACCGGTCGCGAGGGCGAGCGCTGAGCGGGCCGCCCGCCCGTCGTCGGCCCGGAAGCGGAAGCCGTGGTAGCGTCCCCCACTCGACTTCGGGAGGAAGATCATGACCATCGAGGGCGGTTGTTACTGCGGCGGGCTCCGCTTCAAGAGCGAGGGCGATGCAATGTTCAAGGGGCAGTGTCACTGCCGCGAGTGTCAGTACATCTCGGGCGGTGGCCCCAACGTGGTGATGGCCCTGCCGGAGGCCGGCTTCACGTGGACGAAGGGCACTCCCAAGGGCTTCCAACGCAAGGACCTCGAGAACCCGGTGACACGTGAGTTCTGCGCCGAGTGCGGCACCCACATCCTCGCGAAGGCGCCGACCCTGCCCGGCGCCTTGATCGTCAAGGTCGGCACCTTCGACGACCCCGGAGTGTTCCCGGGCCCCGACATGGCCATCTTCGCGATCGATCGCCAGACCTTTCACCAGCTGCCCGCAGGTGTTCCGGCCTTCGAGCGCGGCCCGGGGTCGCCGACCGTCAGCTGATCCGGCGCTCGGGCCTTCCGCCCACGTCGACGGTGGATCGGAACAGTGGAATCTGCACCGCAGCTCCTGGGGCCGCTGATCCTGCTGCCCCTGATGTTCGTCGTCGGTCTGCAGCTCACCCTGGAGGACTTCCGGCGCGTGGCCGCGGCCCCCGTGGCGGTCGTCGGAGGGACCCTGGGGCAGCTGCTGCTCCTGCCCGCCATGACCTGGGCGCTCGCGGCCGCCTTCGGCCTCAGTCCGGCGCTCACGGCGGGGGCGTTGCTCCTGGCCGCCACACCCGGGGCGGGCATGTCCAACGTGATGGCCGCGGTCTCGGGGGCCAACGTGGCCCTCTCGGTGACCCTCACCGCGGTCGCTTCCGCACTCTCCGTGCTCACCTTCCCTCTGCTCGCAGCCTTCGGTCTCGGCGTGCTGCTTGGCGACGGCCTCGACTTCGAGGTTCCCGTGGCCCGCCTCGTGTCTCAGCTGGTGTTCTTCCTGGCCCTTCCGATCGCCGCTGGCATGTGGGTCCGAGCGCGCCGCCCCGAGGCTTCGATCCGCTACGTGGGCCGCGCCAACCGGATCGCGGTGATCGCCATCCTCGTCGCGACCGTGCTCGGAGCCGTGTCGGGCACGGACGACCTTCCCAGCGGACGCGACCTCGCCTGGGCCGTTGCGGGCGCCGTCTCGTGGACCGGCGCCGCGATGTCGATCGGCTGGATCCTCGCGACGCTGCTCGGGCTGGACGAGAGAGACCGCTTCACGTTCCTGATCGAGTTCTCGGCGCGCAACCTGGCCTTGACGATCGTCGTGGCCGTCGGCTCGCTCGGGCGGCTCGACCTGGCGGTGTTCGCCGGCGCCTACTCGCTGACCGGGTTTCCGCTCGTGATCCTGCTCGCGCTGCTGCGCGGCCGGCTGGTCCGGCGTGCCACCGCAGCCTGACGCGCGGGCGTCGTCCTACCCGAGGACTCCGTCGCGACGCAGCGCGCTCACCCGCGCCGAGTCGTAGCCCAGCTCGGCCAGCACCTCGTCGGTGTGCTCGCCCAGCAGCGGCGGCATGCGCGAGGGCTCTTGCGGGGTGCCGTGGAAGCGTGCCGCCGGCCGGGCCATCCGGAAGGCGCCCGCCGTGGGGTGATCGTATTCGACGACGGCGTCGTTGTGGCGGATCTGCTCGTCCTGCAGCATCTCGTCGATCCCCAGGACGGGGCCCACCGGGACGTCCTCGGCGAGCATCCGCCCGAGCAGGTCGGCCGTCTCGAAGGTTGCGATGACCTTCAGCAGTTCCGCGCCCAGCAAGTCGGCGTTCTCGGTGCGCGCCCGCATGGTCGAGAAGCGCTCGTCCTCGCACCACTCCGGGTGGCCCAGGGCGCGGAACAATCCATGGTACTCGGCGTCGGACGCCGCGAACCAGAGGATCCGGCCGTCCGCCGTCTCCCACAGCCGATACATGTCGTAGAGCGCCGGACCGCCCTCGACGCCTTCGCCGGTGAGCGTGTGCTTCATCATGCCGTCCGGCCAGAAGAAGGCGAGGGACGCGTCGATCATCGGAACGTCGATCTTCTGCCCGCCCGCGCCACGCTCGCGCGCGAGCAGGGCCGCCGTGATCGCCTGTGCCGCGGTGTACGCGCTCGACTTGTCGGAGACGATGTTGCGCACGAGATCGGGGATCGGCACGTCGGGATTCAGCTGGATCGCCACGTGTCCAGTCAGGCCCTGGATGATCGGGTCGTACACGCGCCGCTGGGCGTAGGGGCCGTCGGGCCCGTAGCCACTCACCGAGCAGTACACGAGCCGCGGGTTCACCGCACGGAGCTCCTCCCAGCCCAGACCGAGGCGCTCGGCTGCCCCGGGTCGCCAGTTCTGGAGGAAGACGTCCGCACCGCGCACGAGCTCGAGTACCAGCTCACGGCCGGCCTGCTGCTGGAGATCGACCACGATGCTGCGCTTGCTGCGATTGCAGTTGATGAAGAAGGCGGCCAACCCGCCGCGGCGGTTCGTCCCGGTGCGCATGATGTCGCCGTAGCCCGGCGGCTCGACCTTGACGACGTCGGCGCCCTGGTCGGCGAGCAGCATGCTGGCGAGGGGCCCCGAGACGATCGCCGAAACGTCGATCACGCGGAAGCCATCGAGGGGTCCGGGCACAACCGCTCCTTCTCGTGTGGGGCGAGTCTACGCCAGCCCTGCTTGGCCTCGCACGAGATCCCCCGGGAGCCCTGTGCCCGAGCCGCAGCGCCGGTGTATCCTGTTGCGACGCGCCGAACCGAAGGAGCTGCCATGAGCGAGATCGACCCCGAGGCCCTCAAGGCGAGCATCCTGAAGAGGCTCGAGGGAGACGAGGGACTCGCCGGTCTCTCCGTCGACGATCTCGCTTCGGCCATGGCCCACCCGCTGGCCAACGAGGTGGTGCGCGAGCTGATGCCGCTCGAGGCCAGCTCCGTCCAACAGGGCGAGCCAGCGCGAGACTTCGAGCTTCCCTACCTGCCGGGGCAGGGCGGAGCGGAGGGGGAGACCGTGCGTCTGAGCGACCGCACGGCCGAGCGCCCGGTCGCGCTGATCTTCGGCAGCTACACCTGACCGCCCTTCAGGGCCCAGGCTGGGACCCTCAACCGGATCCATCAGAGCTACCGCGATCGCGTCGACTTCTTCGTGATCTACCTGCGCGAGATCCACCCGACCGACGGCTGGCAGGTGAAGGAGAACGAGGCCGACGCGGTGCTCTTCCGCCAGCATCGCTCGATGGACGAGCGGGTCGAGGTCGGCCAGGCCTGTATGCTGAAGCTCGCGCTCGAGATGCCCGCGCTCGTCGACGAGATGGACGACGCCGTCGCCAAGGACTACGCCGCGATGCCGGAGCGCCTCTACCTGATCGGGCGCGGCGGCAAGGTCGTCTACAAGGGCGGCATGGGCCCGATGTTCTTCCGCCCGAAGGAATGGGAGCAGGCGATCGAGGCCCATCTAGCGGGGGCCCCGCCCGCCTGACCCCTTCCGGCCTGGCCCGGGGCGGCTTGACCTCGCAGCCCGATCCGGGCCATTCTGGTCCTCTGGAGGACGGACGCCAGTGGTTCCAGCACGTCCCGCTCGCTCCGTGCCCCTGATCCGAAAGCGAGGGTGACTGGAATGCGAGAGGGCGACGTTCTGCTGGATCTTTCGCGCCTCTCGCGCCGACGCTTCCTGCGTCTGGCCGCCGGTGGCACCGGCGCGGCCCTGCTCGGCGGACCGCTCGGCTGCGAGCCTTCGGCCCTGTCGGAGGATCCCTTCACCCTCGGCGTCGCCTCCGGCGATCCCCTGTCGGATCGTGTGATGCTGTGGACGCGCCTCGCGCCGCGGCCGCTCGAGGGCGGCGGCATGCCGCCCCGCCTTGTCGAGGTCCTCTACGAGGTGGCCCACGACCCCGGCTTCCAGGTGGTCGTTCGCAGTGGCCTGGCGAACGCCTGGCCGCACTTCGGCCATGCGGTGAAGGTGGACGTCGAGGGGCTGCAGCCGGACCGCTGGTACTGGTACCGCTTTCGGGTCGGCGGCTGGGTCTCGCCGGTCGGCCGCACGCGCACGATGCCGGCCGCGGGTGCGTCACCCGGCCTCCTGCGCTTCGCGACGGCCTCCTGCCAGCGTTATCTCGACGGCTTCTTCACGGCCTACGCGAACCTGGCGCAGGAAGACCTCGACTTCGTCGTGCACCTCGGCGACTACATCTATGCGAGTGGTCAGCAGGGAACGGTTCGCGACCACCAGACGGGCACGCTCCAGAGTCTCGAGGACTACCGCAACCGGCACGCTCTCTACAAGCTCGACCCGGACCTCCAGGAAGCGCACCGGCTCTTTCCGTGGATCCACACCTGGGACGACAACGACGTCTCCAACAACTACGCCGGGTTGGTCCAGGACGAAGGCTCGAGCTTTCCGCCTCCCGAGCAGTTCGCGGAGACGCGCGCGCGTGCCTACCGCGCGTGGTACGAGCACCTGCCCGTGCGAACGGCGGTGCCCCAGGGCGCGTTCCTGCCGATCTTCCGCCGGCTCGACTTCGGCGATCTGCTCCGCTTCCACGTGCTCGACACGCGCCAGCATCGGAGCAACCAGCCCTGCAACGATCAGCTGGCGCCCGGCTGCCCGGGCTTTCCGGATCCTTCCGACACGATGCTGGGCGCCGAGCAGGAGGCCTGGCTGCTCGGCGGCTTGAGGGAGAGTCGTCACCGTTGGGACGTCCTGGCCCAGTCGGTCGTCTTCACGCCGACCCTCTTCCTCGGTGCTTCGCGCAACTTCGACCAGTGGGACGGCTATCCGTTCGCGCGACAGCGGATCGTGGACGCGTCCCGGGCGGGCACCCGGAACCTGGTGGTGCTCTCGGGGGACATCCACACCAACGTCGTCGCGGGGGTGCTCGCCGCCGAACAGGATCCGACCCTCGTCGGCAGCGAGTTCGTGGCGACCGGCATCAGCTCGGTGATCGCCGACGCCGGCCAGGCGCAGCTACTGGCCAACCTGCTCCAGATCATGCCGCACGTGCAGCTCGCCGACGGCGGGCTGCGGGGCTACCTGCGTCACGAGGTGACCCGGGCCGACTGGCGCTGCGACGTGCGGGGGGTCGCCACGACCTTGCAGCCGACCTCGGGGATCGCGACGACCGCGAGCTTCGTGGTCGAGGACGAGCTGCCGGGGCCCGTCGCGGCCTGAACGGCGCTGGGTCAGCCTCGCGGAGGCAGGCCGTGCACCATCGTCAGGAACTGCAGCGAGGTGCCGGCACGGCGATGCTCCGAGAGGGCCTGGTACTCGGGGTCGTCGTACCAGGCTCGGGCCGCCTGCTCCGACGGAAACTGGAAGATCACCAGGCGGCCCTTCGGGGGCGCCTCGCCCTCGAAGGTCACGATCGAGTCGTCGAAGGTGTGGAACCGGCCGCCGTGCCGCTTCAGGATCGGGAAGAAGCCCTCCTCATAGGCGCGGTAGCGCTCGACGTCGTTCACTACGAGATTGGCGATCATGTAGACGGGGACGTCGGACATCGCTGACTCCTTGGGCCCGTGATCCGGGGCGCGCGAAGGGTACGCGGGGTTCCGCGACCCCGTCAAATCGGTCCTACTCGCCGAGCAGGGAGTTCGGCAGGGCGTCTCGGATCGATCGACCGATCGCGAACTCCGGAGGCAAGGTGTCGGGAAGCCCTTCGAGCATTTCGGGAGCTGCGTAGTACCCGAGCGCGTAGTTGCCCATGGTGTAGCCGAGCAGATCGGTGAGCTCCTGGTCGAGCCCACGAGCGATCTCGGGTGGGCAGGAGAGGTACTGGTTCTCCTCCTGACGCAGCCAGCCCAGGCAGTACGTGATGTTCATGCCGATGCGCGGCGCCGGCGAGCGGTTGGCTCCACCCGCGTGGATGACGGACCCTGTGTACAAGAGCACGGATCCCTCGCTCATCGTCGCCTGGACGCTTTCCTTCCGATCGGGCTGCCGCGCAGGGTCCCAGTGCTGGCTTCCGGGGATCACGTGGGTCGCGCCGTTCTCCTCGGTGAACTCGGTGAGCGCCCAGATCGTGTTGAGCTGCGGCTCGATCTCGCGGGGCAGGTAGCCGCCCCAGGCGAGCCGGTCGCGGTGCAGGGCCTGGGCCTTCTGACCGGGCAGGATGTCGATCGTCTGGGTGAGGTGCAGCTGGATCCGCTCGCAGTAGGGCCCGAGGAATGCCCGGGCCGCCGCGAGCGCGAGCGGATGCGTGACGATGGGCCGACACGAAGGGCAGCGCGCCACGAGCGCGCCGGTGCGCTTGGTCTTGCGTCCGGTGAAGTCGTCGGGGCCGGTCTGGGAGCGCTCGATCCAGGGCTCGGTGTCGGCTCGGATGCCCGCGACCTCCGCCGGATCGAGGACGTCGCGCAGGATGCACGCGCCGTCGCGCTGCAGGGCGCCGAGGATCTGCTCGGTCGCGGCGTTCGGGGCCAGGGTCTGCAAGCTCATGGGGCCTCCACTTCGGGCGCAGGGGATGATCGGGTCGCACGGTCGGGCCCGGCGCCGTCGAGTCGCAGCAGCGGACCCAACAGCAGGGCGAGCGTCTCACGCTGCATCGCAGCGGGCCAGTTCGACGGCTCGAGGGCAGCTCGCAGTCCGACCCCGTCGATCCCCGCCATGAGCGCGGCGGCCACGCGCTCCGCGTCCTCGCCGACCGGTGCGAGATCGTGGGCCCGCAGCGCCTCGGCCAGACCCCGCTGGATCTCCTCGTAGGCCTCCCGGTGGAGGCTCGCGAGGGGTTCGCTGTGCGCGGCGCGTCCGCAGAACGCCATCCAGACCCGCCAGTCGCGGCGTCGCGCGGCGTCGACGGGAAGCACCTCGCCAAGGGCGGCGAGCAGGCGCTCGCCCGGGTCGGAAGCGGGCGTCATCTCCATGCAGGCGAGGGCTGAGGAGACCAGATGCCCGAGGACGTGCTCGAGCGCAGCCTCGAGCACCGCCTCCTTCCCGGAGAAGTAGTGGCCGATGGCACCGGTGGTGCAGCCGGCCCGACGGGCGACGTCGACCAGCCTCACGCGCTCGAGGCCTTGCTCCGCGATGGCGTCCGCAGCGGCGGCGCGGATCTCGGCACGGCGGGTTGCGTGGTCCACAATTTTAGGCATCACCGTGATGATATAAACGGTGATCCGGTTCCGCCACTCGTCGTGCGGACGCTTCAGGATCCCGGAGGCCCCAGGCGCTGTATCGTGCCCGCCGGAGGATCCCCCATGCGCATGACCGAGCCCCGCGTGCCCCCCCTTTCCGACCCGGAGCTGCCCCCGGCCGTCCGCGAGACCTTCGGCGACGGGCCCATCCTCAACATCTTTCGAACCCTCGCCCACCACCCCGCCTTGATGAAGCGCTGGCTGGTGTTCGGCAACCACGTGCTGGCGAAATCGACCCTCCCACCCCGCGAGCGCGAGCTCGTGATCCTGCGGATCGGCTGGCTGTGCCGCGCCGGCTATGAATGGGGGCAGCACGTGCAGATCGGCCTCGATGCCGGTCTCACCCAGGACGAGATCGATCGGATCCCGGCGGGCTCCAAGGCCGATGGTTGGAGTGAGCAGGATCGCGCCTTGCTCGACGCCACCGACGAGCTCCACGCAGACGCCTTCGTCAGCGATGAGACCTGGGCCCGGCTCGCCGAGCTCGACACGCAACAGCGGATGGACCTGGTCTTCACCGTCGGGCAGTACAACCTGGTCTCGATGGCGCTCAACACGTTCGGGGTCCAGGCCGAGCCCGGGCTGCCGACCCTGCCCCGGTGAGCGGGCGCCTCTCCGACAAGATCGCCATCGTGATCGGCGCTGGCCAGACGCCGGGGGACACGATCGGCAACGGTCGGGCGACGGCGCTGGTCTTCGCGCGGGAGGGCGCCCGTGTGATCGCCGTCGATCGCGACCTGCGATCGGCGGAAGAGACCGTGCGCCGCATCACCGAGGAAGGGGGAGCGGCCGAGGCGGTCGAAGCCGACGCGACCCGCGAAGAGGATTGCCGGCGCCTCATGGCGGACGTCTCGGCCGCCCACGGCCGGATCGATGTCCTGCACAACAACGTCGGGATCGGCGGGGCGGATGCGGGCCCGGCCCACGTCGAGGAGGAGGCCTGGGACCGCATCCTCGAGGTCAACCTGAAGAGCGCCGTGTGGCCCTGCAAGCACGTGCTACCGGTGATGCGCGCCCGCCAGGCCGGCGCCATCACCAACGTCTCGTCGATCGCGGCCGTCTGCTCGACCGGGATCGTCGCGTACAAGACCTCCAAGGCGGGCCTGAATGCGTACACCCAGTCGCTCGCGGTCGGGAACGCCAAGTACGGCATCCGCGCCAACGTGATCATGCCGGGGCTGATGAACACCCCGATGGCGATCGAGGGCATCTCCCAGGGGACGGGGGTTTCCAAGGAAGAGCTGATCCGGCGGCGCGACGCGCAGGTGCCGCTCCGGGCCAGGATGGGAACCGCGTGGGACGTGGCCCATGCGGCGCTGTTCCTCGCCTCCGACGAGGCGGGCTTCATCACGGGCGTCGCCCTCGCGGTCGACGGAGGCCAGAGCGCGCGGATCGGCTGAGCCATCGGACGAGCGTCCGACCCTCGACTTCCAGCGGCCGGCGGCTCAGGACGTGGCGTCGGTCTCCGCGTCGCGGGTCGGAGTGATGCCCTCGAGCGCGTACTCCGGCGCCCCCTCCCCGGCCAGCTCGAAGAACCCGGGACCGAAGGGGTTCTCCCCCTGGATCGGCATCGAGCCGCGACGGATCGTCCAGTCCCGGGGTGCCAGCTCGCCCGCGCGCGCGAAGTGTCGGGCGGCTGCCTCGGTGGCGCCTCGGCCGTGCAGGTGCCAGGCCAGCGCGCGCTCGGCCCGGGCGAGCTGACTCTCCTCGGTGACCGGCGGCTGCAGTCGGCGACTCTCGTCGTCATCGAGCGCCCCCTCGCCGCGCCGGACCCACGCCCGCAGCATTTCGAGGTAGGGCTCCGAGTGCTTGTGATGGAACTCGCTGAAGGTGTCGGTGCCGAACTGGGAGTCGTGGGGACGACAGATGCGACCCCGCTCGTCGATCCAGATCATCGTCGGAACGTTGGTCACGTGGTACAGCTCGGCGAGCCGGTGCTCTGTATCGATCAGGCTCGGGTGGGTCGCCTTCGCGCCCTCGATGAAAGGCCTGGGATCGTCGGCGCAACGGTCGAGCGCCACCGTGATCGGTACGAATCCCTCGTCGCGCAGCTCCTCGTACAGCGCCTGCCAGACCGGCAGGTCCTCACGGCAGCCTCACCAGGAGGCGTACGCGATCAGCAGGACCTTCTTGCCCCGATGCTCCGAGAGCGTGTGCATGCGGCCCTCGAGGTCGGGCAGGCTGAAGTCCGGCGCCAGCAGGCTGTGCAGCGCGGCGCTGCGGTCGAGGGCGGGCTCGGCAAGCGCGGCGGCCCGTTCTCCGACGTCGATCGCCAGGGGCCGGTCGAGCACGCGAGCCAGCTCCTCGAGATCCAGGCCCGCGTCCTGCGCGAGCGCGCCCCGGTTGCGCACCGGGACGCAGACATCTCCCCGGCACAGACCTTCGGGTTTGAGCTCCCAGCCGAGCGTCGTGCGCAC
The DNA here is from genome assembly GCA_029261775.1 of Deltaproteobacteria bacterium. GTDB lineage: Bacteria > Myxococcota_A > UBA9160 > UBA9160 > UBA6930. The sequence continues at coordinate 5,171 of JAJDAR010000276.1, read as the reverse complement.
GACTTCGTCCGAGAGCAGAACGCGGCCGTCGGCGATCGTGGCCTGGACCTCGTCCGCGCGGCCGTCATCGATCAACGTGAAGCTCTGGGGCATGGCTCTTCCTCGGGTCGGGTTGGCGGTCGAGGACCGCGGCGAAGGGGCAGGTCAGCGGTCGAGGACCGCGGCGAAGACCCGCTCGAAGTTCCCGGACCAGAAGCGGGTGCAGCTGGCCTCGTCGTGACCCTCGAGGCTGCGCTCGAAGTGGCCGATCGGGTGGCGTCCGCCCTCGGCGTGGGGGTAGTCGCTCGAGAACAGGAACAGCTCGTCGCCGGCGCGCTCGATCAGCCGACCGACGTCCTCGTAGACGAAGGGCGTGAAGGCGAACTGCTCGCGCAGCTGCTCGGACGGGGATCGGGAAAGCTCGCGGAGCGCGGGCTCCGAGCGGCTGAACACCCTCACGATGTCGTCCAGACGCTCGAGGAGGGACGGGGCCCAGCTCGCGCCGAGCTCGACGCTGGCGCCTCGCAGGGCGGGGAAACGCTCGAAGACGCCGTCCAGGACCATGGCCGACAGGAAGCGTTCGGGGGCATGGTGCATGACCGACATGTCCCGGGCCCGCACGTTCTCGCCGCCTCCCATCCAATCGCGCGGGGCGGGCCGACCCGTCTGACTCCAGGGCTCGGGTACCTGCAGCGGGTAGCCGCCGACGTGCAGCACGAAAGGCGTCCCCGATTCGGCGAGCCGTGCCCAGAACGGGTCGAAGTCCACGTGTCCGGGGGAGCGTCCTCCAGCGTCGCGGTGCGGGACCCAGACGGCGTGCATGCCCGACCCCAGCACCTGGTCCAGCTCGCGCAGGGCCAGCGCCGGGTCCTGCAGCGGAACACTGGCCACCGCCAGGAGCCTGGGATCGTCGGAGCAGAAGCGGGCCATGCCGCGGTTGTGCGCGCGCGCCGCGCCGTACTGGATCGCGGGGTCGAGGCGATGGTCGAACACGACCGTCCCGCTCAAGGTCGAGAACACGAGCTGGCGCTCGAAGCCCAGCAGGTCGAGCGCACGCGAGCGGTCCGCAGGGTCGAAGGCGCCCAGGGCCTTCTCCTCCTTCGGGCCGCGGATCAGCCCGTCTCCACCGAGGGCCTCGAGCTCCGACGCGTACGAGCGGTCGTGCCCTCCCGCTCGGGTCAGGGCCCAGCCGTCGTCCTCGTCCATCGACGATCGCGCGTAGCTGATCGGCGGCAGGCGGTCCCGCATATCCGGGTCCGCATGGGTCGTCAGGAAATCGGGCAGCTCCATGATGTGGCTGTCGGCGTCGAGCAGCCGACGCCCGGCGGCGTAGGTCATGGCGTCCTCCCGGGGTTCAGAGGGGGATCAGAGGGGGACCAGAGCAGGTCCCGCGACCCCATCAGGGTACATCACTCGACAGGAGGCCCCGGCCCCCTCGCGAAGCTGCCGCCGCGGACAGCCGACCCCCGTCTCAACCCGAGTACTCAAGGAAATAGCCCGGCACTTTGCTCAACTTGAGAGAATGGCTCGGCACTTTGCTTGAGTTCTCGGGGGGTCAGTGGACGGCGCGGTCGTGGCCCTCCCAGAAGGGGGCCCGTAGCTCTCGTTTCAGGACCTTGCCGGGGCCCGATTTGGGGAGCGGCTCGGTGCGCAGGTCGATGCCCTTCGGGACCTTGTAGCCCGCGATGTGCTCGCGGCAGAAGGCGATGAGGGCCGCCGGTTCCGGCGCCTCGAGGCCAGGCCGGGGCACGACGACGGCCCAGACCGCTTCTCCCCACTTCTCGTCGGGCACCCCGAAGGCGGCGGCCTCGAGTACGGCGGGGTGCTGGTAGAGCACCTCCTCGACCTCGGTCGAGTACACGTTCTCGCCGCCGGAGACGATCATGTCCTTCGAGCGATCGACGAGGAAGAGGTAGCCCTCGTCGTCCAGGTAGCCGAGGTCGCCGGTCCAGTAGGCGCCGTCGCGCAGCACGGCCTCGGTCTGCTCGGGCTTGTTCCAGTAGCCTGCCATCACGTTGGGGCCGCGCACGACCACCTCGCCCACCTCGCCGATGGGTCGTTCGCTGCCGTCCTCCGCGAGCACGCACACGTCGACGCCGGGCATGGCCTGGCCACAGGAGCGGGCGCGCTTCGAGTCGATCAGCAGCTCCTCGTGGCGCAGCCCGGTCGCGAGGGGCGAGAGCTCCGTAGCGCCATAGACCTCGAAGAGCTGCGCCGTCGGAAAGGCGGCGTGGGTGCGGCGCAGCACCTCGGTCGCGATCGGGGAGCCGCCGTGTCCGATGAAGCGCAGGCTTCCTACCTGCCGAGGTCGGGCGTGCTGCTCCTCGGCCAGCGCCGCGAGCATCGTCGGGACGCCGAGCGTGGCCGTCACGCGCTCGCGCTCGATCAGCCCGAGGGCCTCGGCGGGATCGAAGGCCGGCAGCATGACCTGGCAGGCTCCGGTCCACAGGTTGGCGAGCACGCCGTTCGAGCCCGCGGCATGGAAGAGCGGGGCCATCACCAGCATCGTGTCGTCCGCCGCTTGCGGCACGACCGCCATCCAGTGGAACGTGTTCGCGATCAGGTTGCGGTGGGTGAGCATCACGCCCTTCGACGCGCCGGTCGTGCCCCCGGTGTAGAAGAGACCCGCGAGGGAGTCCTCGGTGACACCCACGCCGAGCGTGGCCTCATCGGCATCGCCGATCCACGCGTCGTATTCGGCCGGGATGCGCACCACGTGCTCGACGACGTCTGCCAGGGCGCCGGGCTCGCGGTCGCAGAGCAGCAGTCTGGCACCCGAGTCGGCGAGCGCGTAGCGCAGCTCGGGCTCCGCGTGACGGGTGTTCAACGGCACGACCACCCGGCCGGCCGCGGGCACGCCGACGTAGGTCTCGACGTACTGGTGCCGATTGGCGGAGAGGATGGCGACCCGTTCTCCGGGCTCGATGCCGAGCCGGTCCAGCGCCCCCGCGAGCTTCTGGCAGCGCGAGAAGAGCTCGGCGTGGGTCAGACGGCGCTCCCCGCAGACCAGTGCGAGCCGCGTCGCGGCGGTCCGCCGCGCGTGGGCGAGGGGGCTCAGGAACGTGACCATTCGGTGTCCTCCGGTGGGCCCACGATAGATCATCCCGGAGCCTGCGCGGCTCCCGTCGCCGCTTCGGACTACCCTGTCCACCCCACACCCATGGAGGCAGCATGGCCACTGACGACCGACCGACCCTGACCCGAGACGCCATGGGCGTTGCTGCGGGGATTCCGCTGGAGGTCACACCCGGCGGCCTCGAGGAGCTGCGCCGCGACGTCCAGCGCCTGTTCGACCTCGAAGCGATCAAGCAGCTCAAGCATGCGTACTTCCGCTGTCTCGACACGGGGAACTTCGAGGAGCTCGCGAGCCTCTTCCACGAGGACGTGACGGTCCACTTCAAGGGCGGCACCTACGAGTGGGCACTGGAGGGGCGCGACGCCTACGTGGCGGCCGTCTCCAAAGCCTTCCACCGCCAATCGATCGGCCACCACAACGGTCACCACCCCGAGATCCAGCTCGTGAGCGAGCGCGAGGCGACCGGCATCTGGTACCTCGCCGACCAGATGTGGATCCTGGAGGCCGACTTCAAGACCTCGGGAACCGCGCTCTACTGGGATCGCTACGAGAAGCAGGGCGACCGCTGGCTGATCCGCGACACCCGCTACGAGCGGATCTACGAGGTCAACGAGCCCGGTACGAAGCGGCCGCCGCTCTCGACCCACTACCTGGGGCGCTTCGGCGGCCCGAGCCCCTCGTCCAGCTAGCGCCGCCGGGGAGCCGCGAGCCTTCGTCCGGCGTATCCTGCCGCGAACCCCCCCAGGAGGACCGAGCGATGGAAACCACGTGGCAGGCCGAGAGCCCCGAGAGCGTGGGGATCGATCCCGAGAAGCTCTCGGCCCTGTTCGACCGGGCGGAGAAGGAGGTGCGGGACGGACTCCTGCCCTCCGCGCAGATCGCCGTCGCCCGCCACGGCAAGATCGTCGGGCGCCGCAGCTTCGGTTCGGTCTCGCGCCAGGGTACGCCCGGGCCGGCGACCGACGACACGCTCTACTGCATCTTCTCCTGCACGAAGGCGATCACCTCGGCGGCCGCCTGGATCCTCATCCAGGAGGGGCTGCTCGACCCCGGCGAGCGTGTGGCGGACGTGGTGCCGGAGTTCGAAGCGGAGGGCAAGGGCGCGATCACCGTCGAGCAGCTGCTGCTGCACACGGCTGGCTTCCCCCAGGCCCCGATGCGCCCGACCGACTTCCTCGATCCCGAGCGACGGCGCGCCCGCTTCGCGCGCTGGCGCCTCAACTGGGAGCCGGGGTCGCGCTTCGAGTACCACCCCTCCTCGAGCATGTACGTCGTGGCCGACATCCTCGAGCGCCGCACGGGCTCCACCTACGGGGACTTCGTGCGCGAGCGGATCGCGGGCCCGCTCGGGCTCGCGGACCTGTGGTGCGGGCTGCCGGACACCGAGCACGGGCGGGTGGCCGATCTGGTCTACGTCGGCGAGGAGATGACAGACGAGGAGTTCGCCGCGCTGGGCTTCCCGAGGCCCCCCGTCACCGAGGTCACCGAGGAAGCAGTGCTCGGCTTCAACCGGGCCGAGGTCCGCCGGAGCGGCATCCCCGGTGGCGGCTGCATGACGACGGCCACCGACCTGGCCCTCTTCTACCAGGGGATTCTGCAGGACGCCGAGGGAAAGGGTGCGGGCATCTGGAAGCCGGCGACCCTCGAGAGCGCGCTCGAAGTCCGCAGCGGCGATCACGTGGATCCGGTCTTCGGGCATCCGGTGCATCGCGCGCTCGGCGTCGTGATCGCTGGCGACAAGCCCGCCGTGCGCGGCTTCGGCCACACCTCGTCGCCGCGCGCTTTCGGCCACGGCGGCGCCGGTGGGCAGATCGGCTGGGCCGATCCGGCGACCGGCATCTCGCTCGGCTACTGCACGAACGGCTTCGACCGGCACGTCGTGCGCCAGGCGCGGCGCGGCATCGGCCTGTCGAGCCGGGCCGCGGCCCTGGCGGCCGACTGAGCTTGGCCGAGCGCGACTTCGACGTCTGCGTCGTCGGCACCGGCGCCGGCGGCGGGGTGATGATCGATCGGCTCACCGCGGCCGGCATGCGCGTCGTGGCGCTCGAGCGCGGACCCGAGCTCACACCAGGTGCCTTCGACGACGACGAGCTGCGCAACGTCGTGCGCGATCAAG
>JAJDAR010000275.1 GCA_029261775.1 Deltaproteobacteria bacterium | reverse complement strand
GAGGCTGGCGGAGCTCCTGGCCGTCATCGATCGGAGGCTCGGCCTGGATCGCACGCTGCTCGTCGTCACGGCCGACCACGGCGAGAACCTGGGCGAAGCGGGACGTTTCGATCACGTCTTCGCCGTCAACGAGCACCTGATTCGCGTTCCGATGCTGGTGCGGGCGCCCGGAGGCCCGGTCGCCGAGCGCGAGCCCGGCCTGTGTCAGATCTCCGATGTCCCGGCCACGGTCCGCGCGTGGACGGGCGCGAGCTCGGTGTCGGTCGGGCGCGGGCGCAGCCTGCTCGCGCCGAGCTTCGAAGGTCGATCCTTCGTCGTGGCCGAGGGAGACCCCTTCTACGGTCACCTCGAGCGCATGTCGGTGGCCGCCGGACCCGAGCGTGACGTGGCGCGTTTCACCGCCCGTCTGCTGGCCGTGAGCGACGGCGCGTACAAGCTGGTGCGTTCGTCACGAGCCGGGGACCGGCTCCACGAGCTGGCCTCCGATCCCCACGAGGAGCGCGATGTCTCGAGCGAGCACCCGCAGCGGCTCGAAGCGCTCCAGACGGCACTCCAGCGCTTCCTCGAGGGCGAGCCGGCCTACCGGGGCGGCGACGGCGCGGCCGGAGCCGCGATGACCCCCGAGCAACGCCGCATGCTCGAGAGCCTGGGCTACCTGGACGACTAGACTCCAGACCCGCTCGGGGGGCTTCCCCCTCTCCGTTCGGCTTTCCGATCCGCCGAAGACACCAGAGCCGGGTCCGCGGACACCTACACTCACGAGCAGGCAAGATGGGTCGCAACCTCTTCGAGCATCACCCGGTCCTGGGCTACCGCTTCGTCCCCGGGCTCCGGGCGCGGGTCCGCCACGAGGGCGGGGGCTACCTGGTGCGCTGCAACCACCTGGGCTTCCGCTGCGAGCACGAGGCGCAGCGCTCGCCGCCGCCCGGCCAGCGACGCGTGCTGCTTTTCGGGGACTCCTACACGGCGGGCGAGGGGGTCAGCAACCGCTTCCGCTTCGGCGACCTGCTCGAGCAGCGTCTCGGGGCGCTCCAGGTGCTGAACTTCGGCCTGCCCGGCTCGGGCACGGATCAGCAGTATCTGACGTTCCGGGAGTACGCCGCGGGGCTCGAGGCGGACGTCCTCCTGCTCTGCCCGATGGTCGAGAACATCCGCCGCAACCTCGACACCCACCGCCTGACCCAGGGGGCCACCGACGGGCGGCTCGTGCTCCGGGCGAAGCCCTATTTCGAGCTCGCGACACCGGGCGGCTCGCTGCAGCTCCGGCATCAACCGGTCCCCAAGCAGATCGTTCCGGAGGAGGAGCTCGGCGAGCACCCGGATGTCTCGAACCTGTCCCCGCCCGGCGAGCCGAGCCGACTCCGCGAGGGCTGGCGCTCGGCCGGGTCCAGGCTCGAAACCTGGTGGCCCGGCGTGCGCGGCCTCTCCCGGCGGCTCCGTCGCGTGCGCTGGCCCCTCGACTACGAGGATCCGGCCAGTCCGGGCTGGTCGCTGATGGCCGCGGTCCTGACCCGATGGATCGCCGAGGCTCAGGCGCCGGTCCTGCTCGCACCCCTCCCGACCAGCGACCACGTGATGGGAGATCTCGTCGCGGACGGCATCCGCGCGCGCTTCTCCGAGCTCGCGGGCGCGACCGGCGCCCGCTTCGTCGACGTCTGGCCTGCGCTGTCCGCCCTGCCCCGCTCGGTGCGCCGCGAGTGGCGCTTCGCGCGCGACGACCACCCGACCCGCCTCGGCCACGAGCTGCTGGCGAACGCCTTGCAGGACGCCCTCGACGACGCGCTCCCTCCCGCACCGAACGCCCGAGAGGCCGCATGACCGGACCGCTCTACGTCCTCGGCGTCTCGGCCTTCTATCACGACTCCGCGGCGGCCTTGCTGCGGGACGGCGAGATCGTCGCTGCCGCGCAGGAGGAGCGCTTCACGCGGCGCAAGCACGACCCCCGCTTCCCCGCAAATGCCATCAACGCCTGCCTCGAGACGGCCCAGATCGAGGCGGAGGAGCTTTCGGCCGCCGTCTTCTACGAGAGCCCGGTGCTGTCGCTCGATCGGATCCTGCGCACGGCGGCCGCGGGCGGCGAGGCCGCCTTGCCGAGCGTCCTCGACGGTCTGCCGGCATGGCTCTCGACGAAGCTCTTCTTCGACGAGCTCGTGCGCACCGAGCTCGGCTGCGAGGTGCCCGTGCTGTTCAGCGAGCATCACGTCTCGCACGCCGCCAGCGCCTTCTATCCCTCGCCCTACGACGACGCCGCGATCCTGACGATCGACGGCGTCGGCGAGTGGGCCACCACCACGCTGGCCGAGGGCGATGCCGAGGGGCTGCGCCTCCACCAGGAGATCCGTTTTCCCCATTCGCTGGGCCTGCTCTACAGCGCGTTCACCCAGTACTGCGGCTTCAAGGTCAATTCGGGTGAGTACAAGCTGATGGGCCTCGCGCCCTTCGGCGAGCCTCGCTACGCGGCTCGCATCCGCGACCACCTGATCGACCTGCGCGAGGACGGCTCCTACGCCCTCGACATGGACTACTTCCCCTACGAGCTCGGGCAGACCATGACGAGCCCGCGCTTCCACGAGCTGTTCGAAGGACCCCCGCGCGAGCGCGAGTCCCGGATCCGTCGCAAGGACGCCGACCTCGCGGCCTCGGTCCAGGCCGTCACGGAGGAAGCGGTGTTCCGGATGGCGCGCCACCTGCGCCGCACGACCGGCCGTTCGAGCCTGGTGATGGCGGGAGGCGTCGCTCTCAACTGCGTCGCCAACGGCAAGCTGCTCCGCGAGGGGATCTTCGACGAGCTCTGGGTCCAGCCTGCAGCGGGGGACGCGGGGGGCGCGCTCGGAGCCGCCTACGTCGGGGCCCACGTCTACTTCGACGCGCCCCGGGTCGCCGCCGCGCCCGGTCGCGATCGACAACGGGGCAGCTACCTCGGTCCAGCCTGGAGCAACGAAGAGGTCCGCTCCTTCCTCGACCTCCAGGATCTCCCCTACTCGACGGCATCCGACGACGAACGCGCCCGGGAGGTCGCCCGCGCGCTCGCCGAGGGTCAGGTCGTCGGCTACATGGTCGGCCCTGCCGAGTTCGGCCCCCGCGCGCTCGGCGCGCGCTCGATCCTGGGGGACCCGCGCAACGCCGAGACCCAGTCGGTGATGAACCTGAAGATCAAGTTCCGCGAGTCGTTCCGGCCCTTCGCCCCGTCGGTGCTGCGGGAGGCATGCTCAGAGCTCTTCGATCTCGACGTGGAGAGCCCGTACATGATGCTCGTGGCCCCGGTCCGCGAGGAGCTCCGTCTGCCGGGGGCCGCCGATGCGAGCGACGAAGGCGAGGATCTGATCGCGATCGTCAACGAGCCGCGCAGCAGCGTCCCGGCCGTCACCCACGTGGACTACAGCGCGAGGATCCAGACCGTGGACGGGGTCGAGAAGCCCGACTTCCACGCGGTGATCCGCGAGTTCCAGACCCTGACCGGCATCGGTTGCGTGGTGAACACGTCGTTCAACGTGCGCGGGGAGCCGATGGTGCTCTCGCCACGCGACGCCTATCAATGCTTCATGCGGACCGACATGGACCTGCTCGTGATGGAGAACTTCCTGCTGCGCAAGGTCGACCAGCCCAAGTTCGAGGACCGCGAGGATTGGCAGGAGGAGTACGAGCTTGACTGATCGATCCTCTCGCGAGGAGACCCGACGACGAGCCGCGATCGAGAGTTTCTTCCGCACGCGCGTCCTGCCCCTCGGCCGGGAGGCCGCTGCGCCGGTGCCCGTGCCTGGGGCATCCCCCGACTCGCTCTACCACCCGCGTGGTGGGGAGCGACCGAGCCCGGACGCCATGGAGCTCGGCTTCGGGAACCGCCGCGAGATGGCTCGGACCCTGGACCGGCACTGGCGCGGCACACCGTTGCACGGTCTGGGTCGGGCTCTCCTGCGCCTCGCCCGACGCTTCCCCCGCCGGGTCGAGCGCTCCGAGGTGTCCTCCGACGTCTACGAGATGTTCTAGGCGAGCATGAGCCGGCGCTCCGATCTGCTGGCCCTCGCCGCCCTCTCCTTGCTGTGGTGGCTTCCGGTGACCGTGCTCGGCTTCGAAGGCGAGTTCGCGATGAGCGACGACTGGGCCTACGCCGAGAGCGCAAGGACCCTCGCCGAGACCGGACGCTTCGAACGGCCCGCCTGGACCTGGGCGCCGAGCGTGACCAACGTCGCCGCAGGGGCCGCAGTCGCCAGCGTGCTCGGGTTCTCGCACGAGGCCCTGCGGCTCTCGACGCTGGGCTTCGGGTGGCTGGGCGTGCTCGCCGCCTACGGGTTGGCCCGACGGATCGGCTTGCCGCCCGAGCTCGGCGCCTTGACCGGGGCGCTGCTCGCGGTCAACCCGCTCTTCTTCTCGCTCGGCTACACGTTCATGACCGACGTCGGCTTCACCGCGCTCTGCCTGCTCGCGCTGTGGGCGATGGCGCACGCCCTGCGCAGCGGAAGCCTCGTCGCCTGGGGCCTCGGCGCAGGCGCCACGGGTGCCGCGATCCTGTCGCGCCAGCCGGCGCTGATGCTGCCTGCCGCCGCCGGCGCGTCCCTGCTGCTCCTCCACCGCCGTGAGCCGAAGGTCTGGCTGGGCACGCTCGCAGTCGCCGCCCTCGGCCTCGGCCTGTACTCGGCCCTGCCGCTCCTGTACGGGGGCGAGGATTCGGGTCGGCACATGCGGGTGCTCTGGTATCTGCAGAACAGCGTCCTCTCCGAGGATGCCTTCTACCACGTGGCACGCGCGGCACTGACCGTCGCTGCGGTCACGGGACTCTCGCTCCTCCCGCTCCTGCCGCTCGTCCGCCTCGATCGCGGAGCGCTGCTCACGGGCGCACTCGGCGCCGCCGGTCTGCTCGGCATCGCGCTTCGCCTTCGCGTCACGCCGCCCTTCCACGTCAACGTCGTGCGCGCGGATTTCGGGCTCGGCCCGGCGACCCTGCCCGGCTCGCCGGGGGCGCCCGAGGGCGCGGCCCTCGTCTGGGGTCTTCTCGATGGCGTGGGCATCGCCGTGGCGATCACGCTGCTCACGACGCTCGTCGCCGGGCGTCGGCGATTGGCGGGGCGTCCCGACCTGTGGCTCCTGCTGATCTTTCCGGCGCTGTCGATCGCGCTGCTCTCCTTCCAGTTCCCGTTCTTCGACCGCTGGATGCTCCCCTTCCTCGTTCCCATCGCGGTCGTCATCCTCCACGTGGCGCCGACCCCCGCCGGCCGGGGTCGTCGCACCCGGCTCGGCCTCGCCTTTGCCCTTTTGGTTCCGCTCCTGATCTGGAGCGGTCTCGGCACCGCGGACACGCTCGGCCACTACCGCGCGCGAACCGGCCTGCTCGCCGACCTCGAGGCCGCGGGTGTGACGGCCGACCGCATCGACGGGGGCTTCGAGTTCAACGGCGAGCACCACTTCGATCGCCGCGACAAGGACCCGGACCGCTTCAAACAGAAACCGGGCTCACGCTGGGTCATCGACGACGAGTACGTCGTCACGCCCGCACCTCGGCTTCCCGGCTACGAGACCGTCGCCAGGCGTGAGGTCGACCGCTGGATCCCGCCTGGCCGAAGCCCGATCTACGTCCTGCGACGGCGCCCCAACCCGTAGCCCAGCAGCGCCCCGGCTCCCACGCCGAGGAGTACCAGGAGCGCAAGCAGGCTACGGCGCAACGGCCCACCCAGCGCCTCATCGAAGCGCTCCCGCAGGCTCTTCTCGTCCGAGAAGATCCGATGGTGGCGTTCCGGTGTCATCTTGCCGGTCTCGAGGGCCGCGAGGGCGCGCACCGTCAACTCGAAGCGCGGACCGTCGGTCTCGACGAGCACGAAGTTCTCGAACTGGTAGTTCATCACGCGTGCGCTCTCGAAGGTGCGGGCGGTCTGCACGTGGGAGCTTCCCTCGACCGCCGACTGCACGTAGTCGATCCCATCCCGCTCCACGTGCGAGAACTTCAGGGGACCGAAGTCGCCTGCAAAGACCGCGCGGGTCGGATGCCGGGCCAGGATCGGGTGCACCGTGCTCCACCACGCCGCATCGTTCTCCCACCACAGCACGTGGTGGAGGAACACGAAGACATGCTCGGCGTCGGCATGCGCCGCCAGGGTGCTCTCGATCCAGCGGACCTGCTCGGGATCGAGCTCGGGGGGCCGCACGTGGGCGCGCGGCGACGGCGTCGGGATCCGGTCGTCGATCCGGGTCGAGTCGAGCAGCAGCAGCAGGACGTTGCCGATCCGTTCGGCAGAGGGCCGCGCCCCGTAGCGCCGCACGAAGATGTCGCGCGTCGTCGGGTCGTTGATGTCGTGATTGCCTGCGACGAACAGCAGGCGCGCAGACAGCGGAGCCAGCGCCTGCTCCAGGGCCTGCCAGTCCGCTTCCACCGCCTCGCCATCGACCCTCTCGGCGTGGTAGTCCCCCCAGACCTGGTCGCCCGTCAGGACCACCACGTCGGGATCGTCGCGCCCCACCTGCTCGACGATCTCCGCCAGCCAGGGGTTCTGCTCGCCGTCCGCATTCCCGCGCAGGTGCCCAAGGACTGCCAGACGAAGCCTCTCGGCGACGGCCCCCTGTGCAACCAGCATCGCCAGCAGGACGAGGGCCAGGGCTCGCCACGACCCGTGCCTGCGGGTCACGGCGCCTCCCCCAGGAAGCGCAGGGCCTGGATCCGCAGCTCGCCTCGACCCGTGCCCTCGGCGGGTTCTGCGAGCAGCGTCAAACGACCTTCGCCGCCCGCGGCCAGCGGCCAGGTGGCGAACGCATACTGTCCCGGAGCCTTCGTCGGCGTCAGCGGAACCACATGCTCGCGCTCGCCCTGCCGCCAGTGCAGCTCGGCACGCCCGCCCGCGGCCAGGGAGTACTCGAGCAGTCCGAGCCCGGGCCCCGGGGCCGAGAATCTGCGCCGGGCCCCGGCCCGGCCCTTGCGGGCCCGCAGCACCAGCTCGTCGCCCGCCCGGTCCAGACGGGTCCGTGCCCCACGGACTTCCCAGCTCTGGTCGGGCGTCAGCGGCTCGAAGCGGCTCTCGAACGACATCTCCGCGAGCAGCGGCCGCTGCACCCACGCCGGCGCAGCCGCGCCTTCCTCGAGAGTCAGCCGCGAGCTCGCGTCCGGTGCGACCTCGAGCCCGGCGGGGGCCAGCCCTGGACCGATCCACTTGGCGCGGCCTCCCCCGCCGTACCGCCAGTTCTTCACCTGCTGGAGCAGGTCGACCCCGTTGCCTTCGAGGCGGTTGGCGACCAGCCATGGGGCCGACCGGTCCTTCACCTCGAAGCCGATCACGCACCCACGGATCGCGTTGCCCTCGATCCACGGAGCGCTCGCCTCGCCGATCGAGACACCCTTGTCGCCGGAACCCTCGATCTCGTTGTCCACGATGCGCGGGGACGAAGTCATCAAGTCGATCGCATCGTTTCCGGCGGCGACGAACCGGTTCCCGCGGATCTCGCCCCGGGAGTAGTCGAAGTCGATCGCATCCGCGTTCGCGTTCAGGAACTCGCTGTGACGCACGTCGACCTGGGCGTGCACCGCGTTGAGTGCATCGTCCGAGCGCAGGTTGTCGCGAAAGCGGCAGGCGTCGAACACCACGTCGTGGGCATGGTGCACGTCGACCATCCCCTTGAACTCGACGGAGTCCAGCTCGGCGCCACCTCCCCAGCGGAACTCGACGTGGCGGAAGCGGCTCCCGGAGGCGCCCTCTCCGAGCAAGGCGAAGGCGCCCCACGGGCGTTTCGGGTCCAGGGCCTCGATGCGGATCGGTGCCTCGGGGGTACCCTGCGCGACGACCCGGCCGCGGCTCAGGATCGAGACGTCGGCACCGAGCCGCAGCACGCTGCCGGGCGCGATCTCGAGACGCCCGCCCTCCGGGATGCGCAAGCTCTCGCGCAGCTCCAAGGCGCCGGCGAGGCGCGTGACCGGGGCGGGCGGCGCGACGGCACCGGGCGAGTGCCCGGGCAACGCCCACAGGTGGTGCCCCGGAGCGGTGGCCAGCGACGTGCCCGGGGGCGTCCGGCCGGCGGCGACCGGGGCGCCGGTCAAGGCATTGACGAAGCGTGGCGCCGCCTCTCCCCGGACGAAGAAGCGGTAGTGCTGCGGCGCCGGGGCGAGTCGCCAGTCGGCTGCCGAAACGGCCGGCACCAGCCGGAGCCGCGCGGTCTCCGAGCCGGGCGACGCGACCCCACGCGGGTCCGACGGGTCGCGGCGGCCGTTGCGGTCGGCGTCGGCCACCCACGCGACGGGCCCGTCTGCCGCCTCGAACCCGACCCACTCGACGGCGGCATGGCCCGCGACCGTGACGTCCAGGATCCGCCAGCCGGCGGCGTCGGCATCGCCCGCGGCGACTGAGACCTGTGCATCGTCGATCCAGTCCGCCACCGTCGCAGCGTTCGCCTGCAGTCGCGCTCCGACCTGGCTCGGATCGGTCAGGTCCGGAATCACCCCGCGACGCAACGCCTCGAAGCGCAGCGGGCCTTCGAGCCCCTGCTCGATCGCGGCCAGCCGCTCCTCGGAGCCGCCCAGCAAGGACCCGTCTGCGTGCCGGCGGGCGAGCTCGGTCATCACCTCGTCGAAGAGCCGGGGATCGCGCAGCAGGGACAAGAAGCCCGAGTTCAGCGGGTGCGGCGGCGCGGCATCGAGGGCGAGCAACCGGATGTCCCAGACGATCGGGTGCAGGCGTCCACTCGAGGGATCCTCGTACCAGAACTGGTTGTGCAGATTCGTCATGTGGTACGGATCGCCGACCACGAGCAGGAAGGCGAGCAGGCGGGCCAGCTCGCCCCGGTCGACGAGGTGCTCGCGCTCGTCCAGCGCAGACAGGTCGGTCCGCACCAGGTTGCCGAGCAGGCGCTCGAGGCCCGAGACCGCGGGCCGGGTCGGGCGATCGTTGCGGGCCACCCGCTCCCAGAGTGCGGGGCTGTGCCACAGGTTCCGCGCGAGGCCCCGGTAGTTCTCGCCGCGCTCGGCGGTATCGCCGCGAAAGACGTCGCCCGGCATGCGGCCCGCGCGGCGCAGCAGGGACTCGTCCACGAGCTCGCTCGCGCGGAACACGCCATAGAAGCGGTCGTTCACGAAGACCGGAGCGAGGAAGGTCTCCGGCGCCAGCAGTCCCCAGTCGCGCGCCAGCTGCCCGACGACGACCTGCTCGACCGGTGTCTTCGCCGAAAAGGACAGGCGCCGATGACCCCGCACCAGGTCGCCGCGCCCGGTCTTGAGCGTGAAGGACTTCTTCGGCGTCAACCAGTGGACGCTGGTGTCGCCGCGCTTGCGCAGCTTGACCTCGTGGAGCCTGGGGCCTTCGAGCAGCGTGGCCTCTACCCAGTCGCCGTGGAGCGCGAGTGGCTCCGACTGCCATTCGTTCCAGACGTCGCGATCGACGTGGAGGCGGATCCAGCGCGGGTCCGGATGCTCGGCGTCGAGGCGGAGCGAGAGCGACAGCGCCTCCGGCAGGCGAGCGAGGGTGTGGAGCTGGGCGTCGGCGAGGCGCGCCAGGCTCTCGCTGCGCGTCCACCAATCCGAGAAGACCCGGGCGTCGAGATAGCGCGCCATCGGCGCTGCCACGAGGAAGAGCAGCACGAGCCACAGGGGCATCGAGAAGACCAGGGCGTCGAGCCAGCGCAGGTCTCGCCAGCGCAGACGCCGCAGTCCGAAGAACGGCGGGCGCGGACGCGGCAGCCGGGCCGAAGGCTCGGGGCTCACGACTGCAGCTCCGGATCGCGGCCGAGACCCTCCCCGGGGTCCTCGCTGACGCGCGTGCGTTCGGCGAGGGCGGCCAGCCGCTCGAAGGCGAGCAGGTTCCGGCACGAGCGCTCTACCGTCGCCCAAAGGGCCGCATCCACGGGCTTGAACGCACGGATGCGGCCGCGCCATCGCCCCGGCCCATCGACCGCGGGCTGACTGCGGCCCGCCTGCCAGGACGGAACGACCTGCAGATCCGCGACCTCGCTCAAGGTCTCGACGGCGACGGGCAGTGCGGTGGCGCCGTCGCCTCGCTCGTCGACGTCGGGGACCCAGGCATCGAAGGCATGCCAACGGCCGTCGACGGGGAGCGCCTGGACGAGGGTATCCGGGCCGCGGCGGACGGGCGTGGTCCCGAACGCATCGAGATAGGTCTCGAAGACCCCCACGGCCGACTCGGCGTCTCCCGCGTCGGCATGGTGCGTCACCAGGGCCCGCACCGTCGGTAGATGGTTGGGATGGATCTCGAGCACGCGCTGCCATGCCCGAACGGCCTCCCCGGTCTCCGCGAACCGGTCGGCCAGGCTGCCGTGAAGGACGTGGTGGCCGTAGTTGCGCGGCTCGAACGCGACCAGGCGGCGCACGGTCTCGAGACTGCGCCGCTTGCGGCCGAGCGCCGCGTGGGTGCGGGCCAGATCTGCGAGGACCTGTCCCCGTTCCAGAGAGAGGCCGTGCTTCACGTGGTGTGCCGGCAGCTCCGCATCGAGACGCAGCAGGGCCCGCTCGGCGGCCGGCCAGTTGCCCTCCTCGACCCAGTCCCGTGCGGTCGCCACGCGCTCCAGCCAGCGCTGCTCGGCGCGGTACGAGGCTCGCTTCAGCTGGGTGGAGGTGGCCGCGCGCACCGCCGGCACCAGCCACGCCGCGACGAGCAAGGCGAGCCCGAGCAGGTACGCCCGCGCGAAGCCCCGCTCATGGCCGCGCAACGCCCGGGCCCAGCGGCCGATGGCGCCGCCCTCGCCCATCAGACGTTCACGTTCTCCTGGCCCGTCAGCAGCGCCACCTTGGAGTTGCCGTTGATCGCGCGCAGGGCGTTGAGGAAGGCGAGCTGATCGGCGTCCTCCTTGAAGCGGATCGAATAGACCAGTTCGAGGAGCGCGCCGCCCCGGATGGTCTCGACGCTGACCAGCGAATGGTCCCTCAGGAACTCGTAGAAGGTCTCGTCGAAGACGCTGTGGAAATCCATGCTCTCGGGAAGGTGGACCTTCAAGAGGACCTCGGAGCCGCTGGCGGCCCCGACGTCGAAGCGGTGCAGGAAGTAGATCATCGCCGAGACGAAGATCGTGAACACGAAGGCGGCCATGTGGAAACCGGTGCCGGTGGCCATGCCGATCGCCATCGTGATGAAGATGAACGCGACGTCGCGCGACTCCTTGACGGCGTTGCGGAACCGGATGATCGAGAGCGCGCCGACCAGGGCGAAGGCGCGCGCGATGTTGGAGCCGATGATCAGCATGATGATCGAGACCGTCACGCTCATCAGGATCATGGTGTGCACGAAGGCCGTGGAGTAGGAGAGCCCGCGGTGGGTCTCGCGGTAGAAGTACGCCACCACCAGACTCAGGAAGAACGCGAGGGAGAGGGCGACCAGCACCTCCCAGGCCGTGAATCCGGCGTCGATGCCAGGCCCGCGAAGCGCCTCGTTGATCCATTCGTCCATGATCCGTCGTCAGCCTCTCCGCACCTGGGGTTCGTCTCGTGCCCCGGTTCCAGCCGCTACCTGCGGCGACCCGTTCAGGGCGCGGCGGGCACGCCCGCGCGGCCTGATCTCGAGTCGCCGGGGCTCAGGTCAGCTCGCCGCCAAAGTACTCCTTATCGACCGCCGTGCAGTATTTCGACATCCGAATCATCTGCAGGTCGAACTCGGCGATCGAGCGGCACAACCACAACGGGACCGTCTGGTTGTACTTCACCTCGAGGATCGCGTGGTCCGGTGCGATCAGGGCCTTGGCCGGCTCCGCCTTCACGTCGAGACGCAGGTCGCTCGGGTGGAATTGCACCCGAGTATCGAAGGTGATGCGGAGGTCCGACTCGTTCGCCGCGAACCACGCCTGGCGCTGGTACGAGGTCCCCATCGTCGGCCGAAGGTCGTAGTGCCGCCACAGGAACAGGATCTCCGACAGGACCCGATCCTCTTCCTCGACGATCGCCCCGTCGCGAAGCTCGCCCTGGAAGAAGACGTCCTCGACCTGCTGCAGCGGCCAGCGGATGCGGCGCTTCTGGAGCGTCCGGTCGATGCGCTGCTTGATCTCGAGCCAGATCTGGTCGCTGTCCCCGTAGCGGCGGAAGCGCACCTTCCGGCGGAACTTGAGCCCCTCGATCTTCTCCCAGAAGCAGGCCAGCTGGGGCGAATCGGCGTAGACAGAGTAGATCGGGTATCCGCCCGTCGGGCCGTTGTTCGGGTCGGGAACCACGTAGCTGGCGAGAGCCTCGACGAACGCGTCGATCGTCTCGTGGGGCACGAGGTACTTGAGTTCGAGCCGGTTGAAGTCCTTGATCTCGCGGGCCACCGCGGTCCTCTATCGGTGCAGGGAGCGCCGGAGTGAAGCCTACAGGGCGGCTGCGGGCCAGGGGCGACGGGTCACCGCGAACGACGACCCCCCTTGGCGAGGTCGATCGATCGCCCGCTCGAGGCGCGGCCCGGGGGAGCCGGAGCCCCCCCCGGCCTCGCTCCCCCGGCGGGGCGGCCCGCCGGGTCGGCTCCAGGCGGGTCGGCTCCGGGCGGGGGCCGCGTCGCTCCACCCCGACGCTGTGGGACCCCGGTGGCGAGCCCCTGCAAGGCGCCGGCGAGCATGACCGGAAAGCTGTTGAACAGCGCGTTCGGCACCGTGTCGAGGGTCTGCACCGCCACGACCAGCGCCAGGCTGGCCAGCAGGTACGCGTCGCGGCGACCGCAGCGTGGCAGGCACCGGAAAGCCTTCTGGATCGGCCAGAGCATGAGCGCGAAGTAGAGCAGCAGGCCCGCCAGCCCACGCTCGCCCAGCCTGAGGATCCAGTACCCGTCGGTGACGAGTCGCTCCTGCGAGTCGAGCTGACGCGATCGCGCGAAGCCGCCCCAGCCGAACCACAGGCGCTCGGTCGCGCGCCCGAGCAGACCGTCCTCGCTGGCGAAGCGTGTCTCCATCGACGCGGCCCGATCTTCGTTCAGATCCGCGACGAACTCGACCAGGCTGGTCGTCGGCACCACGTCGGCGGACCGCATCGCGGGGTAGAGCAGCACCAGGGCGCCGATCGAGACCGCGGCCAGACCGATCAGGCGGGGCCGGGCGAGCAGCACGAGCGGGGCGAAGATGGCGCCGTAGAGGATCGAGGCAAGGCTCTTACAGAGGACCAGCACGACGCCAAGCGCGGCCGCCGCGTTGCCCGCAGCGACTCCGAAGATCCGAAGACCCGCGCGCTGCGCGCCGGCGGCCGCGAGCATCGCAGCGACGACGAACATCGACAGGGCCAGCCCATGGGACATGAAGACCATCGGCCGCCACCCGCCGAAGCGCTGGACCTGGATCCAGGAGTGCTGGCTGTACCCGTAGAGGTAGTAGTTGAGCTGGGGGCTCATCCGGATCTCGTAGAGGATGAGCAGCGAGTAACCCAGCGCGACCGCGACCAGGGCGTGCAGAAGCAGGCGGAGGTGCGCCGGCGTCCGGAACAGGGTGCGGCCGATCATGAAGGGGACGAAGAGGAGCAAGGCCTCGCTGAACACCATTCCCAATGCGTCGTACGGTCGAAGGCCCGGAAAGCTGCCATTGAGCCCGGTGGGGTCGCGGTTCAAGAGCACGGTCGCGAGCGAGAACGGCACGGCGAGGAGCACGAGGCTCTCCAGGCCTCGGAGTGCCCTGCCCCGAACCAGCTCGCCCCGGCGCAGCAGCAGGCAGCCGGCCATCGCCCCGAGTCCCGCCAGCTCCATCTTGCCGATCGGGGGCAGGCCCGAGAAGTCGAAGGTCCGCCGCTCGGGGAGGAACAGCATCCCGCCGAGCAACGCGAACAAGGCGGCATGCTGCGCGCGCATCGTCGCGAAGGCCACGATGCAGGCGGGCACCCAGAGCAGCAGGGCCAGGGAGACGGTGGGATATCCGAGCAATGGAGCTGGGCCAGTCCTCGCCACGGGCCAGGACCGCGCCCCGACCTCGATCTCGTCGTCCTTCCGCATCGGGCGGAGGAGGCTCCGAATGTAGCTACCGACCGGCCCCGCGATGTCGACGCACGGTCGCGGGCCCGGGATCTCCTGGCAGCCCGCCATCCTGTGGGCTAATCGCCCGTCATGTCAGGGGGGCTCCCTCAAGCTGGCCCGCTTCCCCGCCGAACGGGCCGGCCATGAGCGACCCGGTCCCCGGAACGGGCGGTGCCGCCCCCGCAGGCGCGGCGCCCTCCGAGGGTGCTCCTCCCGGGGCCCGCCGCGTCGCGGGCGCCTCGCTCTGGGCGGGCGGGGGCATGCTGGCGCGTCAGGGGCTCCGCCTCGGCAGCAACCTGGTGTTCGCACGCATGCTCTTTCCCGAGGCCTTCGGCTTGATGGCCATCGTCAACGCCGTGCGCACCGGTCTCGAGATGTTCTCGGACCTCGGCATCGCACCGAGCATCGTGCAGAGCAAGCGCGGCACCGATCCGGTCTTCCTCGACACGGCCTGGACCCTGCAGATCCTGCGCGGTGTCGTGCTCTTCCTGATCACCTTGGTGCTGGCCTGGCCCCTGGCCGAGCTGTACGGCGAGCCCCAGCTCGCCGGCCTGCTGCCGGTGGCCGGCGCCGCCGCCCTGATCGCCAGCTTCTCCTCGACGGAGCTCGCGATCATGCGCCGCAAGCTGTCGGTGCGGAACTACGAGGCGATCTACTTCGCCGGCCAGCTCGCCTCCAGTGCGACGATCCTGGTCTGGCTCCTGATCTCTCCCACGGTCTGGGCGCTCGTGGCCGGCGGCCTGGTGGCGAGCAGTGTCCGCGTCCTGCTGAGCCGCGCCGCCGCGAGCCACCGCGACCGCCTGCGCTGGGACGGTGACGCCGCCCGCGAGCTCTTCCACTTCGGCAAATGGATCTTCCTGAGCACCGTGGCCACCTTCCTGGCGGACGAGGCGGACCGACTGCTCCTCGCGAAGCTCGCCGACATCGGCCAGCTCGGCGTCTACAGCATCGCGCTGATGTTCGCGACGCTGCCGGCGACGCTGATCCACCGGGTGGGCACGATGGTGGTCTTTCCCGCCCTGAGCCGCAGCCACGAGGCGGGCCGCGACCTCGGTCTCGCCTACCGCCGGATCCGCCGACCGTTGCTGGCGATCGGCGGCATCGGCGTGACCGCGCTGGCCGCCGGTGCGATCCCGATGATCGAAACGCTCTATGACGACCGCTATGCCGAGGCGGGCTGGATGCTGCAGCTGCTCGCGGTCGGCAGCTGGTTCCGCATCCTGGAGGTTCCCGGACGTTTCGGGCTGCTCGCCGTGGGCGAGAGTCGCTGGCTGGTGGTCCTGAACACGGTCAAGCTGGTGGGCGTCCTGGTGGGGCTCCCGCTCGGCTTCGCCGCCGGCGGCTTCGCCGGGGGCATCGCCGCCCTGATCGCTGCGGATGCTGCCCGCTACCTGACCTGCGCCGCGGCGGCCTGGCGGCACGGCCTGCGCTCGCCCTGGATGGACCTGGTCGCCAGCCTGGGCGTCTTCGGAGCGACGGCTGCCGGGATCGTCCTGGGCGGAGCCCTGAGCGGCGCGGGACATCCGGCCTGGCTGACCTTCCTGGGTGCCTCCGCGGGCGCGGTGCTGGTCTTCTCCCCGTTTGCCGTCGTGCTCGCGATGCGCAGCGGCGCCCACCGGCTGCTCCGACCGGGAGCCCGTTGACCGACCCGGACCCGGCCGGGCTCAGGAGCTGCGACGCAGCTGCGACAGGAAGGACCGCACCGATCCCCGAGCGGCCGGGTCGCGAAGCAATCGGACCGCCTGGTGGCCGGCGAACCGGAGGGTCGTGCGGGTGAGGTCCCAGACGTCGCCGATCCGTGGGCGCGCGCCCTCCAGCGCGTAGCCCTCGGCCGCCATGACGTCGCCTGCGACGCGCTCGCAGATGTAGCGCTCGGTCTCCGTGAGGGAGCGGCGCGGGCCCTCGCGGAACGAGGTGTTGCCGCCGTCCTGGAGGATCTCGTCCTCGAGGGAGGTGCCGAGAAAGGCGGCCAGGCGGTGACCCTCTGCGGTCGGGTCGCGGACCAGATCCTCGAATCGTACGCGGAGCACCGGCAGGCCGAGCGCCTCGGCCGTCGCGACGGCGTCGACATTGGCCATCCTCCAGTAGCGCGCGTAGACCCACGGGTGGTACTGGCCCGGCGTCCCATCCTCGCCGTCCACGTACTTGAAGGAGCACATCGTCTCGCGCGGATCCCTGACGATGAAGACGAACCGGATCCCCGGAAACAGCCCCGCGAGCATCTCCATGTGCATGAAGTCCTGGGGCGCCTTGTAACCCCAGCGGTGCCTCCCGTGGTGCAACGCCAGGCGGACGAGCCACTCCTCCAGCAGCTCGTGCCAGTGCACGTTGCGCCCCGCGAAGGCCTCGGTGACGGCTTCGGTCATGCGGTCCACGTCGTCCAGGCTGCATTGCGGCTTGGAGAAGTCCTCCTCGAACTTGATCCGCGCCCGGACCTGCCAGCCGAGGAAGTGGACGAGGGCCGCGAGCTGCTCGCCCGACAGGGGACCGAGGGCCTTCATTGCCCGTGCCTGCCGGTGGAGGTACAGGTCATCGAAGACGTACCAATCCTGCAGGGCCGACATGACATGGGAGAGGAAGGAGCTGCCGCTGCGCGGGAGGCCCACCACCACGACCGGCGGCGCCCGGTGATCGGGCGCGACGGGCTGCGACGCGAACAGCGGGCTCGACATCGCGCGGAGGATAGGAAATGGAAGACGCCCCACGCGGGGTCTCGGCTCGCCCACGCCCTGCTGCTGTTCGCCCTCCTTCCCCTCCTGCTCGGAGCGGCACCGCGCGCTCGGGGCTGCGGCCCCGAGATGGCCCGTTGGAATCGGGACCCCCTGCCTGCCGACGCGTTTCCCCTGGACCTCGGCTTCCTGAACGAGACGCCGGCGGGCCTCCGCGGCTTCGTGCGAGCCGAAGGCGATCGGCTGGTCTTCGACGACGGCACCGAGGCCCGCTTCTGGGGCGTCAACGTCCAGGCCAGCGCCCTCTTCCGCAGCACGGACGCCGCGATCGAACGACACGCCAGGCGGATCGCTGCTCTCGGCTTCAACCTCGTTCGGCTCCACCATCACGATTCGATGGGTTT
The DNA here is from genome assembly GCA_029261775.1 of Deltaproteobacteria bacterium. Lineage (GTDB taxonomy): Bacteria > Myxococcota_A > UBA9160 > UBA9160 > UBA6930. Next base: position 12,120 of record JAJDAR010000275.1, on the reverse strand, counting down.
CGTGAAGCCCTCGCTGATCGACCACACCACCGATCACTCCCAATCCCTGAACCCTCGCTCGCTGGGACGTATCGATGCCTGGATCGCGGAGCTGAGGCGACACGGCATCTACGTGTGGCTCGACCTGCACACGGGACGGGTCTTCAAGAAGGGGGACGCGATTCCCGGCTTCGAGGAGCTGCGAGCCTCGAAGCCGCGCGGCGAGGCCAAGGGCTTCGTCTACGTGAACCCACGCCTGCAGGAGCTGCAGCAGTCGTTCAACGAGGCCTTCCTCTCGCATCGCAACCCGCGCACGGGGCTCGCGTACAAGGACGATCCGGCGGTGGTCGGGGTGCTGCTGACCAACGAGAACGATCTCACCCACCACTTCGGCCGGCGCCTCGTCGACCCCCGCAACCCGCACCACCGTGGGCTGTTCGCGGCGCGGGCCGCCGCCTTCGCGGAGAAGATGGGGATCTCGACCGACGACCTGCTGGCGGACTCCTCGCAGCCCGCCTTTGCCCGGGTCGTGAACCAGCTCGAGCACGAGTACAACGCCGCGATGCGCGAGCACCTGGTGCGGATCGGCTTTCGCGGCCTCGTGGCGACGACCAACCTCTGGGGAGGGGGTCGGCTGCACAGCCTGCCGGCGCTCGCGGACGGCGACCTGATCGACATGCACGCCTACGCGCTGCCCAACGACCTCCGCACCGACCCGCGTCGACGCGCGAACTTCGTGTCCCAGATCGCTCTCGGCGCGCTCGTCGGTCGCCCGGTGGCGATCAGCGAGTGGAACCACAACGAGCCGCTGGCGGAGGCCCGCTACGCCGCGCCCCTCTACCTGGCCAGCATCGCGCGCTTCCAGGGCTGGGACGCCCCCATCCTCTTCGGGTACAGCAACCGACCGCTCCAGAAGCCCGGGCGGGCGATCCCGTGGTCGAGCTTCAAGGACCCGGCGGTCATGGGACTGATGCCCGCGGCGGCCCTGGTGTTCCGGCAGGGGCTCGTGGCGCCGGCTCGCCGGCTGTACGTGCTCGAGCCCTCGGCGGACACCCTGCTGAAGGGGCGCCTCGGACCCGGTCGGATCCCAGCCCTGCGCAGCCTCGTCGAGCAGAGCCGGGTCGCGGTCCGGCTGCCGGAGCTGCCGGGGCTGTCGTGGACCCGGCGATCGCCGGCCCCGGAGGGCGCGACCCGCGTGCGGGACCTGCAGCGCAGCTTCCTGCCCTCGGCACCGGACGCTCCCCCCGCCGCCGCCGAGGGGGCTGCCGGGGGCGAGCTCCGCGCCGTGGTCTCCGACACCGGCGAGCTGCGGCGGGACTGGAGCCGACCGCTGTTCAGCATCGACGCCCCCCGAGCCCAGGTCCTGAGCGGTCGGGTCGGCCCCGAGGCCGTCGCCCTGTCGCGGGCCCGCTTCGAGATCCCGGAGCTGGAGGCGACCTTGGCCCTGACGAGTCTGGACGGAAAGCCTCTCGAGCAGTCCGGGCGGATCCTGCTCAGCGCCGTGGGTCGCGCATGCCCCGAAACCGGCTCGCCCGCTCGCTATCGCACCGAGCCGCTTCGGGGAACGATCCACCTGAAGAGGCAGGGACCGCCGCTGACGATGCAGCCGCTGGACCCGAGGCGGCCTCCGAGCGCCCGGGGCCTGCCGGCACGGCTCCCCGACCTTGCCGAAGTCCCGCTCGTCCTCACAGGCGAGGCCCACTGGTGGCTTCTCGAGGCGGCGCCCGCAGCGGCGGGACCCACCTCAGCGGCTCCGACCGCCCCGAAGCCCCCGCGGGGCAACGCGACTCCTTGAAGACAACCATCCGCCTGTGGGGATCGTCACATAGGCTGGGGCCTGCGAGGCCGAAATCGCTGTGCATCGCGCGACCCATGCGCAGGATGACGGGGCGCTGGGATTCTCCAGGGGACCCAGCCCGTGCCGAGAGGGGACGACATGACGAATTTCCGGGGTGGCTTCAGCGGGCTGACAATCGGCCTGGCCCTCCTTTTCGCGAGCGCCGGCGCCTGGGGCCAGGTGACCGCGCAGCTCAACGCCAGCCGGACCAGCGGCGTGGCTCCCTTGATGGTGGTCTTCGATTCGATGTCCTCCTCCGCCTCGGGGGCCGACCCGATCCATGACCTGCACCATGCCTGGGACTTCGGTGACGCCGGGGCCGGCACCTGGGCCCACTCGGGCGACGACAAGAACCGCGCGTCCGGGCCCTGGGCCGCCCACGTCTACGACAGCTCCGGCACGTACACGGTCCAGCTGACGGTCACGGCCCCGAACGGCAGCCAGCGGCAGGCGACGCGCACGATCACCGTGGCCGATCCGAACGCCACCTACGGGGGCTCGGCGACGGCCTGCGTCTCCTCCTCGGGATCCTTCTCGGGGTGCCCGGCGGGTGCCCAGCGCGTGACGGAGAGCAGCTTCCAGACCGGTGCGAGCTATCGGGGAACCGGCAAGCGGGTGCTCTTCCGGCGCGGTGAGACCTTCACCAGCCAAGGACCGATCACGATCAACCAGGCCGGTCCCGGCACCCTCGGCGCCTTCGGAACCGGACCGGCTCCCCGCATCCAGAGCAGTCAGGGGAAGGAGGTCATCCAGATCTCGGCCAAGACGCCGCAGTTGTCCGACTGGCGGATCATGGATCTCGACTTCCGCGGGCCCGGCACGCAGTACTCCGGCGCCATCTCCGGGGACGGCACCGCGAAGCAGCTGCTGATGTATCGGATCTCTGCGGACAACTACCACATGCCGATCCTGTTCGCGGTGCAAGCCCTCAACTACTACGGCCACACGGTCATGAACGACGAGATCGGGCTCGTCGAGAGCTCCATCACCAACACGATCGGCGGCAACGGCGGAAACGGCGTCTACATGGGTGCCAACCGCATGGTGATCATGGGCAACTCCGTGATCGACACGACGGGTGCCGAGCACGTGATCCGCTTGCCCTACATGGGTCGTGGCGTGATCTCGCACAACTACCTGAGCACGCCCCGCACCGGCAAGAGCGTGGTCAAGCTCCACGCCTTGAAGGCGAACCGGAGCTACAGCTACCCGGAGCGCGACTCGCGCCACTTCATCATCTCCCGGAACACCTTCCAGGGGGCCGCCAACGCGTGGAGCGTGAACCTCGGCCCGCAGAACTCGACCAGCGACGAGCGCGTGCGGGATGCGATCGTCGAGAGCAACTACTTCCTGGCGGGGCCCGGCACCCAGACGCACCTGAATCTCTGGACCCACGACGTGACGGCCCGCAACAACGTCTTCAACATGAACGGCGGGTCGTCGCACAAGGGCGTCGTGGTCAGCAAGCGCGGCGCCGAGCCCGCCCCGGCGAACAACCGCATCTACAACAACACCTGCTACACGTCGGACGCGATCGGATCGATGAACTGCGCCTCCGGAACCGGCGTGATCACGCTCGAGAACAATCTCGCCTACATCCCGAACGGCAATTCGGTCAGTGGAGCCACCCGGGTCTCGAGCAATCCCTTCGTGAAGTCCTCGCCCACGGCGCCGGCCGACTTCCGGCTCTCGGCGAACAGCCAGGCGATCGACGGCGGCACCTCCGTGGCCTGGCGCGGACCCGACTTCTCGGGCGCCTCCCGACCCACCGACGGCGACGGCGACGGCACGGCGCAGTGGGACCTCGGCGCTTTCGAGCTCGGCGGCAGCGGCGGCAACGTTCCGCCTCCGCCCCCGTCGCCGCCGGCCGCACCCACCCTGCTGCCCTGATCGCAGGCAGGCGCGGGCGGGGCGGGCGATCGGCTGGCCTCGATTCCAACGCCTGCGGACCCGCTGCGGTGATGGCGGACTGCGCCGCCTCCGGGCGAACCCCGACAGGTTCCGGGGTCTTCGCTCGCTTGACAGCGATCTTCGCCCCCTTATGTTCGCCGGCGGTCCGGCATCCACGGGAGGCGTCAGCGCGCTCCCGCCGATCGAGCCGCGCAGCCCTGCGGCTGGCCTCTCCGGAACGCGCTGGAAGCGAGAGCGCAGCCCGTGAGCGAGCCGTCCGACCCGCAGCAGCGATCCGAGCCCGAAGCCGAGGTGCCCCCGACCGGAGGGCCCTCCGACGCGCGCGGACGCGTCATGATCACAGGGGGCGCCGGCTTCCTGGGTATCAACCTCGCCCGCTACCTGCTGGCGCGGGGCTACGAGATCACGTCCCTCGACCTCGCCCCCTTCGACTACGAGGACTGCCGCGACCGGGTCCGCGAGGTCCGCGGAGACATCCGGAACCGCGCCGACGTGGACCGCGCGATGGAGGGAGCCGATCTCGTCGTGCACACCGCGGCCGCCTTGCCGCTGTATTCGCCGGAGGACATCCACACGACGGACATCGATGGATCGCGCGTGGTCTTCGAGTCCGCCCACGCCCATGGCGTGCACCGCGCAGTGCACATCTCCTCCACCGCGGTCTACGGCATCCCCGACCACCACCCGCTGTACGAGGACGACCCGCTCCACGGCGTCGGGCCCTACGGGGTCGCCAAGGTCGAGGCCGAGGCCGTCTGCGCCGCCTTCCGCGAGCGCGGGATGTGCGTGCCGATCATCCGACCCAAGTCCTTCGTGGGCCCGGAGCGGCTCGGCGTCTTCGCCCTCTTCTACGACTGGGCCAAGGACGGTCACGGCTTCCCGATGATCGGCAGCGGGAACAACCGCTACCAACTGCTGGACGTCGAGGACCTCTGCCAGGCCATCCACCTCTGCCTGACCCGCCCCGAGACGGCGGCCAATGACACGTTCAACATCGGAGCCAGGGTCTTCGGCACGATGCGCGAGGACTACCAGGCCGTGCTCGACCGGGCGGGCTTCGGCAAGCGCGTGCGGGGCTTCCCCGCCGCGCCCGTGATCTGGGCCCTGCGGATTCTCGAGGCCCTGAAGCTGTCGCCGCTCTACAAGTGGGTCTACGAGACCGCCTCGAAGGACTCTTTCGTCAGCATCGAGAAGGCGGAGCAGAAGCTCGGCTTCGACCCCCGGTACTCGAACACCGAGGCGATGGTCCGCAACTACGACTGGTACCTCGCCAACGCCGCGCGGTTCGAAGGGGCTTCCGGCGTCTCCCATCGGGTTCCCTGGGACCAGGGCATCCTGAGGCTCGCCAAGGTCTTCTTCTGAGCCAGCTCGCAGGCGAGCCCCGAGGACCGCGCTAGAGCAGCGAGTCCGGCGGCTGCGCGCCGGGCGGCACAGGCTTGCGCGGGGCCCCCCGACGGCCGAGCACCCCGAGCCTGCGTTCCGGGTCGGACACCAGCACCTCGAACTCCGCCTGGAGCTCGGGATAGCGGTCGAGCCAGCGGGTGATGGCGTCCCAGTCGACCAGGTATTGGATGTCCGACTCGACCACGTAGCGGGGGACGGAGCTGGGCCACGTCCGACGGGCGTCCATCGCGGCCGGATTGACCTTGCCGTCGAGGTTGATCGTCCGATCGTGGAAGAAGCCGAGCGTGCCGGTCTGGACGGCCGCCACCCAGACCTCTTCGGGGACGTGGGTGCGCACCCAGCTCACGACCTGTGCGTGCTCGTGGACCGCGCCGCCTCGATACATGCGCAGATTCAGGCCGACCACGGCGACGAGCGCCAGCACGACGAGAGGACCCGCCACCAGGGCGGGCCGCCCGGCGGTCCGTCCCAGACGCGCGGCGCCTGCGAAGGTCAGGATCGCCAGGAACGGAGAGAGCGGAAACAGGTACCGGGACATGAAGAAGCCGGCGCCGAACAGCAGCCCGTACCAGGCGATCAGGGCCAGCGCGAAGCCCGCCGTCAGGGCACCGACCGTGCGCGCAGCGGGCCCGAAACGGGGCCAGGCCCGGACCGTGAGCACACCGGCAACCGCGAGCAGCAGCGCACAGAGGGCCACGGTGGCCGGATGAAGCTCGACGCCGTTCGGGACCTGCACCACCACGGCCAGGTACTCGACGAGCTTGGCAGGGACGATGGGGAGCTCCTGGCCGAGTCGCACCCGGTGGCCCTCGGACTGCCCGCTCACCGGCATCACGCTGCCGAAGCGCACGAAGTTGTGGATCAACCACGGCGCGGCAACGACGGCGCAAGCACTGCCCGCGGCCACGAGCTCGAGGAAGCGCTCGCGAAGCCGTGACCGCCAGACCGGCAGCCAGCCTCCGAGATGCATCACCCCGAGCGCGGCGCAGAGCAGCACCGCGTCCACCCGGACCCAGAAGGCCACCCCGAGCAGCGCACCGAGGCCCGCCCAGCGACCCAGGGCGGGACGCGAGGGAGCCCCGTCGGCGAGCCGCAGGAGGGCCCACACGAAGAGCAGCACGGCCAGGACGTAGGTCCCCGACTCGAGCCCGTTCATCGCATGACGCGTGGTCTGGACACTCGCGAACCAGGCGGCGGCCGTCAGGGCCGCGAGACCGCTGGGGCTCGACGAGCCGGCGAAGAGCCGGCCGGCGACCAGCGCGAGGAGCCCGGCGGCGGCGATACCGATCGCGATCTCGAGGCCGAGGACGCCGGCGACGCCGGCCTGCTTGTCTCCGTCGACGGCACCGAACACCAGCGCCCACAAGAAGGTCGTGAACGGCTGGATCCCGTTCGTCGGGATCGTGCCGTCGGCAATGGTCATGCCGTGGCCGATGCCCAGGTTTCGCGCCACAGTGAGCATCAGGTAGCCGTCTTCGGTCGGGAACTGCGCGAGCAGCCGCCCACCCTGATCGAAGAGCGGCGCGATGCGGGAGACCAGGCCGGTCGCGAAGAAGACGCCGGCCAGCGCGAGCAGACGGCGCCGACCCGCCGGCTCTGTGATCGTGGACGTGGACATCGCTTCCTGGCTCATGGTCGGCCGATCGGAGCCCTGTCTGTAGGGTGCACCCCCTCCCCCGTCAACGGATCCCGTGGCCCCCTGGGGTTCCCCACCCGCCTTCCCCTGCCGCGGGCCGCTTGATAGGGTCGGCGTCCCTCGTGCGTGGTGCGCTCAACATCCTGCTGCTCCTGATCTCGACGACCGCGTCTCTGGGCGTGGCCGAGATCGCCGCCCGCTGGATGGAGGTGCCTCCCGCGACGCCTCGATCCTGTCCCGGCGACGAGCAGCCGCGCGAGAGCGAGCGATTCGACCCGGACCCCCGGATCGGCTGGCGCATGAAGCCCTCGAGCCGTTTCGCCTTTCCGACCGAGGGACGCCGCATCGTCTACCAGTCCGATGGCGAGGGTTTGCGAACCCACGCCGCTCCCGAAACCCGACCCGCCGAAGCCAGGCGCCGGATCGTGGTGGCGGGCGATTCGTACGCGTGGGGCTACGGGGTGGCCCATCGCGATTCGGTCTCCGGATGGCTCGAGCGGCACCTGCCGGGAACCGTCGTGCGCAACGTGGCCATGCCGGGCTTCGGGTTGGACCAGATCTGGCAGAGCGTGAAGGCGCTGGGGCTCCCCGCGGCCCCGGATCTCCTCGTCGTCACCATCTACCCCGACGACTTCGAGCGGAGCATGAGCGCCTTCCGGCTGGCGGAGGGGCTGTCGAAGCCCAGCTTCAAGCGAGCCGACGGCGGTCTCGTCCCGCGCACGGCAGAAGACTGTCCTGGCGCCGTGGTGCGCTTTCTCGAGCGCCGGACCCGGCTCCATGCGCTCGCGCGAAGGCTCCAGCTGCGCATCGGTCGCCAGTGGGCCGTCGGCGAGTGGTGGCGGCTGAACGCGGCGATCCTGGATGCGCTTCGCGCGGACGCAGAGGCGGCCTCGGTGCCGATCCTCTTCGTCCACATCCCGTACGAGACCTGGCAGCCCTTCCCGGCCCTCGCCGCCTACATGACGGAAACCGACACGCCCTTTCTCGACCTGTACACCGCCTTCGGCGACGACCACGAGCGCTTCTACTTCCGCAAGGACGGTCACCTGAACGATCTCGGGCACCGGCGGCTCGCCGAGCTGATCGAGCCCTTCGTGCAGGCGACCCGACCCGAGGCGCAAGCCCCGGCTCCCGACGGTGACGCTTCCTAGCGCACCCCGCGACCGCGCAGCAGTCGCCCGAGGCGAGCGCGCTGCCAGGCCTGCAGCTCGCGTCGGAACCCGGCATCCCCGTAGCGGCGGTCGCCGCGCAGGGCCGCGGCAAAGTACCCGGCGATGATCAACAGGCCGCCGAGCACCCGCGGCCGCTCGCGCATCCGGAAGAACCCGGACGCGACGACGTAGGGCCACCACGAGCCCATGAACCACTGGCCCCGACCCCATCGCAGGCGACCCCGGTAGATCGAACGATCCGAGGCCCCCATCGGGCGCAGCTCGGTGATGCGGAGCTCCGGGCTCGCGATGCTCTGCGTGCGCCAACCGAGACTGCGTGCGCGATGGAAGTCGATGCCGTCCCACATCACCTCCTGCACGAAGCCGCCGATCTCCTCGAAGGCCTGCCGGCGGTAGACCTTGAACTGGCCGGCCACCATCTCGTCGATCATGAAGTTCTCGACGAGCTGACCGTCGATGGCGAGGAACACCTTTCCACTCGCTGCCGCCAGTCTTGGATCGGCCTCGAAGTGGCCCATCAGCTCCTCGAGGTAGCGGGGCGAGAACTCGAGATCGACGTCCACCTTGGCGACGTACTCGTAGGGCACGTCGACGCTCTCGAGCCCGGCGTCGAAGGCCTGGATCACGCCGCCGCCGAGGCGCCGATGACCGCGATCCGGACGCCGGAGCAGCCGGATCCAGTCGTGCTCCTTGCAAGCCGCCTCGACGATCTCGGCCGTCCGGTCGCTCGAGCCGTCGTCGACGATCACCCAGCGAAGCGGGCGTCGGGTCTGGGCCACCATCGCCGCGATCGTCCGCGGCAGCGTGCGCTCCTCGTCACGAGCCGGCGAGATCGCCACGAGGGGGAGCGGCCGGGACCGGTCCGTCCCTCCTCGCTCGCCCCCGCGTTCCTGCTCCGAGCCCACGACCTCTCCCTGCCCATGCGGTTGCGCGGAGGCCGCCTCCGCGACGTCCTCTCGGCCTCTTCGCGGGAGCGGTTGCCCCGCTTGAGGACTCTGCAGGGTAGCCGTTGCCGCGGGATTCCTGGATCCGGGCAGGCGGGCCCCTGCCCGTCGAGCCCGGGTCCCCAGACCCTCAAGCTAGACTCGTTCCGGCCCGAAGGCTCCTGAACGGCATCCCCGCATGAAGCTCGAGTGCATCACCGTCAACTACCGCACGGAGGATCTGACTCTCCGTGTGGTGCGGGCCCTCGTCGAGGCGCTCGAGGGCCACGACGCGCGCATCACGATCGTCGAGAACGGGTCCGGAAACTCGGCGGCCGAGCGCCTTCGCGAGGGTCTGCAGGCGATCTCCGGGTCGACGCCGACGACGCTGATCGTCTCCGAGGTCAACGGCGGGTTCGGGGCCGGGAACAACCTGGCCCTTCGCGCTGCCCTGGGCCGCCCGGATCCGCCCGATGTCTTCTACCTGATCAACCCCGACGCCCTTCCCGATCCCGGCTCCGTCGCCGCCTTGCTGGGCTTCCTCGAACGCCACCCTCGCGCGGGCGTGGTCGGCACGGGGGTGAGAGACCTGACGGGACCGCACTCCTCGGCCTTCCGCTTCCCGACCGCGCCCGGGGAGTTCGAGGGCCGCCTGCGGCTGGGCGCCGTCAGCCGCCTGCTGGCGCGGTGGCGCATCCCGCTCGAGCCGGGCGGCGCAGCGCGCCGCGTCGACTGGGTCTCCGGCTCGAGCTGTGCCCTGCGCCGCGCGATGCTGGAGGAGGTCGGGCTGTTCGACGAGTCGTTCTTCCTTTACTTCGAAGAGACCGACCTGTGCCGGCGCGCCGCGCCTTTCGGGTGGGAGGTCTGGACCGTGCCCGAAAGCGAGGTGCTCCACGAGGGCGCCGTCGCAACGGGCCTCGAGGATCGCACGAAGCGCCGGCCCGCCTTCTGGTTCGAGTCCCGCAGCCGCTATCTGCTCAAGCACGACGGCTGGCGCGGTCTGGTGCTGGCCAACCTGGCCTGGGTGGTCGGGAGCCTCTTCTTCGAGCTGCGGCGCCGCCTGACCGCGCGGCCACGGATCGACCCCCCGCGCCTGCTCTGGGACTTCGTGACGAAGAGCTGGTGGAGCCGGGCCGCCCGGTAGCCGGCGTCAGGCAGGTGCCGGGTAGGCGGCGTCAGGCGGGTGCCGGGTAGCCGACCTCAGGCAGGTGCCGGGCAGGCGGCGTCAGGCGGGCGCCGCCCCGCCGCTCTCGAAGCGCCGCTTCCAGCCGAGGAAGGGCGTCTCGAGGAAGCGGAAGCTCAGCTCCGCCACCAGGATCGTCAGCAGGCCTCCGGTCACGAAGAGCGCGGCGAGAAAGTCGAGCCCGAGCTGCTCGTTCGCGAGACGCGCCACGTGGAAGACCCACAGGTGGTACAGGTACATCCCGTAGCTGATCGCGCCGATGCGGGCGATCGGTCGCAGGCGCAGCAGACCCGCAAGCGCGTGGTCCTCCCGGACCACCAGCGACCCGAGCCAGGCCGCCATCGTCAGGTGCACGAGCAGCCGCGGCCAGCCCGAGAGGTCCGCCGGCGTGAGCTGGGCCTCGAGCACGAGCGATCCCAGCAACAGGGGTGCCATCAGCCTCCCTTGCAGCAGCGGCGCGAGGCGATCGAACCAACGCCGCTCGTGCAGCAGATGCGCGAGGATCACGCCCAGGCAGATTGGTGTGAACGTCGTGTCGAGGATCGACAGGTCCGGGACCGTCGGGGTCCCGTAGAGCCCCGCGAAGACGGAGTCGAGCCAGCCGAAGTTGATCGCCTGGTTCAAGGCCAGCCAGGCCGCCAGCACGGCGGGGATCCAGCTGCGGCGGATCCACTTCTCGCAGGCGGGCCAGACCAGGTAGAACTGCTCCTCGGTCGCGAGCGACCACATGATCGCCAGGTTGGGCGCCTGCAGCGTCGACCAGTTCGAGACGTACAGGAGGTAGACCGGCAGGGCCCCGAAGAAGGGGTCGCCCTCCTCGGCCGTTCGCAGCAGCCCATAGGCGACCGCGAGGGCCAGCAGCAGGCCGTAGTAGGGCGGAAAGATGCGCAGGGTGCGGCGCGCGTAGAAGCGGCGCAGCGAGACGCCTCCCGTTCGATCGCGCTCGCGCAGCAGCAACGTCACGATCAGGAAGCCGCTCAGGACGAAGAACATGTCCACGCCGAGGAACCCGCGGCCGAGCAGCCGGAGATCCGAGGACACGCCGGCGTGGTGCCACAGCACGGGAAGGATGCAGAGGCAGCGCACGCCGTCGAGGGACCCGAAGCTACGCTGGGCGCGATAGGCCGGGTGCGAAGCGGGCTGCGGGCGCGGTTCGACGGACACGACGCGTTCGTCCTCCCCCGCCTCGGCAAAGGCTCGCGGAGCGGGCGGACGGGAGCCTACCGATTCCCGTTCACGCGGAGGGCCGCCTGCCGAATCCCGGAGCGCCCGACGGCGGGCCTCCGCACCTGGAACGAGCCGGTCGGGCTCAGGCGGTGCGAGCGCGCCGGCGCGTCCCGAAGGCCACCAGGCCGATCAGGCCGAGCAGCAGAGCCGCGGGCTCGGGCACCAGGCTGAAGGTGTAGATCGCCGCCGAGCCGCGGTCGGTCACGAAGATGCGCTGGCCGTCCGGCGAGACGTCGAGGCCGGCGAAGTCGGTGCAGCACTCGATGAACGAGAAGCCCGAGAAGACCACGGTCGTGTTGCCCGTCGCCGGGTCGATCCGCAGCACCTCGTCGCTGATCTTGTCGACCACCAGCAGGTCGCCCGTGAGGGGGTCGACGGCGATCGCCGAGACGACGCCCAGCGTCCTGGAGGTCGAGAGCTCGACCGCATCGCCGTTCGCGTCGAGGCTCCAGACCTTGCGGGCCTCCGAATCGACCACCCAGATCGTGGTGCTGGAGACTGCGACGTCGACGGGCTGACCCATCGGGCTGGGATTGCCAGCCGTGTCGGCGTGGATCACGAACTCGCCCTGGGGTGATCCGAAGTTCCAGCCCCAGACCTCGTCGGGTCCGTTCGAGCCCTCGTCCACGACGACGGCCTGGCCGGGGTTCAGGTGGGCGCCGACGTAGTTCGAGGGAGCAAAGGCCATCCCGACCGGGTCGTCGTCACCGGAGTGGAACCCGCTCACCCAGGGGTCGAGAGCGCCGTTCGACAGGCGGTAGCGGTTGATGCGGCCGTTCTCGAGCTGGGAGTAGAAGACGTTGCCGGTATTCGGGTCGACCACGACGCCGACCGGGCGGGTCGCCGCC
>JAJDAR010000274.1 GCA_029261775.1 Deltaproteobacteria bacterium | reverse complement strand
CCGAGCTGCGCGCGATGCGCCACGACCTGATCCTGGTCTCGATCAGCGGCTACGGGCAGTACGGCCGCGATCACGACCGGGTCGGCTACGACCCGCTGGCCCAGGCCGCGAGCGGCTTCCTCTCGTTGAACGGAGATCCCGAGGGCGAGCCGGTGAAGTCCCCGACCTTCCTCGGCGACGACCTGGCAGGCCTCCACGGCGCGTTGGCTGCGTTGGCCGCCCTGCATCACCGGGACCGCACCGGCGAGGGCCAGCACGTGGACGTCTCGCTCCTCGACTCGATGCTCTTCCAGTCCACCGGCTACCTGACCCTCGGTGCGATGGACGTCCCCCTGCCTCGGATGGGCAACCAGTTCCGCATCGCCGCTCCGGCCAACACCTACGCGTGTCGCGACGGCAGGGTGATGGCGGGGGTGCTGGTCGACGCCCACTGGAAGCGCCTCGCCGGCGTGATCGGCCGGCCCGAGCTGGCCGACGACCCGGGCTACGCGACCGCACCCGCCCGCCTGGCGCGGCGCGAGGCCGTCGATGGGCTCGTGGCCGATTGGCTGAAGGAGCGCAGCGTCGAAGAGGCCGAGCTGGCCTTTCGCGCAGAGGGCATCCCCCTCGATCGGGTGCGGACCTATGCGGAGGCCGCACGGGACCCCCACGTCGCGGACCGGGAGATGCTGCAGCCGACGACGGTCGAAGGCAACGACGGGGTCCCCATCGTCGGTCCCGCTGCGAAGTTCTCGCGCACGCCGACCCGCGTGCGTCGGGGCGCCCCCGCCCTCGGCGAGGACACGGACGCGATCCTGGACGAGCTGGGCTTCGACGAGGCCGAGCGACAGCGCCTGCGCGAGTCGGGCGTGGTCTAGAGCGGGCCCTCGAGGGCATCCCGCCCCCTTCGACAAGCCGCCGCAATCACAGCGATCACACCTTTCGATCGCCGGCGGGCTGGCCCGGCCTCGGGCCCGTGCCTAGAATGGCGCCCCGATCCCACAGCAGGAGGCACCATGGGCGATCTCAAGGGCAGCAAGACCCACAAGAATCTCAAGGACGCGTTTGCGGGCGAGTCCCAGGCGAACCGTCGCTACCTCTACTTCGCCAAGCAGGCCGACATCGAGGGCTACCCCGACGTCGGTGGCCTGTTCCGCGACACCGCCGAGGCCGAGACCGGCCACGCGCACGGGCACCTCGACTACCTGAAGGTCGCGGGCGATCCGGCGACCGACAAGCCGATCGGGGCGACGGACAAGAACCTGGCGGCCGCGGTCGCCGGTGAGACCTACGAGTACACCGAGATGTACCCCGGCATGTCCAAGACGGCCCGCGACGAGGGCTTCGGCGACGTCGCCGAATGGTTCGAGACCCTCGCCAAGGCCGAGAAGTCCCATGCCGGTCGCTTCCAGAAGGCGCTCGACGGTCTCGAGGAGCTGTAGGCCGACCGATGGCGACAGCCTGGCAGGTCGCCGCCGAGCGGCGCTGTCCATGACTCTCCGCGGGGCGTCGTCCGAGGACGGCGCCCCGCGCGCATGAGGAGACCCACGTGAAGGTCGAGCTGCCGGAGCGGACCAGCGCCGAGATCGGCTACGAAGATCCGGAGTACCACGACCTCGAGAAGGTCGAGGCGGAGCTGCGTCGGGTCGGCGAGATCTGCCATCAATGCCGCCGCTGTCTGCCTCTGTGCCCGTCCTTTCCGACGCTCTTCGACATGATCGATGCGACCGATCGCGAGATCGAGGGCGTGTCGATGGAGGGCTTCGATCGGGTCAACGAGCTCTGTTACCACTGCAAGCTCTGCTTCAACCACTGCCCCTACCACCCGCCTCACGAGTGGGACGTGGACTTCCCGGCGCTGATGCGGCGCCACCAGCTGGCCCGGGCGAAGCGCGACGGGGTGCCGCTGGCCCGCAAGCTGACCACCCAGACCGATCTGATCGGCAAGCTGGGCTCCCTGGCTCCGCCGCTCATGAACTTCGCGAATCGCAACCGCGCGTCGCGGGTCATGATGGAGAAGACCATCGGCATCCATCGCGACTGGGTGCAGCCGAGCTACTGCTGGGAGACCGTGGAGCGCTGGTTCGCCAAGCGCGGCGGCCCGCAGGTCGAGGGCGCCCGGGGTCACGTCGTGCTCTTCACGACCTGCTCGGTCAACTACAGCGATCCGATCGCCGGCCGATCGGCGGTGCTCGTGCTCGAGCACAGCGACGTCAAGGTGGAGATCGCCTACGACCGCTGCTGTGGCATGCCCTACACCGACACCGGCGACCTCGACTCCGCGCGGCGCAACGCACAGCGCAACGTCGACGACCTCCTGCGCTACGTCGAGGCGGGGGCCACGGTGGTGGTACCGGGGCCGTCCTGCTCGCTGATGCTGAAGGAGGAGTACCCGCGCCTGCTCGGCAGCGAGGCAGCGCGCCGCGTCGCCGAGAACACCCAGGACCTGATGGAGTACCTCTACCACCTGGCGAAGGCCAAGAAGCTGGAGCGGGACTTCAGCGTCGGCCTCGGCAAGGTGGCCTATCACGCGCCCTGCCACCTGCGGGCCCAGAACATCGGGTTCCGCTCGCGCGATCTGCTCAAGCTCGCGGCCGACGAGGTCGAGCTGATCGACGCCTGCTCGGGGGTCGACGGCACCTGGGGCATGCAGGCACGCTTCCACGACGAGTCGATGAAGATCGCCCAGAAGCTGCTCGGCCGGATCGACGAGAGCGCGCCCGACCACATCGCCACGGACTGTCCCCTCTCCGCGCTGCGGATCGAGGAGGGCCTGGGCGCGAAGGCCGTCCATCCGGTCGTCCTGCTCCGCCATGCCTATGGGATCTCCGCCGAGTGAAGCCCCTCCTTCTCGACGAGCTGGCCTCTCCCGGCGCCTTCGAGGCGCTTCGACCGGAGCTGCGAAAGGCCATCCTGGCGCACAAGGCCGCCCGGCGGGTCGCGGTCGGCGATCGCGTGTCGCTGCTCTTCGAAGATCGCGAGACCGTCCGCTGGCAGGTGCTGGAGATGTGCCGCGTCGAGGGCCTGACCGAGCCCGACGAGATCCAGGCCGAGCTCGACGTCTACAACGAGCTGGTGCCGGGCGAGCGCGAGCTCTCCGCGACGCTCTTCATCGAGATCACCGACCTCGCCGAGATCCGGCCCGAGCTCGATCGCCTGATCGGGCTCGACGAGACCGTGACGCTCCAGATCGGCCCCCAC
>JAJDAR010000273.1 GCA_029261775.1 Deltaproteobacteria bacterium | reverse complement strand
GTGCTCCCGGTACTGCGTCAGCCCGCCCGCGTAGGGCATGAAGATGCGCGGCTTGCCCGGGATGTTCGCACCCAGGTACCAGGACCGGGCCTCCCAGAAGAGCGTCTCCTTGGAGACCTCGTTCACGTGCTCGACCCAGGCCTCCTCGGCCTCGGGCGTGGCCTCGATCCGGGTCGCGCCCTTCTCCCTCATGTGCACGATGCAGTCGGAGATCCACTCGACATGCTGCTCGATGCAGACGGGCATGTTGCAGAGCACCGAGGGACTTCCGGGACCGGTGATGGTGAACAGGTTCGGAAAGCCCGCGACCTGGAGGCCGAGGTAGGTGCGCGGCCCCGCCTCCCAGTGGTCGGCCAGCCGGGCACTGCCCACCCCCTGGATGTCGATCCGCAGCAGCGAGCCGGTCATCGCATCGAAGCCGGTGGCGAACACGAGCGTGTCGACCTCGACCTCGCCCTCGGTGGTCCGCACTCCCTTCGGCGTGATCTCCTCGATCGGCGACTCGCGCAGGTCGACCAGCCTCACGTTGTCCCGATTGAAGGTCTCGAAGTAGTCCGTGTCGATCGGCGGGCGCTTCGAACCGTAGGGATAGTCGGTGGGAATCAGCTTCTTCGCGACCTCCGGATCCTTCACCGTCTCGCCGATCTTCGCGCGGATGAACTCCGAGATCGTGGCGTTCGCCTGGAGGTCGCGGGTCACGTCGTGGAAGGAGCCGAAGGTGAACTCGAAGCCGCCCTTCTTCCAGAGCCGCTCGTAGATCTCGTTGCGCTCTTCGTCGCTGGCCTCGAGTGCCGAGCGCTCGCTGGGGATGTACGGAAAGCCGCCCTCGGAGGCGTGGGCCACCTCCCAGATCTCCGCGTAGTGCGCCTTGATCTCGCGCTGCTCTTCCGCGCCGAGCGGCTTGTTCCCGGCCGGCACGCTGTAGTTGGGTGTGCGCTGGAAGACGGTCAAGTGGTCCGCCTGCGCCGCGATCACCGGCGTCGCCTGGATGCCCGAGGAGCCCGTACCGATCAGACCGACCCGCTGGCCGCTGAAGTCGACCCCCTCGTGGGGCCATTGACCGGTGTGGAACCAACGGCCCTCGAATCGATCGAGGCCGGCAATCTCGGGAAGGTTCGACGAGGAGAGGCAGCCCACCGCGCTGATCAGGTAGCGGGCCCGCACCCGCTCACCGCCGTCGGTCTCCACCTCCCAGCGATCGCTCGCCTCATCGAAGCTTGCGGCCACGACGCGGGTGCCGAGCTGGATGTTCCGCCGAAGGTCGAAGCGGTCGGCAACGTGGTTGAGGTACCGCATGATCTCCGGCTGCTCCGGATAGCGGCTGCTCCACTCCCACTCCTGGTTCAGCTCATCGGAGAACGAGTAGCAGTAGTAGTGGCTCTCCGAGTCGCAGCGCGCTCCGGGATACCGGTTCCAGTACCAGGTGCCGCCGACCCCGTCTCCCATCTCGAACACCTGGGCCTCGAGGCCGAGCACGTCTCGGAGCCGATACAGCATGTAGAGACCGGAGAAGCCGGCACCGATGATGACGGCGTCGAGCTCGCGAGCCGGAGCCGCGGAGGAGGTGGATTCAGGCGCCATGGGTGGGGTCCTGCGCGTGGGGAGACCTCAAGCTACCGCGCGGCCCGGGACGGCGGCAAGCGAAGCCATGCAGCAAGGCCTGCACCGCAGGCGCTTGGCACCCCTTGGCCGCTAGAACTGCGAGAGCGGGTTCATCGGCAGGTCGGTCGGCCCGTAGTCGACGCCCAGCCGGTGGAGCGCGCTGGTGACCTGGCTGCGGTGGTGGGTCTGGTGGTTGAACAGCTGCGTCGCGTAGAAGGCGCGCGGCAGCTCGCGCTCGCGGCCGAGCCGCTCGCTGTGAAAGCGCAGCAGCTCCCCGAGCCAGCCTTCGGGTGCATCGCGGAACAGAGCCTCGAGCTCTTCGTCGAGCGGCTCGCGATCGCGGCGCAGCTCCGCGAGGGTGGCATGGAGACGAAGCGAGGGATCGAAGTCCGTCGGCGGTCGGCCCTCGCGGAGCAAGGCCATGAGAGTCCGGTCCACGTGGAAGACGTGATCCAGCGTGGCCAGGATGCTCCCGAAGAAGAGCCCCTGGTCGGCCGCGAGCGTCTCGGCGTCGAGCGCCCCGCAGAGATCAAACAGGTGCTGGTTCTGCCAACGGTTGTAGCGAGCCATCTCGACGGCCATGAGAAGGGAGGGATCCCGCTCGCCAAGCGCCATCGATCGCTCCTTCCCCGGCGAGACCCGGCTCGCCTCTCAGCGCAGCTCGAGGCCGGGCAGCTTTCCAGTCGCGCGCCACTCGTGGAGGATGCGGAAGAACTCCGGCGAGCCGCCGCCGTAGAAGCCGTCCCGGCCGCTGCGCTCGCCGGGCTTGCCCTCGTTGTTGTAGTAGCCGGGCGTGCAGTCCTCGAGGAATTTCTGACCGTCGCGTGCCGCCTGGATGATCGTCTCCACCCATTCGGCCTCGGCCTCCTCGGTCACCTCGACGGTCTGGGCACCGGCCTCGAGGGCATGCTGGAGGATGTGCGCGATGTGCTTGCTCTGCTCGTTCAGCATGTGCGGGTAGTTCGCCGTGAAGCCCGTCTGCTGGTTGCCCATGATGAAGCAGTTCGGGAAGCCGTGGACGTGCATGCCGTGGAGCGTCGAGACGCCCTCCGACCAGCGCTCGCCGAGGCTCACGCCGTCGCGTCCGAAGAGCTCGTAGCCGCAGCGCCGCGTGTAGCCCGTGCCCACCTCGAAGCCGGTGGCGAAGATCAGGCAGTCGAGCTCATACTCGACCCCGTCCACGACCACGCCGTTCTCGGTGATGCGGTCCACGCCTCGGCCCTGGGTATCGACCAGGGTCACGTTCGGGCGATTGAAGGTGGCCAGGTAGTCGTCGTGGAAGCAGGGGCGCTTGCAGAACTGCCGGTAGTAGGGCTTGAGCGATTCGGCCGTGGCCGGGTCCTCGACGATCGAGTCCACCCGCGCTCGGATCTGCTCCATCTTCTCGAAGTCCGCCGTCTCCATGGTGCGCGCGAGCGCCTCCGGCGACAGATCGGGCTTGTCGTCCTGCTGCACCATCACGAGCAGCTTGCGGATGATGTCCGTCCAGCCGTCGTTCACCAGGTCTTCGGCCTGGAAGCCGCCGGACACGAGGATGTTGAAGTTGTCCATTCGCTGCTCGTGCCAGCCGGGGGAGAGCGACCCGGCCCAATCCGGATCCGTCGGTCGGTTGCCGCGCACGTCGATCGAAGACGGCGTGCGCTGGAAGACCACCAGCTGCTCGGCCGCCGCGCCCAGGTGCGGAACGCATTGCACCGCCGTCGCGCCGGTCCCGATGATGCCGACGCGCTTGCCGCGCAGCCCCGTCAGGTTGCCCTTCGAATCGCCGCCGGTGTACGCGTAGTCCCAGCGGCTGGTGTGGAAGGTGTGGCCGCGGAACTTCTCGATGCCCTCCACACCGGGCAGCTTGGGCCGGTTGAGCGGGCCGTTGGACATGCAGATGAAGCGTGCCCGCATCCGATCGTCGCGGTTGGTGGAGACGATCCAACGCTGCGCCTCGTCGTCCCAGCGCAGGTCGGTGATCTCGGTCTGGAAGCAGGCATTGCGGTAGAGGTCGTACTTCTCGGCGATCCGCCGGCTGTGCTCCAGGATCTCCGGTGCGTAGGAGTACTTCTCCTTGGGCACGTAGCCGGTCTCCTCGAGCAGCGGCAGGTAGATGTAGGACTCGATGTCGCACTGGGCGCCCGGATAGCGGTTCCAGTACCAGGTGCCCCCGACGTCGCCGCCCTTCTCGATCAGGCGGATGTCCTCGATGCCGGCCTCGCGCAGGCGGGCCGCGGCCAACAGGCCGCCGAAGCCGCCACCGATCACCAGCACCTCGACCTCGTCCGTGAGCGGCTCGCGGGTGAAGCCCGGCTCGACGTAGGGATCCTCGATGAACGACGCAAAGCGTCCGCTCACCTCGACGTACTGCTCGTTGCCATCGGCTCGCAGCCGGCGGTCCCGCTCCTCGCGGTACCGGTCGCGCAGGGCATCGGGGTCGAAGGCGGGAACCGCTGCGTCCGCGGCCTGCTGATCGCTCGCCATGATCGTCTCTCTTGCCACCGACCCGCCAGGTCGAACGTGGACGCCAGACCATACACGAGCGGCCGGCGACACGGAACGCGCTGGGCCACTCCTCGTCAGCGCGGCGGAGGCTCCAACGCGGCCCTCGCGCTCGGGGCGAGCCACCAGGGCATCAGCTCAGGGTCACGAGGGGGAACAGCAGGAGCGAGAACCCCTCCACGGCCGCAACGAGAGCGTCCGGAGCCGGGGCCAACCGACCCGGGCTACCGTCCTGGCGACGCCTCACTCGAGGCCGACACCGCGGAGGCTCGGCAGATGAGCGAGAAGGTCTACATGCTGAACGCACTCTGGTTCAAGGAGGATGGGGGGGCCGAGCGCTACGCGGAGTACGCGCAGGCGGCGGCGCCCTTCGTCGAGGAGCTCGGCGCCCGGCTGGTCGAGAGCTACACGCCCCAGGCGGCGCTGATCGGCGAATGGAACCCCGACCTCTTCTTCATGGTCGAGTGGCCGGACTGGGAGACCTTCCTGAAGCTGCCCCAGAACCCGGGCTACCAGAAGATCGCCCACCTCCGCGACGAGGCGCTCCGCGATTCGCTGCTGATCCGCTGCCGCCGCGAGGAGGTCGGGCTTCCCGGCTGAAGCGGGCGCCGCGCTTCAGCCCTCGTCGAAGAACTCGACCTCTCCGGTTTCGAGCGAGTACTCCGCCCCGACGACTACCAGACCGTCGGTCTCGATCAGCTCCTCCAGGATCTGCGAGCCGTGTCGGAGGTGGTTCACGGACGCCTGGATGTTGGCGCGCACGGCCTCGCGCAGCAGCGCCTCGGGGTCGTGCTTCAGATCGGTGCGGAGCAACGCCTCCACCGAGGGACGCACCCGGTCCACGATCGAGCGCAGGTTGCGCGACTGGCTCTCGCTCGGCTGCTCGAGCTCGTTCAAGGTCGCAGAGACCGCCCCGCACGAGGAGTGGCCGAGCACGAGGACCAGGCGGGTGCCGAACTGGTCGGCCGCAAACTCCACGCTGCCCACCTGGGAGGGCGCCACGATGTTGCCGGCCACGCGGATCACGAAGAGATCCCCGAGCCCCTG
Source organism: Deltaproteobacteria bacterium (assembly GCA_029261775.1). Lineage (GTDB taxonomy): Bacteria > Myxococcota_A > UBA9160 > UBA9160 > UBA6930. Next base: position 1,976 of record JAJDAR010000273.1, on the reverse strand, counting down.
ATCGAACACGATCTCCAACGGAACGCGGGAGTCGGAGCAGCCGAGGATGATGGCGAAGGGCTCCTGACCATCGACCATCTCGGCGCGCCGGGACGCATCCGAACGGCCGCCATGGTCGGTGATCCCCTCCACGAAGCGACGGTTGCCTTCGCGAAGGCGCTTCAGTGCTTCGTGTGCCGACGTCACCCCTGCCACGGATGCGAGTCTACCAGAATCCCGAGTCCGCCCGGGAGGGTGGTCAGGAAGGAAGCTCGCCGTAGTCCGCATCGAGGCGCGTGACGGCGAGCTCGCCCCCGACCCGAGGCGTGAGCCGATCGATCACGAGATCCTTCAGGGCCTCCAGCTCCGGGGTGTCCGCGATCCGGTCCGACCGGAATCTCCGATGCTCGCGGGTGGTCAGGTGGATGCGGAAGCTGCCCGTCGCCGGATCATCACAGAAGATGTCGATGGCCAGACGCAGCGTGCCCCGCCGGAACCACAGGAACCAACCCCAGTCCTCCTGTTCCGCCCGCACATGCTCGTAGCGCTCCAGGACGGCCGGTTCGATCCAGCCGGAGACGACGTCCCCACCGAAGCAGCACTCGTTGATGTAGATCTCGGGTTCCGGGGCCGTGATCTGCTGCTGGAACTCGATCTCGTAGGGCACGGCGTCCCGCCCTTCAGTGGGGTGTGCGGACGGGGCTCGCCGATGCGGTCCTGGCGGCGCCCGCGAGATCGGTCAGGTCCATCATGCTGTCCTGGTTGACGCGGATCCAGCCCCGCCGCGGGCGATCGAGATCGACGATGATGAAGATGACCAGCACGATCAGCAGCGACATCGCCCAGGTCGCCACGAACGGGCGCGTTCCGTCCAGGCCCCCCGAATAGCCGAGCACGGACGCCGCGATGATGAAGACCGCGAACAGCAGGAGGAGCACGACCTCGGGCACGTGCTTCTTGAGCGCCGCATCGCGCCGGCCGTAGGCATCGATCAGCTCGTTGAGCGACTGGATGTAGAGCCCCGTGGTCACCGGGCGTGGGTCGGCCTCCGTGGCCGCGAGGGCGACCGACCACAGCCGCTCCTGCAGACGGCCAGCCGCAGCCTTGGCCTGGCGCCGAAGGTCGGACCGCGTGAGGTCGACCTCGGCAGCCTCCAACCGCAGCCGTAGGTAGTCCGCCATGAGCCCACGGGCCTCTTCCTGAACACCTTCCGGCAACAACTGCGTGCGCAGGAGCGCGGTGCCGATGGCGTTGGCCTCGTCGATCACCGCTTCGCTGCGCCCGTCGTAGCGCTGAAGGGCCATGGTGAAGGTGAAACCCAGCAGCAGGGCCAGCAGGCCGAGCATCGCCGCCTGGATCGCGTTGGTCTGGGAGCGGACCCCTTCGTCGCTGTCGACGCGCCGGTGGCGCCCGACCCGATACCCCGATTCGTTCGCGACCAGGATCACCACGAACAGGAACGCCGCGATCGAGAGGCTGGGAAAGCGGAAGAGCAGGTCGTCCAAGAGCCTGGGTCCTCTTAGGCTGACGGGGCGGCGGATCGTAGAAGAACGCCCGCCGGGTGTCCCGCGCGGGGACGATAACCCGTGGGAGCAGAGCCGGAGGGCAGGGGGTAGCGTCTCATCGGATCGCGGGGGGCCTCGCCCTCACGGGGAGAAGCGTCTGTGTTCGATCTGACCGGCAGGGTTGCGTTGGTGACGGGCGCCGGCCGGGGCATCGGACGGGGCGTGGCGCAGGCGCTGATGGCCCAGGGGGTTGCGGTCGCGGTCAACGATCTCGACCCGGAGACCGCCGCCGAGACCGCCGACGCACTCCGTGGGACAGGCGGGCGGGCACACGCCGTTCCCTTCGATGTAGCGGATTTCGAGGCCTGCGAGGCCGGCGTCCGTTCGGCCGAGGAAGCGCTCGGCGCGATCGACCTGCTCGTCAACAACGCCGGCGGAACCCCGGACAAGATGTGGCCGACTCCCTTCCTGAAGACACCGCGCTCGAGCTGG
>JAJDAR010000272.1 GCA_029261775.1 Deltaproteobacteria bacterium | reverse complement strand
CCGATCGCGAAGCCCAGGCTGGTCCCCGCCTCCGATCCGCTCATGTCGTGCACGCGGCGCAGGAAGGTCGGTCCCCAGCTCGCGAACGCGTATCCGGCGAAGGCCGTGAGACCCGTGGCGAAGGAGAGGTGGCGGAAGGAGCGCAGGCCCCACAGGTGCACGAGGACCTCACGAGCCGAAGGCAGCTCTTCCGAGGAGGCGTGGACCCGGCGCGGCTCCGTGGCGCCGCGCTTGGGCTCGCGTACGGTCAGCCGCACGAGCAGCGCCAGCCCGAGCCCCGGCAGACCCACCACCATGAAGGCCATCCGCCAGCCGTATTCGTCGCCGAGCCAGCCGCCCACGGTGAGCCCGAAGAGGATGCCGACGTGGATGCCCATCGAGTAGATGCCGAGCGCCGTCGCGCGGCGCTCGGGCGGGAAGTAGTCCGCGAGCAACGAGTGCGCCGGCGGGGACAGGGCCGCCTCTCCGACGCCCACGCCCACCCGCGCGGCCGCCATCTGCGCGAAGTTCTGGGCCAGGCCCGACGCTGCCGTCATGGCGCTCCAGATGCTCATGCCGATCGCGATGATCGAGCGGCGCAGCCAGCGATCCGCCCAGCGGGCGATCGGGATCCCGGCTGTCGCGTAGAACAGCGCGAAGGCGGTGCCCGTCAGGAAACCCATCGCCGTATCCGAGACCCCGAGGTCCTGCTTGATCGGTTCCAGCAGGATGGCCAGGATCTGGCGGTCGATGAAGTTGACGACGTAGGCCAGGAACAGGACCGCGAGGACGTAGTTCGCGTACGCCGTCGAGGCCGGCGGCTCGGGCGTCGACGTCGGGGCGTCCCCGGTGGCGCCGGGGACCGCTTCGGTTTCTTCGTCCATCTAGAGGCCGAGGTTCCTGCGGATCCGGGCGTCGGGCGGCTCCTGGTCGGGCACGAAGGGGCTGCCAGTCACGGCCTCGTAGGCCTCGATGTAGCGGGCCGATGCTTCGCAGCGGACCTCGACCGGAATCTCGGGGATCGGGCCCTCGCCGCGATAGCCCCGCTCCTCGACCAGCCAGCGTCGCACGTACTCCTTGTCGAAGCTCTTCGGGTCCTTGCCCTCGGACAACGCGCCCTCGTAGCTGTCGGCGTACCAGTAGCGCGACGAATCGGGGGTGTGGATCTCGTCGGCAACCACCAGCTCCCCGGCGGCGTCGAGACCGAGCTCGTACTTGGTGTCGACGAGGATCATCCCCTGCTCGGCGGCCCAGGCCTGACCAGCCGCGAACAGGGCGTGGCCCAGCGCGGCCGCGCGGTCATAGATCTCCTCGGAGACCACGCCTCGCCGCAGGATCTCGTCGCGAGAGGTCAGCTCGTCGTGCTCGCCCTGCTCGGCCTTGGTGGTGGGCGTGAGGATCGGAGCGGCCAGGCGCTCGTGCTTGCGCATTCCATCGGGCAGCAGGTGGCCGCAATACTCGCGCGTACCCTGCTGGTAGGCGGTCCAGATCGACGTGCTGGAGACGCCCGTGAGATAGCCGCGATAGACGAACTCGATCGGCAGGATCTCGAGCTCGCGGACCACGGAGACCGACGGATCCGGGACCGAGAGGAGGTGGTTCGGCGCGATCGAGCGGGTCTTCTCGAACCAGAAGGCCGCCGCCTGGTTCAGGATCTGCCCTTTCAGGGGAAGCGTGCCAACGACGATGTCGAAGCAGCTCACCCGGTCCGTGACCACGATCGTGCGGCGCTTCTCGCCGACGTAGCTGTCGCGGACCTTGCCCTCGATGCGACGGCCCAGGCCGTGAAAGTCGGTACGGGCCAGCGTCTGGTCCGCGAGTTCCTCGAGCAGCTTGCGATCGATCGGCACGCATCCTCCGGGGTGGACGGCCCGGAGGGTCTCCCCCCGGCCCTGGACAGCCTGATGATGACCCGACCTGCGGGGCGAGCCAAGCGCTGCGGAGAAGGCGTCCGGAGGCCCCGGAAGGCCTCTGCGGCGCCCTCGGTGGGCGGCTCAAGCCCCGACCGGGTTCGACCGTAGCGAGAGGAGTGGAGCAGAGCTTCAGCGACGACACCGCCACCCAGGTCGCCGGGGCCCCGGCGCCCGAGCCTCCCGACGCGAACTCGGGCACCCAGCCCGGCTTCGGGACCGAGCTGCGCGCTCGCTATCGCTACAAGCTCTACAAGAAGCTCGGCCGCGGCGCCTTCGGCTCGGTCTTCCTCGCGCGCTGCCTCGATCGCGATCCGCGGCGCGACGACTGCCCGCCCGAATCGGTGGCGCTGAAGATCCTGGGCTCGCGCCGCGGCACCGCCACGGACCTCCTGAAGCGCGAGCTCTCGGCCATGCTCGCGTTGGATCACGATCGGATCCCGATCGTCTTCGACTGGACGCTGGACGAGGACACGGCCTTCGTCGTGATGGAGTACTTCCCGTCGGGCAGCCTGCGCGACGTGATGCCCCTGCAGGGCGCCGTCGAGGAGGAGGCCATCTGGCGCCTGCTCGCCGACCTGCTCCAGGCGCTCGACGTGGCGCACCGGGCCAGCCTTCTGCACCTGGACATCAAGCCGGCGAACGTCCTGCTGGACGGCAATGGCGGCTACGTGCTCACCGACTTCGGCGTCTCCCAGGCCTCGCGCATCGAGCGCGGCCTGTTGCCCTTCAGCGTGGGTAGCCGAGGTTACCAGGCGCCGGAGCAACGCGAGGAACGCTTCGATCAGTACGATCTGCGCACCGACCTCTGGGGCATCGGCGCCACCGCCTGGGCCATGGCGACCGGCCTCAACCTCGCCGAGCGCAGCGATCTCGTGCGTGAAGACGACGGCAACGCGATCTACGGTCTGCCGCCGCTCTCCGAGTTCCGCATCAACCTCTCACCCGAGCTCGAGGAGGTCATCATGAGCCTCCTCCACCTCGATCCGGGCCTTCGACCGGGCAGCGTGGCCGAGGTGCTGGCGCGGGTGCAGGCCAAGAGCAGCGGCGCCGAGTGGTCCGCCGACACCTTCGCCGCCGCCCATCGCTCCAACGTCTCCGAGACCGAGATCGACGAGGTCATCGAGACCCTGGTCGATCCCCTGCTGCTGTCGATCTGCCGTCGCCGCGGCTTCCGCGGCTACTTCGTCAAGTTCGAGGACGGCGAGACGATGTGCGCCGAGGGCGAGAAGTCCTACTACGCCCTGCTCCTCTTGAAGGGCACGGTGTCGGTCACGCGAAACAGCAAGGAGCTGACCCGCATCTCGCGAGAGGGCAGCTTCCTCGGCGAGGTCGCGACCCTGGCCTCGATGCCCCGCACCGCCACGATGGTCGCCGCCGGCGACGTCTGGGCCTGTGTGCTCAACGCCGCCGAGCTCGAGCGCTTCCTGACCTGCAATCCCGCCATGGCTCTGCGCGTGATCCGCTACATGGCGCACCGGTTGTCAAAGATCCCGCCGCTCGACGAAAAGAATCTCGACGAGCGGTAGCGAGGTCGGCGCCGGTCCCGTTGTCCGGGCGCCCATGCAACAATGAAACGAACGTCCCCGTCATGGGGGTCGTCCCCTTCAAGGGGGGTCAGTTGCCGGGGAGGATCTGTTCGCCCCGGATGAGGTCTTCCGGGGTCTGGCGGGCTCGGGCGAGGTGGGGCTTGCCGCCGACGACCAGGATCTCGGCGGGCTGGGGCTTCGAGTTGTAGTTCGAGGACATCACGAAGCCGTAGGCGCCGGCCTTCTCGATGACGAGATGCTCGCCGACCCGCGCTTGCGGAAGACGCTCGTGCCGGACGATGCCCCCCTCCTCCTGGGTGAAGATGTCGCCGCTCTCGCATAGCGGTCCACCCACGACCACGTCGTGGGTGGTGCGGGGCGAGTCGTCCGACGGGACGATCGACATCGGATGGTAGGCGCCGTAGAGCACGGGCCGGGCGAGCGTGTTGAAGCCGGCATCGACCAGATAGAAGGTGTTCGAGCCCATCTTCTTGATCGCGCGGATCTCCGTGACCAGGAAGCCGGAGTCCGCGACCAGGAAACGGCCCGGCTCGATCTCCACCCGCACAGGATGCCCGAAGCGCGCCTCGAGACGCTTGCGCGCGGCGTCCCAGAGCCGGAAGTAGGCGTCCACGTCCATGCCGGGATCGCCCGGTCGGTAGGCGACGGGCAGCCCGCCCCCGGCGCTGATCATCTCGACGCTGTCTCCGACCTCGGCGGCCAGCTTCTCCATGGCACCCGCCACCAGGGCCAGGTGCTCGAGATCCGCACCCGAGCCGATGTGGAGGTGCAGCCCGCTCACCGTCAGCCGGTGCCGGACCGCGCGCTCGAGGGCGTCGGCGAGGCCCTCGTGCCAGATGCCGTGCTTCGACTGCTCCCCGCCGGTGTTCGTCTTCTGGCTGTGCCCGTGGCCGAAGCCGGGATTGATCCGCAACGTGATGCCGGTGCCCGGCATGCGCTCGCCGTA
>JAJDAR010000271.1 GCA_029261775.1 Deltaproteobacteria bacterium | reverse complement strand
GCTGCGATCCGCAGCGGACCGACCCGTCCGCCTGCGCTACGTGAACAGCGGCACCCAGCGCCAGAGCGGAGGGCGCACCGGCACCTATGGCGGCTTCCTGCTCGAGTGGACCGACGGCCGGGCCTTCGCCATCGACGTCGGGATGACCGAGTCCGGCATGCAGGAGTTCGGAGACACGTTGTCGTCCGCCATGGGGGCGGAGGCTGTCGCGACCCACGGCTCGGTGGGGGCACAGCTCGGCGCGAGAGCCCGGCGCATCGAGGGTGTCGCGTTCACGCACCTGCACTACGACCACACCGATGGGATGTCCGAGCTGTGCGCCGTCCATGGCGGCACGATCCCGGTGTTCCAGACCGCCGACCAGGCGACTCGCGACAACTTCGGCACGAGCCCGGGACGCAACGACCTCGTGCGCTCGGGCTGCGCGCGGCTCGAGCGTCTCGAGGGTGGACCTCTGCTTGCGATTCCGGGCTTCCCCGGCCTCGCGGCGTGGGCCGTCGGAGGACACACGCCGGGTAGCACGGCCTTCGCTGCCTCGATCGGCGACACGCTCTGGATCTTCTCGGGCGACGTGACGAACTCGATCGGCAACCTGCTCGATGACGTCCCGAAGCCCTGGGTCTACAGCACCCTGCTGATCCCCGAAGCACCGCGGCGGCTCGCAGAGTTGCGACCCTGGTTCGCAGCGAGACATCGCGAGCCGAACACCCAGGTTCTCGTCTCCCACGACCTCGATGCGATCCGAGCCGCGGGGGTCGACCTGCTCGCAGTACCGAGGGAGGGCATGGAGCCGTGAGCCGAGCGCGCTTCGACGTCGGCCAGACGATCGAGCACCGGCTCTTCGGCTATCGGGGTGTCGTGTTCGACGTCGACGCGGGCTTCTCCGGGAGCGAGGAGTGGTACGAGCAGGTCGCCCGCAGCCGGCCGCCCAAGGACGAGCCCTGGTACCACGTCCTCCCGGACGGCGCGACGCACACGACCTACGTCGCCGAGCAGAACCTCGACCTGGACGAGCAAGCTGGCCCGATCCGACATCCGCTGCTCGACTCGCTCTTCAAGGGCAGGCGCGACGGCCGCTACCTGCGACGCCATCCCGAGCACTGAAAGGGGACTCGACCCGTCGTCGGACGAGCGCCGAGGGGGGGCTCAGCCCGTCGTCGGGCGAGCGTCGAGGCCCATCACCCGCCCTGCTTCCGCCGGGGGCTCCAGCCCGGCATGGGCCGCTGCGACCTCGTCGAGGCGGGCCAGCACGCCTTCCTCCATCGGCGTGGCGCGGCGGGTGGCCTCGCTCACGTGCAGCGACATCAGCTCGTTGGTGGCCGAGAGCCGATCATCCGACCCCCGCCACATGCGATGGAAGTAGTGGATGCGCTTGCGATCGAAGCCCAGCAGCTGGGTGGTGAAGCGAAGCTCTTCGCCGGTCGTCACCTCGCGCTGGTAGGTGAAGTGGGCTTCCAACGTGAAGGTCGTGACGCCCATGCGCGCCTTCGCCTCGAGATCCAGGCCGAGGTGGGCCAGCCATGCGTCGGTCGCGAGGTCGAAGACCACGCCGTAGTAGCCCACGTTCAGGTGCTCGTTGTGATCGATCCACTCGGGACGCACGACGTCGCGATGGCCTTCGTACGGAGCGGGCAACCCGGGCATGGCCGGGAGCCTAACAACACCGGCTGCCGGCCGTCGGTGCTACGCTCCGGCGATCCACCGAGGTGAGCCATGGCCAGCGCCCCGTCCACTCCCGATCCCGCCCACGCCCGCGGAGGCGACGCTCCGACTGCGGAGGAAACCGTCGCGGATGCATCTTCGCTCTTCCTGGTCGCCCTGCGCGACGCGGCGTTCGTGCTCGGGGCCCTCTCCCTGTGGGCGGGGGCGGATGCCTGGTTCCGGGCGACGGGGGCGGGCTTCGGCGCCTTCCTGGCCAGCGCGACCGGACTCCTCGCCGGAGCCTTCACGGCCGCACAGCTGCACGAGTGGGGGCACTTCACGGGAGCCCGGCTCTCGGGCGGGACGGCACCGATCTCTCCCGCGAAGAAGCTCGTGCCGCTGTTCCTCTTCGACTTCGAGCGCAGCGACGAGCGGCAGTTCCGGTGGATGAGCATCGGGGGGAACCTGGCGCACTGGCTTGCCGCGCTCGCACTGTTTGCGTTCGTGCCGACCGACGCGCCCGGAGGCCTGGCGCTGGCGTGCGGTGCCTTGGGATTCGCCGCCTTCGCGAGCAGCATCGAGTTCCCAGTCATCCGCCAGGCGCTCGACGGAACCCCGGGGGCGCGGGCACTCGCCACGATCACCACCGACGGGATCCAGCGCAGCGGCTGGATCGGTCTCGGCGTGGCGCTCGGCGCCTTCGTGCTGCTCTAGACGAGACGTCCGGGGCCTGGCCGCTCGTTCCCGAGCGAACGGTCAGCGAAACAACGGCGCCTGGGGCGCCGCGATCGCCAGCGTGTCACGCTGGTTGGCATGCGCGACGCAGACGCGGGCCGATCCTCGATGCTGCTGCCGGGCCTGCTGCTGGCCGTGACGCTTCACGCCTTCCACGGGATGGCCGTCGTGACCGTCATTCCGCAGGTCACCGAAGACCTGGCAGGGCGGGCCCTGTACGGCGCCTTCTTCTCGTCGTATCTGCTGGCGAGCCTGCTGGGCCTCGTCTGGGCCGGCCAGTCCCTCCAGCGCCTCGGCGTGCGCCTCGTCCTGGGCTCGTGCCTCGCCGTCTTCGGCGTCGGGGTGCTGGGCTCGGCGTTGGCCCCGACCATGCCCTGGCTGGTCTCGGCGCGAGCCCTCGAAGGCTTCGGGGGCGGTGGCGTGAGCGCCGTGCTCTACGCGGTCGTGAACCTGGTCTACGACGATGAGGAGCGACCCGGCGTGCTGGCCTGGATGTCGGCCGCCTGGGTGCTGCCGGGCCTGCTGGGCCCGCCGATCGCGGGCTGGATCGCAGAGACGTGGGGCTGGCGGTGGGTGTTCGCCGGCGTGCTGCCGGCCGTAGCACTCGCCGCCGTCATGACCTTGCCCGCCCTCCACAGCGTCGGCGTCTCCGCCGCCAGCGGTGGGCAGCCCGGTCGGATGCGCGAGGCATTCGGACTCGCGATCGGCGTCGGGGGCATGCTGGTCGCGCTGACCTGGGAGCCCGGCTGGATCGCGGCGCTGTTGCTGGTGGCCGGAGGCTCGCTGTCGCTGGTCTCCGGTCTTCGGATCCTTCCGACGGGCACCTTCGTGGCACGGCCCGGGCTGGGGGCGTCGATCGCCACGAAGTTCCTCGCGAACTTCGCCTTCTTCGGGGCCGAGGCCTTCCTCCCCCTGGCGCTCCGGGATCTGCGCGGGTGGACGCTGGTCGAGGCGGGCACGGTGCTCACCGCGTCGGCGCTCTCGTGGACGGCCGGTGCGTTCCTGCACTCGCGACTCGCACCGCGGGTCTCTGCGCGCGTGGTCGCGACGAGCGGCGCCGCGCTGATCCTGGTGGGCATCGCCGGGGTCGCGCTCCTCGTGCTCGAACCCGTGCCTCCGGGCTTCGCTCATGGGGTCTGGGCGATCGCCGGCCTCGGGATGG
>JAJDAR010000270.1 GCA_029261775.1 Deltaproteobacteria bacterium | reverse complement strand
AGCGGCGCGGCGCCGAGGCCGAGGATCCCGAAGTAGATCGCCACGGGGACGAGGTTCGGCAGCATCGCGACCAGCCCGAGGCGGACCGAGCCGAAGGCTCCTGCGACGAGCAGGAAGATGGCGATCGCTGCGAGCCCGACGGTCATCGGCTGGTTGCGGGCGATACCGTCGGCGCTGCGGGCCAGCAGCAGGGCGTTGCCGGTCACGGCCGCCGAGACGTCGTCCGGCAGCTTCAGGCCCGCCACCAGCTCGTCGAGACGCTCGGTCAGCACGCGCACCCTGGCGGTGCCCACCGCTCCCGTCCTGACGACGACGTTGGCGCGGCTGTGGTTGACGTTGGCGTACTTCTCGAGGTGGCCCTTCGGCGCCATGAAGAGCAGCTCGGCCGCCTCTCCGCGCGTGTCCGGGATGCGCTCCTCGGCCGGATCGTCCTTGGCCATCGCGCGGTTCATCGTGCGGACGGTGTCGGCCATCGAAAAGGTGCGACCGACGTCGGGGATCCGGTCCGCCTCGGTCTGCAGCCGCTCGATCTCCCGGAGCACGGCCGGCTCCCGAAAGGCGCCGGCACGCTCGCTCTCGAAGGACACGTAGAGAGGCACCGCGCCGGACAGAAGGCGATTCACGGCCTCGAAGTCCCGACGCACGGGCGCCTGCTCGGGAAAGAACGAGAGGTAGTCCGTGTCGATCACGATGCGCGGAATGGCGGCCAGGCAGATCGACAGCACCACACCGAAGAGCAGCAGCCAGGCGGTCGCGTGTCGGCCCGCCAGGGACGCGACCCGCTCGAGGGTCTGGTCGAGCCGGGCGGCGATGCGTCCGGCGAGAACGGTCCCTTCGCCGGCGCCGCGGAGGGGCGAGAGGGCCAGGACCGCGTGCACCATGTTGAGGGTCAGCACGGTGATTCCGGCGACGCCCAGCACCGCGAAGGCCCCGACCTCGAAGACTGCGGGTACGTCGGTGATCAGAAGCGCGGCGAAGCCCACCATCGTCGTGAGACCCGCGACCGTCACCGGCAGGCGCATGTGCTGGAGACTCGCCAGCGCGGCTTCGCGAGGCGAAGCGGCCGCGGGCGCCTCCTCTTCGTAGCGCGTGACCGCGTGGATGCCGTACACGCTGCCGATGGCCGCCAGCATCGGCGCGAGCAGCGTCGTCAGGACGGTCAGCGGCCGCTCGAGGAATGCGATCGCGCCGAAGGTCCAGAGGGTGGAGATCAGGATCGTCCCCATCGGGAGCAGCACGCCGCGCCGGGTGCCGAAGGTGACGAACAGGCCGAGGGCCACCACGGCCAGGGCGGCCGGGATCAGCACCGACATGTCGCGAACCATCAGCTCGTACACGCGATTCTTCACGTGCGGCCGTCCGGCGACGAAGAAGCTGGCCCCCTCCTCGGTCGCTTGCGCGACGATCTCGAAGATCCTCGCATCGAGGCGCGACCGGATGAACTCCTCGTCCGTCATCTTGTGGAAGGTCACGTTGACCGCCGCGGTCTGTGCATCATCGGAGAGCAGCGTCCGTTGGTACATCGGATCCGCGAGGGCGCGGCGCCGCAGATCGGCGATCTCCTCCGGGTCGCTCGGAATCTCCTCGATGAAGTCCGTGACCTCGATCCAGTCCCCTTCGGCGTCGTAGCGGAAGGCGACCACGTCCGTCAGGCTCTGCACGATCCGCACCTCCGGCAGGTGCGCGATCTCGTCCGTGACCCGACGCAGCCGCCGGAGGCCCTTCTCGGTGAAGAGATCCTCCGACTGCATCGCGATCACGAAGACTTCGTCGTCCCCGAAGTTGCGCACCGCGGAGCGGTACACCTCCTGGGCGGGGTCTCCGGCGGGCAGCAGGGGCTCGGTGGAGGGATCGATGCGCAGGTTGAGCCCGAGGGGCTCCACCCGGATCAGCGGCACCGCTGCGAGCAGGCAGGAGAGGGCCAGCACGCCGAGCAGGGTCCGCGGGTGGTCGACCACCCAGACCGGACGCCACAGGGGCAGGAACCAGACGAGGGCCAGCGCGAGGCCGAGCAGCAGGGCAAAGGCACGAGGGTCCAAGGCGGCCCGATGGTAGGAGCCCTGGGCGCTCGCGGCCGCCGGAAATCGGCCCGGGGGCCGCCTTGTAAGGCTCCCGGGAAGCGGTCATATTCCCGCTTCGGTCGAGCCACAGTCGGGGCGTGGCGCAGCTTGGTAGCGCGCTTCGTTCGGGACGAAGAGGTCGCTGGTTCGAATCCAGTCGCCCCGACCATGGCTCCGCCCCACCGGGACCGCCCGGGCGGCCCCGGCGGCCCTCGGTCCCCCTTCCCAGGGCCGGGCCCCGTGACCTCGCAGCCTTCCGCACGCCGCTGGCTCCAGATTCCGATCGCGCTCCCTCCTGAGGGGGAGATCCGGGCCTTCGAGCTGGGGGGCGAGCCCCTGCTGCTGTGTCGGGTGGAAGGCCGCCCCCACGTCCTGCGCGATGCGTGCTCCCACGGACGGACCCCGCTCAGCGGCGGACGGCTCCACGGTCACCAGCTCGAGTGCCCGCTACACGGGGGGCGGATCGACGTGCGGGACGGGAGCCCGGCCCGACCGCCGATTCGCAGGCCCGTCCGTGTCTACGCAACCCGCCAGGTCGGAGCGGCGATCGAGGTGGCCCTGCCCGACGCCAGCCTGGAGGACTCGGGCCCGACCGGGGAGGCCGAGCCGAGCCGTGGAGAGTCGGCGTAGAACGCTCGCTCCGTGGGTGTCCGCCTAGAAGGTCTCCTCCTAGAAGGTCTCCTTGAAGGGCCGGACGTCGAGCTCGAGCGTCCAGGTGCTGCGGGGCTGGACGTGCAGCGACCAGAAGACGCCGGCGATGTCGTCCACCTGGAGCATGCCTTCTGCACCGAGGCGCTCCTTGATCTGGGGGATGCGCTCGTTCACATAGTCGCCGTCGATCACGCCGTCGATCACCACGTGACCCACGTGAAGACCCTGAGGACCGAACTCCCGCGCCATGCCGTGGGCGACGGCCCGCAAGGCGGCCTTGGCGGATGCGAAGGCCGTGAACGGAGGACGCGCCCGCACCGACGCCGTCGCCCCCGTGAAGAGCAGGCTGCCTCCGCCGGCCGGAACCATCCGCTTGGCAGCCTCTCGCCCCGCCAGGAAGCCTCCAAAGCAGCCGATCCGCCAGACCTCCTCGAAGAACTCGTCGGTCATGTCGAGGAGCGGGCGGAACTGGTTGTTGCCGGCGTTGTAGACGACGAGCTCGGGGACGCTCCCCGCGGCTTCGGCGGCGTCGAAGAGACGGGCCACGTCGTCGGCTTTCGTCGCGTCGATCGCGACGGCGGTGGCCTCGCCGCCGGCCGTGCGCAGCTCGTCGGCCAGCTTCTCGATCTTCTCGGGCGTGCGTCCGCCCACGACGACGTGCAGCCCCTCGCGTGCGAAGCGGCGACAGAGCGCCCCCCCGACTCCCGTGCTGGCGCCGACGCCGATCACGATGGCGGTCGCGGTCATGTGCCTTCCTCCCGAGCGCTTGGAGGCACCATCCTATGGCAGAGCGCAGCGCGGCCGCCACGCGAGCGCCGGAGACGCGGGGGAAGACGCCGGTCCGCAGCCCCGCTCCCCCTCGACTGGGAGCGAGCAGGGCCGGACCCGAAGGTCCGGCCCCGGTTCCCTTCGGCCAGGCCGCCTCGAGGGAGGCAGCCCCTCTCGGCTAGGCCGCCTCGAACAGCGAGGCCAGGCCCTGTCCGCCGCCGACGCACATCGTCACGATGCCGTAACGCTTGCCCTGGCGCTTCAGCTCGCGAAGCAGCTGACCCGTCATCCGCGATCCGGTCATCCCGAAGGGGTGGCCGATCGAGATCGAGCCGCCCAGCGGGTTGAGCTTCTCGTTCGGGATGCCGAGCTCGCGCTGGCAGTAGAGCAGCTGGGAGGCGAAGGCCTCGTTGAGCTCGACGATGTCGATGTCGTCCATCGTCAGGCCGTGCCGCTCGAGCAGCTTGGGCACCGCGAACACGGGACCGATGCCCATCTCCTCGGGACCGCAGCCGGCCACCGCCGTCCCGCGGTAGAAGCCGAGCGGCTCGATGCCGAGCTGCTTGGCGCGGTCCGCGCTCATCAGCAGGGTCGCGGAGGCGCCGTCCGAGAGCTGGGAGGCGTTGCCGGCGGTCACGGTGCCGCCCTCTTCCGCCTTCTTGAACACCGGCTGCAGGCCGGCCAGGCCTTCGAGGGTCGTCTGCGGGCGGTTGCACTCGTCCGCCTCGACGGTGAAATCCTCGTCGAAGGGCTCTTCACCCTTCTTCTGCACGCGCCGGGTGACCTTCATCGGCGCGATGTCCTCGGCGACCTTCCCGCCATCGACCGCGGCGGCATAGCGCTGCTGGCTCTGCAGCGAGTAGGCATCCTGATCTTCGCGGCTCACCGAGTAGCGCTCGGCCACGACCTCCGCCGTCACGCCCATCGGGTAGTAGAGACCCGGGAAGCGGTCATGGGCCGTCTTGTTCACCATGCGGTTCGTGTTCTGGGTGCCGTCCTGCATCATCGTGATCGTCTCGACGCCGGCACCGATGGCGACCTCCGCGCCCTCCATCAGGATGGAGTGGGCCGCCATCATGATGGCCTGCGACCCGGACGAGCAGAAGCGGTTTACCGTGGTCGCCGCGACGCTCTTGGGAAGGCCGGCGGCCATCGCGGCGATGCGCGCCGTGTTCATGCCCTGACAGCCTTCCGGCATGCCACAGCCGACGATCACATCCTCGACCTCTTCGGGGTCGAGGCCGGACTGCCGGGCCACGACCTCGCGCAGCACGTGCGCGGTGTAGTCGACCGGTTCGGTCAGGTTGAACGAGCCGCGATGGGCCTTGGTGAGACCCGTGCGGACGCTATCGACGATGACGGCTTCGCGAGCCATGGATTCTCCTTGCCGGCCCGAGGCCGGGGCTGGGGTGGGCGGACCGATGATTCTGACACTTGGTGTGCCACAAGACAAATCCGGGAGGCGAGGCTCCCCGCCACCTCCTGCGCCGCTTCTGTGCCGGCCCGCAGGGGGCGTGATCATAGCGGCGACCGGCCCGGGGCTCCCCACGGCGCGACCGGCCGGGCATGGCGGACTCGGGCCCTGAGCTAGCTTCCCGGAGTGCCCGAGGGGGTCCCGATGCGACGTCCGCTCTCCAGCCCGCGGCTCCTCCTGCTCGCCCCCGTCCTCCTGCTGCTCGCCTGCGCCGAGCCTGCGCCCGACGGTCTGCGGACGGAGGTCATCGAGGTCGTCGTCGACCCGACGACCGGCACGCCGGTGGTGCTGCTGCGCGAGCTCGCGGCGGGCAAGCGCGTCCTGCCGATCTGGATCGGGCCCGGCGAGGCGCAGTCGATCGCCTCGCACCTGTCGGGCGCGGAGCCACCGCGCCCCAACAGCCACGACCTCACCAAGCGCCTGGTCGATGGGCTCGAGGGCCAGGTCGTCGACGTCACCGTCACCGACCTTCGTTCGGGCGTGTACTACGCGCGCATCCGCCTGGCCATCGGGCAGCGTCACTTCGACGTCGATGCGCGTCCGAGCGACGCGATCGCCATCGCGTTGCGCTACGACGCTCCGATCTTCGTGAGCGAGTCGCTCTTCGAAAAGGCGTCCCAGCCCCACGCCGACCGGCAAGAGGACACTCTTCGCCTCTGAATTCGCTGCCGAATGCCTCGAAGTTGCGTGTCACCGTCGGTGGAGACCCCTCTTCGTCGAACTCGAAAGGGTCGCGACACCGCTGCTCGTGTTGCGTTGACAAGGAATGACCCCGGTGGCAGGATCGCGGAGCCGGAGTGCGGCTCGCGCGGCTCGCGGTTGCGGAGCCATTCCCCCATGAACCATTCCGAGCTCGCCTGGGAGTTTGCCGAGGTCTTCGACGA
>JAJDAR010000269.1 GCA_029261775.1 Deltaproteobacteria bacterium | reverse complement strand
ATCTGGTTCGCGCTCGCGGTTCCCGCCGGGCTCGCGGTCGGGAGTTGGCTGGTCTGGAAGGCGCCCGGCCACGCGGTGATCGATGGCGCGCTCGCACTGGCGTTCGGGCTCGGGCTCAGCTGGCCGGCCCCGTCGCCCGGGGCGCCCGTCGCGAAGCACGAGGTGCCGCGCTCCATCGTCTTCGTCGTGCTGGACACGACGCGGGCCGATGCGCTCGGCGCCTACGGTGCGCCCGCCGGGCAGACGCCGCAGCTCGACGCGCTCGCCGCCGAGGGTGCGGTCCTCGAGGACGTCGTGAGTCCCTCCCCGTGGACGGCACCTTCCCACGCCTCGATGTTCACGGGCTTGTATCCCCGCACGCACGGCGTGCACAACGGCGGGGCTCGCCATCTCGACGAGCGCTTCGCGACCACCGCCGAGCGCCTTGCCGCGGCCGGGTACCAGACCGCGGCCATCTCCTCGAACAGCTGGCTGCGGGTCACGCGCTCGCTCCGGGGCTTCGAGCACTTCGAAGAGGTCAACCATCTCCACCGCGACAAGCTGATCCTCGCGCGGTTGATGCGATACAGCGGGATCGGCTGGGAGCAGTGGATCGACCGTGGGGCCGCCGAGGCCGAGACGGCGATCGGGGACTGGCTCGTCGGTCTCGACCGCGAGCGTCCCTTCTTCCTGTTCCTGAACCTGTTCGAGGCTCACAACCCGTACCTGCCGCCGTTGCGCGATCGGCCCGCCGGTCCCGCGGCGTGGCTGCGCGGGATCCGCGCGATGCGCTCGTACCACCCCGTCGCCTGGCACACCTTCGAGCCGCGCGAGGCCTGGCGCCGCGACACGACCCGCGACCTGTACGCCGCGGGGATCCGCTATCAGGATCGGCGGGTCGGTCGCATCCTCGACGTCATCCGCGAGCGCGTCGACCTCGATCGGGCGCTGCTCGTCGTGACCTCGGACCACGGGGACAATCTCGGTGACGGGCACCGCTGGGGACACAACCTCGCCCTGAACGAGGCGCTGGTCCGCGTCCCCTTCCTGCTGCGCGCCCCGGGCGCGTTCGAGCCCGGCGAGCGGGTGGCGGGCAGCCACCAGACGATCGACGTGCATGCCACGCTCCTCGACTGGGCGGGCCTCGATCCCTCGGGCACGCCCTCCCAGAGCCTGCTGCCCGGCGCCCGCCACGACCGGTCGGTGACCTTTGCAGAGGTCTATCCCGAGCTGTCGATGCTGAGCCGTGCCGATCCCCGCGGCAGTCTGACCGCGCGGGATCTCGACACGCCGATCTGGGCAGCGCGGAGCGACGGCCACAAGCTCGTCGTGCGGCGAGGGGACGTGCGGCTCTTCGACCTGTCGGCCGATCCGCAGGAAACGCGCGACGTCGCGGCGGAGCAGCCCGAGCGGGCGGCCGCGCTGCGGTCCGAGCTCGACCGCTGGCTCGCCGAGCATCCGGGGCCCTCGCCCGGCCTCTGTCAGGCGCCCGGCCCGCGTCCCGATCCCGAAGCGCTCGACCCGGAGACGCGGCGCCAGCTCGAGGCTCTAGGCTACCTCTGAGGCCATCCCCGCGGGGGATCGCTTCGGGCTCAATCTGGACCGCCGTGGTCCGATATTTACGGGACCGATTTGGTCCTTTATCTTCCACGGCTCCTCCAGACCCCCAGGCCTCGCCATGCTCCGCATCAGCAAGCTCACCGATTACGGGATCGTGTTGCTCGTCCACTTCGCCCGCGAGACGAAGGGCGCGACCCTCAACGCACGCGAGATGGCGCTCGCCACCGAGCTGCCGCTGCCCGTCGTGAGCAAGATGCTGAAGAGCCTGTCGAGCGCCGCGCTGCTGGCCTCGCAGCGCGGGTCGCGCGGCGGCTATCAGCTCGAGCGCAATCCCGCCGAGATCAGCGTCGCCGAGATCATCGAGGCGCTCGAAGGTCCGATCGCCCTGATGGACTGTGTCGCCGGCCCCGGCCATTGCGACCAGGAAGGCCACTGCAGCCTCCGCACCCCCTGGCAGCGCATCAACCGCGCGGTCCAGACCACCTTGCGCGAGGTCACCCTCGCGGACCTCGCGATGGACGCAGGCCCCGGCTCGCGTCCCAGTCCCACCTTTGCCCTCGCCTAGGAACCCCAGCCCATGTCGGAAACGATCGAGCAGCTTGCAGACCGGGAATACGAGTACGGCTTCGTCACGGACATCGAGATGGAGCGCATCCCGAAAGGGCTGAACGCGGACATCGTGCGTCTCATCTCGTCCAAGAACGACGAGCCCGAGTGGCTGCTCGCGTGGCGGCTGAAGGCGCTCGAGCGCTTCCAGAAGATGCTCGCCGAGGGTCACCACCCGACCTGGGCGAAGGTCTCGTACCCCGAGATCGACTACCAGGACATGTACTACTACGCGGCTCCGAAGCCCAAGAAGGAGCTCGAGAGCCTGGACGAGGTCGATCCGGAGCTGCTGGCGACCTATGACAAGCTCGGCATCCCGCTCCTCGAGCAGAAGCGGCTGGCGGGCGTCGCCGTGGACGCGGTCTTCGACAGCGTCTCGGTCGCGACCACCTACAAGGACGAGTTGGAGAAGCAGGGCATCCTGTTCGGCTCCTTCTCCGATGCCGTGAAGGACCACCCCGAGCTGATCCAGAAGTACCTGGGCTCGGTCGTCCCCTACTCCGACAACTTCTTCGCGGCCCTCAACTCGGCGGTCTTCAGCGACGGCTCCTTCGCCTACGTGCCGAAGGGCGTGCGCTGCCCGATGGAGCTCTCGACCTACTTCCGCATCAACGCCCAGGAGACGGGTCAGTTCGAGCGCACCCTGATCGTGGCCGAGGAGGGCGCGTACGTCTCCTATCTGGAGGGCTGCACGGCGCCGATGCGCGACGAGAACCAGCTCCACGCCGCGGTGGTCGAGCTGGTGGCCCTCGACGATGCGCAGATCAAGTACTCGACCGTCCAGAACTGGTACCCCGGCGACAAGAACGGCAAGGGCGGGATCTACAACTTCGTCACGAAGCGCGGCGCCTGCCGCGGCAAGCGCTCCAAGATCTCCTGGACCCAGGTCGAGACCGGCAGTGCGATCACCTGGAAGTACCCGAGCTGCATCCTGCAAGGCGACGACTCGGTGGGCGAGTTCTACTCGGTCGCGCTGACGAACAACATGCAGCAGGCCGACACCGGCACGAAGATGATCCACATCGGCAAGAACACGAAGAGCACCATCATCTCGAAGGGCATCTCGGCGGGTCGCGGACAGCAGAGCTACCGCGGCCTGGTGCGCATGGGCCCGAAGGCGCACGGCTCGCGCAACTACAGCCAGTGCGATTCGCTGCTGCTCGGCGACAAGTGCGGTGCCCACACCTTCCCGTACCTCGAGGTCAAGAACGCCAGCTCCACCGTCGAGCACGAAGCGACGACTTCGAAGATCGGAGAGGATCAGCTCTTCTACTGCCGCCAGCGCGGAATCTCCGAGGAGGACGCGATCTCGATGATCGTGAACGGCTTCTGCAAGGAGGTGCTGCGCGAGCTGCCCATGGAGTTCGCCGTCGAGGCGCAGAAGCTGCTCGGAGTCTCGCTCGAAGGGAGTGTCGGCTAGTGCTCGAGATCAAGAACCTGCACGCGACCGCCGGGGATGCGGAGATCCTGAAGGGGATCGACCTGTCCATCGGAGCGGGCGAGGTCCACGCGATCATGGGCCCGAACGGCTCGGGCAAGAGCACCCTCGCGGGGGTGCTCGCGGGCCGGCCGGCCTTCGCGGTCACCGAGGGATCCATTCGCTACAAGGGCGAGGATCTGCTCGAGCTCGAGCCCGAGAAGCGCGCCCTCGCGGGCATCTTCCTGGCCTTCCAGTACCCGGTCGAGATCCCCGGCGTGACCAACAACTACTTCCTGAAGGCCTCGCTCAACGCGATCCGCACCGCGCGCGGCGAGGAGGAGGTGGACGCCATGGACTTCCTGACCCTGGTCAAGGAGAAGATGAAGATCGTCGAGATGCCCCAGGACCTGATGGGGCGCTCGATCAACGAGGGATTCTCGGGCGGCGAGAAGAAGCGCAACGAGATCCTGCAGATGCTGCTCCTCGAGCCTTCCTTCATGGTGCTCGACGAGACGGACTCGGGGCTCGACATCGACGCGCTGCGCGTGGTGGCGAACGGTGTCAATCACCTGCGGGGGCCCGAGCGCTCGATGCTCGTGATCACGCACTACCAGCGCCTGCTCGACTACATCGTTCCGGACGTCGTGCACGTGCTCTCCGAAGGCCGCATCGTTCGCAGCGGCGGCAAGGAGCTGGCCCACGAGCTCGAAGAGAAGGGCTACGGCTGGATCGAGGGAGCGTCGGCGCCGTGAGCCAGGTGCTCGAGCAAGGGCGCGACCGCTTTCTGGCGCTCGCCGCGCGAGTACCCGGTGGTGGAGCCCTCGATGCGCTCCGGGCCGAGGGCGTCGCGGCCTTCACCGCGCAGGGTCTTCCCGGCACGCGTCTCGAGGAGTGGCGCTACACGAACGTGGCGCCCCTGGCTGCGATCGAGTGGTCGGATGCCGCAGAGCACCTGTCCGTCGCCAGGAGCGCGCTCGAGGCGGTCGCGAGCCCGGTCTTTGCCTGCGGGCTCGAGGTGTTCGTCGACGGCGTCCATCACGCCGAGCTCGACGGAACCCAGCGCGCCGACCAGGTCCAGGAGCTGGCCGACGCCGCGACCGCGCCCGCCGCGCTGGCGACGCTGGCCGACGCGAAGCGGCATCCCTTCGTCGCGTTGAACGGAGCCCTCACCCGGGACGGTGCCGCCGTCTCGCTCGACGGCGACGATCAACGCGCGGTGCATCTGGTCTTCGCGGAAGCTTCCGCGGACGTGGCCTCGCATCCCCGCGTGGTAATCGAGACGGCGCCGGGTGCCCGGGGCACGGTCATCGTCGATCACGTCTCGCTGGGTCTCGCGCGCCACTACTCCAACGCGGTGATCGAGGTCCGGGTGGCCGAGAACGCCTCGCTGGACGTGGTCGTGCTCCAGCGCACCAACGATGCGAGCTTCCACACCGGTCACCTCGCCGCTCGGGTCGAGCGAAACGGTCGGCTGCGAACCCATACCCTGAGCCTCGGCGGCTGCTTCGTCCGCAACGACCTGGAGGTCACACTGGCCGGCGAGGGCGCCGAGTGCGTGATGAACGGGCTCTACCTCGGGACCGGCGACCAGCTGATCGACAACCACACCTGGGTGGACCATGCGGTCCCCCACGGACGGAGCGAGGAACTCTACAAGGGCGTGCTGGGAGGTCGGTCGAAGGGCGTCTTTCGCGGTCGGGTGATGGTCCGACCCGATGCCCAGAAGACCGACGCGCGGCAGTCGAACCCGAACCTGCTGCTCGCAGACGGCGCCGAGATCGACACGAAGCCCCAGCTCGAGATCTATGCCGACGACGTGAAGTGCAGCCACGGCTCCACGATCGGTCGCCTCGACCCCGAATCGCTCTTCTACCTGCGCAGCCGCGGCATCGGCGTCGAGGCGGCGCGGCTGCTGCTGACTCGCGGCTTTGCCGCCGAGGTGCTGAACGCGTTGCCCGAGCCGGCCCTGGCCGAGACCCTCGGGGCTGTCTTCGCCGACCGGCTCGAGAGGTCGGGAGGGGTGGCATGAGCTTCGATCCCTACCTCGCCCGCCGCGACTTCCCGATCCTCGAGCGCACGAACCGGGGCCAGCCCCTGGTGTACCTGGATACCGCCGCCAGCGCCCAGAAGCCCCGCGCCGTGATCGACGCCATCTCCGACGTCTACGAGCGTCACTACGCGAACATCCATCGGGGCGTCTACGAGCTCTCCGAGGAAGCGACACGCATCCACGATGGCGCCCGGGAGACCGTGCGCGCCTTCCTGGGCGCAGCAGATGTCCGGGAGATCGTGTTCACCCGCAACGCCACCGAGTCCATCAACCTGGTGGCTGCCACCTTCGGGCGGGCCAACGTCGGGCCGGGCGACGAGATCGTGATCAGCGGCCTCGAGCACCATGCGAACATCGTTCCCTGGCAGATGCTCTGTCAGGAGAAGGAGGCCCGGCTCCGGGTGGTGCCGGTCACGGACGCCGGAGAGGTCGACCTCGAGGCCTTCGAGAAGCTGCTTGGCGATCGCACCCGCCTGGTCGCCATCAGCCACGTCTCGAATGCCCTCGGCACGATCGTTCCGATCCGCGAGGTCACGGCTGCGGCCCACGAACGCGGCATCCCCGTCCTGCTCGACGGCGCGCAAGCCGTGCCGCGCTTCGCCGTCGACGTGGGCGAGCTGGGCTGCGACTTCTACGTCTTCTCCGGTCACAAGCTCTATGGGCCGAGTGGGATGGGCGTGCTCTACGGCCGGGCCGAGCTGCTCGAGGCGATGCCGCCCTACCAGACCGGCGGGGACATGATCGAGAGCGTGTCCTTCGAGAAGACCACCTTCCAGCCGCCGCCCCAGCGCTTCGAGGCGGGGACGCCGGACATCGCGGGCGCCGCAGGCCTCGCTGCGGCGATCGACTACCTGAACGGGCTCGGCCTCGACGCGATCGAGCAGCACGAGCTCGAGCTGACCCGCTACGGCACGGAGCTGCTCCAGCAGATTCCCGAGCTTCGCATGATCGGCACCGCCGCCGACAAGACCGGCGTGCTCTCCTTCGTCGTGGAGGGCGTCCACCCCCACGACCTCGGTACCATTCTCGACACGCAGGGCGTCGCGATCCGCGCCGGTCACCACTGCGCCCAACCCCTGATGGAGCGCTTCGACGTGCCGGCCACGGCGCGCGCCTCCCTCGGTCTCTACAACGTGCGGGAAGACCTCGACAAGCTGGCGGCCGCGATCCGCCACGCCATCGAGCTGTTCCGCTGAGGAAGCCATGTCCGAGCTGCGCGAGCTCTACCAGACCACGATCCTGGACCACAACAAGAAGCCGCGGAACTTCCGGGTTCCCGAAGCCGCGAACCGCGAGGCCGACGGCTACAACCCGCTGTGCGGCGACAAGGTCCGGGTGCTGGTCCAGGTCGACGATGCGGGCCTCGTCGAGGACATCGGCTTCCAGGGCTCGGGCTGCGCGATCTCGACGGCCTCGGCCTCGATGATGACCGAGGCCGTGAAGGGCAAGCCCGTCTCGGACGCACTCGCGCTCTTCGAGTCGTTCCACGATCTCGTGACCGGCCCGCCGCTCGAGGAGCCGCTTCTCGAGGGCGTCGGCAAGCTGGCCGTCTTCTCCGGTGTGCGTGAATTCCCGATGCGGGTCAAGTGCGCAACGCTGGCCTGGCACACCTTGAAATCAGCCCTCGATCAACGCAGCGAAACTGCGAAGACCGAGTAGAAGGAGGGCGCGCCATGGCGAAGCCCGATGAGATCAAGCAAGGCGTCATCGACATGTTGAAGACCGTCTACGATCCCGAGATCCCCGTGGACATCTACGAGCTCGGGCTGATCTACGAGGTCGAGGCGGAAGAGGGCGGCGACGTGCGAATCGTCATGACCCTGACCTCTCCGATGTGTCCCGTCGCCGAGACCCTGCCGCCCGAAGTGGAGGCCAAGGCCCGGGGCGTGGAGGGTGTGACGGACGTGGCCCTCGACCTGGTCTGGGAGCCGCCGTGGAGCCCGGAGATGATGTCCGAGGCTGCGAAGCTCGAGCTCGGCATGGAATGAAGGGCGTCGGTGCGGCGCTCCTGTTGCTGGCGCTGACCGCTCCGCTCCTGGCCATGAGCCTGCTCGACCGGATGATCTTCCAGCCGACACCAGGCGAGGCCCTGCGCCCCGAGGGCTTCGGTGCAGCGCCGGTGACGCTCCACGCCGAGGACGGTGTGCGACTGCACGCCTACTTCGTGCCGGCGAAGGAGCGCCGCCTCTCCCTGCTCTTCCTCCACGGCAACGCGGGCAATGCGTCCCATCGGTTGCCGAACGCGGCGCTGCTGGCGGAGCTGGGCGTGGACGTTCTGCTCCTCGACTACCGCGGCTACGGCCTCTCGGACCGGGTCTCGCCGGACGAAGCGGGCGTCTACGCCGACGGCCGCGCAGGGCTGAGCTGGCTGGCCGGCCGCGGGGTGCCCGACTCCGAAATCGTCGTCTTCGGTCGCTCGCTGGGAGGGGCCATCGCCGTCGACGTCGCGCGCGGTCGCGAGCTGGCGGGCTTGATCCTCGAGAGCACCTTCCCCTCGGTGGCCGACGTGTCGAGCTCCTTCTGGGGCGTTGCCCTGCGCTCGTGGCTGGGCAAGAAGTTCGCCTCGATCGACAAGATCGGAGAGGTGCGCTGCCCGATCCTCTTCGTGCACGGAGACCGGGATCGCCTGATCCGCATCGGCCTGGGCCGTCGGCTCTACGAGGCCGCCCCGGAGCCGAAGGCCTTCGAGACCGTGTCGGGCGCGGGTCACAACGACGTGGTGCAGGTCGGAGGCGCCGCCTACGTGGAGCGGCTGCGCGCGTTCCTCGATCGGCTGGAGCCGGCGGCGTGAAGGACGGCGACGTTCTCGCCGAAGCCAGCCGGGCCGTGCGTGCCGATCGCATGCGGGCCGGTCGTCTGGCCGAGGATCGCGATCGCGTCGCCCATGAGGAACCGCTCGAGATCCAGGTGGCAGGCGCCGCGCTCGCGGTCCTGATGCGCACGCCCGGCCACGATCTCGAGCTGGTCGCCGGCTTCCTCGTGACCGAGGGCATCGTCACCGATCTCGCCCAGGTGAGCTCGCTCCATCACGCCAGCCACAGCGCCGACTCGAATCTGGTGCGTGCAACGCTGGAGGAGGCGGTCGCCTTCGATCCCGAATCGCTGCGCCGCAACCTGTTCGCGTCGTCGAGCTGCGGCGTCTGCGGCAAGGCGACCCGCGAGGCCGCATTGCGCACGGCGCCAGCCCTGGCGGACGACGCGCGCTTCCCTCCGGACTACTTTCGCGCCCTGCCGGGGCAGCTGCGCACGGCGCAGGTCGTGTTCGACGAGACCGGGGGGCTCCACGCCGCGGCGCTCTTCGACGGCGGGGGTCGCCTGCTCGTGGTTCGCGAGGACGTCGGCCGGCACAACGCCGTGGACAAGGTGATCGGCTGGGCGCTGCGCGAGCAGGGTGCGGCAAGGACCGACGCCGCCAAGGCACCCGCAGGGTTGGCGGGCCACGTGCTGCTCGTCTCGGGTCGGATCTCCTTCGAGATCGTGCAGAAGGCCCTCGCAGCACGCATCCCGGCGGTGGCCGCCGTCTCGGCGCCGACCTCCCTCGCCGTCGAACTGGCGGAGGACGCGGGGGTCGCACTGGTCGGCTTCCTGCGCGGCGAAGACTTCAACGTCTACGGGGCCCGCCATCGGGTCGCGCCGGCGCGCTAGAGTGGGCAGGCGTCCACCCGGAGGAAGGGGATGAGTGCCCTCGTCGTGGCCGTCTGTGCCTCTGCGCACCACGGCGTCGACAAGACCCGGCAGACTGCGATCGAGCTTCTCCCCGGCCTCGGCGTGAGCGGCGACGTGCATGCCGGGGAGACCGTGCAGCACCGGTCTCGGGTGGCCAAGGATCCGAGCCAGCCCAACCTGCGGCAGGTGCACCTCGTGCACGCGGAGCTCCTCGACGAGCTGCTCGCCCGCGGCTTCGAGGTTGCGCCCGGCCGCATGGGCGAGAACGTGACGACGCGCGGGGTCGACCTGCTCGGCCTGGCCACCGGGACGCGGCTGCACCTGGGAGCGCACGCCATCGTCGAGGTGACGGGCCTGCGCAATCCCTGCGGTCAGCTGAACGGCATCCAGGAAGGCCTGCTCGCCGCGACGCGCTTCGAGGACGCGGAGGGGCGGGTGGTGCGGAAGGCAGGCGTGATGGGCGTGGTGCGCCACGGCGGCTCCGTCCAGCCGGGCGATGAGATCCGGATCGAGCCGCCCGAGGGTCCGCCGCGGCCGCTGGAGCCGGTCTGATGGGCGGGCGACCGGGTTGATCGGCTGGCTGGAGTTCGAGGGGGTCGCCCCCGAGCTCGCCGCGGCGGGCCGGCGCCTGCTGGTCGGGGCGGACGGCGTGGCCATCGGCTTCCTCGCCAGCTTGCGACCCGGCCCCGCACCGCGCCTGGCGCCGGTCTGCCCGATCTTCGCGGGTGGCGGCTTGTACGTCTCGGCGGCCGGCCGCACGCCGAAGGTTCGCGACCTTCGGGTCGACCCGGCCTACGCACTCCATGCCTTCCTCGGGAAGAACGACGAGGAGTTCCAGATCTCCGGCCACGCGGTTCCGATCCTCGATGAAGATCGGCGGCAGGTCGTTCACGAAGCGATCCCCTTTGCGGCCTTCGATCGCGGCGATCCGATCTTCGAGCTGCGGGTCGGTCGCGCGCTCTGGGCCTGGTGGGAGCGGCCGGGTCAGCCCGACACCCGCGTCGTCCGCCGCCACTGGCCGGGAGACTGAGGGCCGCAGGGCACACGGTGCCCGACGGCATCCCGACCGCCACCGCGAAACGAAGCGTTTCGCGGTCCGGCCGCCGAGCCTCCCGGCGACCGGGTAGCCTCCGGGCTCGCCCAAGGAGGAGAGATGTCCACCGACCTCGTCATGCTCGCCTGGTCCGCCGTGCTCACCCTCGTGCTGACCTTTCCCCCGCTCTTCGCGCTGATCTCGTCGCGGGGGCTGGCCTATGCGGCGGGCAACCGCCCGGGGCCCCTCGAGCTGCCGCCGTGGGGAGAGCGCGCCGTCAAGGCGCAGCGCAACCTGCTGGACAACTTCGTGCCTTTCGCCGCGCTGGTGCTGACCGCCCACGTCGCCGGGGTCGCCAACGAGGCCACCGCGTTCGGGGCGTCGCTCTTCTTCGGGGCCCGGGTCGCCCACGCCGTGATCTACATCGCCGGCATTCCCTACCTGCGCACGGTGGCCTTCGTGGTGTCCTTGAGCGGCCTGTTCGAGATCCTCGGGGAGCTTCTGGGCGCGGGGCTGCTCGGCGGCTGAGCCACGCAGCGGCGGTACACTCGCCGGATGGACAAGGACGACGCCGCGGGAGGCCTTCCGGCCGTCGCCCAGAGCCTGCTGCACGCTGCGCGCGCGGGTCTCGGGCGGAGCCTCCCGGCCCTCGCGCGGGTCAACCAGGTCGGTGGCTTCGATTGCCCGGGCTGCGCTTGGCCCGAGGCCCCCGACCGGGGGCACATCGAGTTCTGTGAGAACGGCGCGAAGGCCGTGGCCCACGAAGCGACCCGGGCGCTGGTGGGCCGGGACTTCTTCGCCGCCTGGCCCGTCGGGAAGCTGCTGGATCGTCCGGACCGGTGGCTCGAGGCCAAGGGGCGCCTGGCCGAGCCGGTCCGGCGCCGCGCCGGTGGGGATCGCTTCGAGCCGATCCGCTGGAGCGAGGCCTACGCGCGGATCGGCGAGGCACTCCGTGAGCTCGAGCACCCCGACCAGGCGGTCTTCTACACCTCGGGCCGGACCAGCAACGAAGCGGCGTTCCTGTATCAGCTCTTCGCCCGCGAGCTCGGCACGAACAATCTTCCTGACTGCTCGAATATGTGCCACGAGAGCAGCGGCGCCGGGCTCGGCGAGTCGATCGGCATCGGCAAGGGGACGGTCTCGCTCGAGGACTTCGAGGAGGCCGACCTGATCCTCGTGATCGGCCAGAACCCCGGCAGCAACCACCCCCGCATGCTCACCACCCTCGAGGCCGCCGCCCGCCGCGGCTGTCGGATCGTCAGCATCAACCCGCTTCGCGAGACAGGACTGGTCCGCTTCAAGCATCCCCAGACGCTGCGCGGCACGCTGGGCTCCGGCACCGCGCTGGCAGAGCGCTTCGTGCAGGTGCGGGTCGGC
>JAJDAR010000268.1 GCA_029261775.1 Deltaproteobacteria bacterium | reverse complement strand
CATCCGCCCTTCGATCCGTTCCACCGGCCGAAGGCTTCGACCGCCCTCGACTACGAGGGCGAGATGGCGATCGTGATCGGCAAGCCGGGCCGGCACGTTCCGAAGGACCGCGCCCACGAGATCATCGCGGGCTACACGATCGTCAACGACGTCTCTGTGCGGGACTGGCAGCTGCGGACGCCGACCTTCACGATGGGCAAGTCCTTCGACACCCACTGTCCGATGGGCCCGTGGATCGTGACCTCCGACGAGTTCGGCGATCCGCACACTCACGACATCAAGACCTGGGTGAACGGTGAGCTGCGGCAGTCGTCGAACACCAAGAACCTGGTCTTCGACAGCTTCACCCTGATCGAACACCTCTCGACGGCGTTCACGCTGGAGCCGGGCGACGTCATCCCGACCGGGACTCCTGGAGGTGTCGGCATCGCCATGAAGCCGCCGAGCTTGCTCGTGCCCGGCGACATCGTGAAGATCGCGGTCGACGGCATCGGCGAGATCGAGAACGCGGTGATCGACGAGCCTGCGGACACGGTGCGCATCGGCTGAGCCGAAGCGCGGCCTCGCGCCGCCGCGGTCGACGCTGCACAGCCCCGCCGCTATTCCCCACCCGTGCGACCGGACTTCCCCTTTCGCCCGGCCTCGTTCCCCTTCTTCTACGGCTGGGTGATCGTCGGCGCCGCGACCCTGGGCATCGTGATGAGCGTGCCCGGCCAGACGATGGGGGTGTCGCTCTTCACCGATCACCTGATCGGCGCGACCGGCCTCTCGCGGCTCGAGATCAGCAATGCCTACCTGCTCGGGACCCTGGCGAGCGGTCTGCTGCTGCCGTTCGGAGGGACGCTGGTCGACCGCTTCGGCGTGCGCCGCGGTGTGCTGGTGGCCAGCCTCGGGCTGGCGCTGACCGTCTGCCTGCTCGCGCTCGCCGATCGCATCGCGGCGGCCACCTCCGACGCGGTGCCGGGCCTTCCGCCGACGGTGGCCGCCTTCGGCGCGCTGGCGCTCGGCTTCACCGGCATCCGCTTCACCGGCCAGGGCATGCTGACCCTCGTCTCGCGGACGATGATGGCGCGCTGGTTCGAGCGGCGTCGGGGGCTGGTCTCGGCGGTCTCAGGGCCCTTCGTGAACTTCAGCTTCGCCGCGGCTCCGCTGCTGCTCTCGCTCTGGATCGCACGCGCGGGCTGGCGTGGAGCCTGGTTCGAGATGGCCCTCGTCGTGGGCGTGGGCATGGGCTTCGTCGGCTGGCTGCTCTTTCGCGAGAGCCCGGAAGAGTGCGGGCTGCGGATGGACGGTGCACCGGCACCGCCCCCGCCCGCCGCCGGCGACACCGTCGTCAGCGAGGGCGGCCGCGACTACACCCGCGCGGAGGCGCTTCGCACCGGCGCCTTCTGGCTCGTGACGCTCGGCATCGGGAACCAGGCGATGGTCGGGACGGGCATCACCTTCCACATCGTCGATCTCGGCGCCGAGCTGGGCCTGAGCGAGGCGGGGGCGGTGTCGATCTTCCTGCCCATCGCCTTCGTCAGCACGCCGATCGGCATGCTGGCGGGCCTCGCGGCGGACCGGGTTCCCGTGCGCTGGCTGATCATGGCGATGATGTCCGGCCAGGCCGTGATGTTTGCCGCCATGGCGGGCTTCGACGATCCCTGGACCCGGGTCCTGGCGATCGCGGGCTGGGGCTTCTCGTCGGGCTTCTACGGCCCGCTCACGGTCGCGGCGCTTCCGAACTTCTTCGGGCGCACCCATCTGGGCGCGATCCAGGGCGCGATGATGAGCGGACTGGTGATCGCGAGTGCCCTCGGCCCCTCGGCGCTGGCGGCCTTGCGCGACGTCTTCGGCTCCTACGGCCCCGGGCTCTACGCGATGGTGGCGTTGCCCGCCGCCGTGTTCGTCGCAGCCCCGTTCGTGCGCGATCCGCGGCGCCGCCCCGCGGCCTCCGGAAGCGGCTAGACCTCTTCCATCATCACGATCTTGGGCGGCCCGGCCATCACACCGGCGAACTCCTTGCCGACCTTCTTCAGGTTCTCGCCGTGGGCGGCGAAGGCGGCACCGTCCGCATACTTCTCGTAGAAGACGAAGGTGGTCGGCTGATCCGCCTGCTGGTGGGGGATGTAGGCCAGGGTGCCGGGCTCGTTGGCTCCGACGTCCTTGGCCAGCTTGGCGAACAGCGTCTTGGCCTCCTCGACCTTGTCTTCCTTCACCTGGATCGTCGCGATCACACTGGGCATGCGGGCTCCTTCTTGGTGGCGAGCAGTCTGCCGCGAACCGCCCCTCGTGCGCAAACGCTCGAGGAAACACCAGCGCCGTCGCCGACCTCGATCCCACGAACCGGGCCGACCTGGGGCATCATCGGCGCCTCACGCCGAAAGGGCCCTCATGACGACTCCCACCGTGACCCTCCTCTACGCCGGGCTGCTCGCCATCCTCTCGATGGCGCTCTCCTTTCAGGCGGGCCGCATGCGGGCCCAGACGGGCATCTCGCTCGGCGACGGGGGCAATGAGCAGATGCTGGTGGCCATGCGCCGGCATGCCAACTTCGTCGAGTACGTGCCGATGATCCTGATCCTGCTGGTGCTGCTCGAGATGAACGAGGTCGGCGCCCTCGCGATCCACGGCCTTGGAGGTGCGCTTGTCGTGTTCCGCATCTGCCACGCCATCGGCCTGGGTCCGAGCATGCAGAGCCCGCTGCGAGGCATCGGCGCGGCAGGAACGGCTCTGGTGCTCGTCGTGAGTGCGGTCTGGGCCGTCATCACCTTCTTCTAGGGGGAAGCATGTCCTTGCGCAGCGCCCTGCTGACTTGCGTCTCGCTCGTGGCCCTCGCCGGCTGCGCGCAGCTCGGATTGTCCTGGATCGCGACCGCCGGCCCGGGACCGGAGATCACGGCCACCGCACCCGAGGGTCCGGTTCCATGGACGAGCCTCGCGCCGATCGACGGTCCCGAGGCCTTCCATTTCGCCGTGGTCAGCGATCGGACCGGAGAGCACCGGGACGGCGTCTTCGCGGACGCGATGCCGCGTCTGAACCTGCTGCAGCCCGCCTTCGTGCTGAGC
>JAJDAR010000267.1 GCA_029261775.1 Deltaproteobacteria bacterium | reverse complement strand
CCGTTGGGGCGCGTGCGCGTAGACCGCCGCGGGCGTCGCGTGGGTCAGACGCGCCGTTGTGACGATCCCCGTCGCGAGCCCCGCCCGCTCGGCCTCCTCGAAGAGCGTGGGGACCCGCGCCACGGCGACGCTGCGCCAGTCACCGAACTCGACGCGGTCGTCGACCCCGAGCACCCCGGCCTTGGTCTTCACGCCGGAGACGATCGCCGTCATCGTGCCCGCCGAGTCCGGCACCTGCTGGTTCGTGTTGTACGTCTTGACGAGGGCGAGGTGGGGGAATCGCTCGAAGGCCAGCTCGCCCTCCTCACCCGCCGCGCCGGCTTGCTGGCCGGCGAAGATGCGCGCGGCCGTCACCGTGGAGACTCCCATCCCGTCGCCCAGGAACAAGATCAGGTTGCGCGCCGGTCCCGGCTGACCCGCCCGGCGCCAGGCGTCGTCGGCCGCCGCCTGACCGTTGCGATACCAGGCGTCCTCGTGACGCCGCGAGGTCTCTCGCGGAGCGACGGGGGACTCAGTGACGGCGCCCTCGTCCGCGTGCGCGGGAGCGGAGGGAGGGAGCAGGGCGAGGCAGGCCCAGGCGGCTGCGCACGGCAGCCGCCGCCGCGCCCGACCGATCGGGTCCCGAGCCTGCTTCACGCGACGCGACCGGGGTCCGGGAGCCTGGTTCACCCGATTCGGATCGAGTCCGGGAGCCTGGTTCACCCGATGCGGATCGAGTTCGGGAGCCTGGTTCACCCGATGCCTTCACCCGACGCGGAAGGAGGCGAGGTCGGCTTCGAGACCCTGACGGATCCGTTCCACCATCGCTCCGCGCATGCGCCGCTTCGTTCCGGCGTACGCGGCGGCGGGCAGCTCGGCCAGGCGCGTGGCCTCGGCGAGGGCCGCCGCCGGCAGCTCGTCCGCCTCGACGACGCGGTCGAGGTAGCCGGCGTCGACGGCGGAGTCCGGGTCGTGCAGCTCTGCCATCACGACGCTGCGAAGACGATGGCGTCGCGAGAGCCGCTCTTCGGCCAGCTCGCATCCGAAGCGCGGCAGCGTCATGCCGATCGCCACCTCGTTCAGCCCGATCTTGAACTCTCCGCGGGTGCCGACGCGCAGATCCGATGCGAGGAGCAGCAGGGCGCCCATCGCGAGGGCGTGGCCCGTGCAGCCCGCCACGATCGGGAGCGGGCAGTCCGCCATGCGGGCGAGCAGCTCCCCTCCGCCGCCGACGAGCGAGCGCGCGGCCTCCGGCCCGGACTTCATCACCGAGAGATCGAAGCCCGCCGAGAAGCGACCCGGACGGCCGAGCAGGACGGCGGCGCCGGCCTCCTTCTCGGCGCGGTCGAGCCCGCGGTTCAGGGCCTCGAGGGCGGCCGGGGATACCGCGTTGGCCTTGCCGTCGTCGAAGTGCAGCACGGCCACGCGATCCTGCAGGTCGAAGCGGAGGATCTCGTCGGACATGGACCGAAGCGTAGCCGAAGCCCACTTCTCGCGGTGCCTCGGGCCGTCTCCTGCGCCTACAGGCGAAGGCGGTCGTCCCGCTCGTCCACGAAGGTCTGAATGCGGTCCTGCTCGGCGAGATCGAGGCCGCTCCAACGCACGGCCATGCCGATCGGCAGGTTCCGCTTGACGAGGTTGCCGGGCACGTTGGTGGCCACGACCTCGCCCGTGACCGGGAGGTCGCCCTCGGGCAGCGGAAGGGTCAGGTGCACCACCGCACGCTGCATCGAGGGCCTGGGGGTCGCCAGATAGCCTCCCCGAGCGGACACGGAGTAGAGCTTGGCCGGCTTCTCGCGGCCGCCGGCCCGGACGACCACGGGCCAGTTGGTCGGAACCCGGATCGCGCGGCGGGTGGTGACCGTCGGTCCGCCCCCCGCGAGGGCTCGGTTCACCTGGAAGCGCAGCGTGTTGTCCTCGATCGGGGTCCAGAGGCCGTAGTCGACGCCTGCCCGGCGCAGGCGCCCTCGCTGATCGGCGTCCGGCCGCTCGCCGAAGGCCACGATCGGCAGATCGGGCACGCGGTCGGGCTCGACCTGCCGGAACACGTGGAGCGAGCGCTCGAGGTCGAGCACCGGC
Source organism: Deltaproteobacteria bacterium (assembly GCA_029261775.1). Lineage (GTDB taxonomy): Bacteria > Myxococcota_A > UBA9160 > UBA9160 > UBA6930. Next base: position 1,170 of record JAJDAR010000267.1, on the reverse strand, counting down.
AGGTCGGGCGGGATCACCACCGCCCCGATCATGAACCGCGGATCGCCGAGAGCCTCAGTCGCCTGGTCGGCCGTCTTGGCCCGGACCACGTGGAAGTCCATCTGGCGCAGTCGCAGGGAGAGCGCCTCCATCGTGGAGTGCCCCGCATCGACCAGCAGGAGGGTTCGGCGTTCCATGCTTGAGCTCCCGTCTCGCACCCGCGAGACTCGTGCAGCGACCGGCGGTCCTGGTGCAGCTATTCGGCCAAGGGCGCTTTCGGCAGGAGGGCCTTCGGCAGGGCGTGATCCCGATCACCGCGGAGCCTCCGGGGCCTTGGCGGGGAATGGCAGAACGTGCCCCACATCGGGAGTTGGTGTAGGTTTTATCACTCACTTTGGAGGCCGGGACGCCGATCAGGACAGTCTCCCCTCCCTTCCGGCGGACCCCACGGGGCCGCGAGGACCCTCCGCTGGCTGACACCGCCTCACGCGCCGATCTCCTCACTCGCCTTCAATCGGCGGCCCAGCAGCTCGGGCCGCTCTTCCGGGATCCGGTCCTGGCCGCCGTCCCCGAGATCGCCGTCTGCGCCCTGGCGGACCTGGCCGAGTCCGGCCTGCTGCCCGGCGACGACATGACGGCGAGCGTGGCAGGCGCGCTCGATGGAGCCGTGGCTCTGCTCTCGTTCGAGCCCGACGACGCCCAGGGGCTGCTCGCCGCGGCGGCGAGTGCCGGAGCCAGCGATCCGCTCGCGCGCTTCACCCGGCTCGGCACCTCGATCATCGAGACCCTCGCCCCCGCCGTCCTCGGGACCCCCATCGAGCTGGTCGGCCCGCGCCTGGTCGAAGACTCGGTAGCGGCCGCGCTTCTCCAGACCCACGCACCCGCCGACACCGTGCTGCTCTCTGCGCGCCTGGTCGTCGCCGACGAGGTCCGTGCCCGCGGAGGTGTCTTCTACCTCCTGATGGACGCCAAGCGGGGCGACGCGCTGGAGGCCGAGAGGGTCTCCGCGGAACCCCGGGACTAAGCGCCAGGGCCGGCCGTGGGGTCGGGGGACTGCAAGTGCTGGAGATGCGCCTGGTGAAGCGCCTCCCGCCCGCGAAGCGCGATCCAGACCACCAGTGCGATCGCCACGAGCAGCAGGCCGCCCGCCAGCGCGGCCCACAGTCCTGCGAGGCCCGCGTCGGTGCGCAG
>JAJDAR010000266.1 GCA_029261775.1 Deltaproteobacteria bacterium | reverse complement strand
GGGGGACGGCCGGGCCCGGTCGGGGGGGCTCTGGGGGGAACTTGTTGGGTTCTTGCTCCGGTACTAGAGCAAGCGCTGTGCCATGGGCAGCTCGCCGCGCAAGTCCTCGGAGTTCCGTCGCGGCGCTCCGTCCCGGCCGCGCTCGCAGGTGACGCTCGTCGGCACCGGGTTCGACAGCCATGTGCAGCGAGCCCCCGAGTCGGCCGCCTTGGCGTCGCTTCCGCAGCCGCCAACTTCGGAGACGGCCGGCTTCGACAACGCCGTTGTCGGTGGAGGTCGACCGCTTCGCCTAGCCGTCGAGGGCGTAGCGCTTGATCTTCTTGCCCAGGCCGACCCGCGAGAGACCGAGCGCTTCTGCCGCTCGCGTCTTGTTGCCGTCATGGGCCAGCAGGGCCTCGCGGATCCGTTCGATCTCGAGGCGCTCGACCTGGTCCTTGAGCGAGCCGTCGGAGCGGGGGACCGGAGTCGGGCGCGTGCTCTCCGCGAGCAGGGTGCCCGGGCCGACATCCTCCCCGGGCACGGTCAGGGCGATGGCGCGCTCCACGGCATTCCGGAGCTCGCGCACGTTGCCCGGGAACTCGTGCACCGACAAGGCGTCGAGAAACTCCTCGCTGAGGGTGATCTGGCGGGCGTTCTCCTCGCCGAACGCCTCTGCGAAGTGCTGGGCGAGAAAGGGGATGTCGACGCGACGCCGGCGCAAGGGCGGGAGGTGGAGCGCGACGGTGTTGAGCCGGTAGTAGAGATCCTGACGGAAGCTCCCGTCGGCGATGGCCGCCTCCACGTCACGATGGGTCGCCGAGACGATCCGCACGTCCACCGGACGCGATTCGGAGCCCCCGATCGGGCGCACCTCGCGCTCTTCGAGCACGCGCAGGAGCTTCGTCTGGAGGGACGGGGTCGTGTCGCCGATCTCGTCGAGGAAGAGGGTACCGCCGTTGGCCTGCTCGAACAGACCGATGCGATCGCGCTCGGCGCCGGTATAGGCGCCCTTGGTCGATCCGAAGAGCTCGCTCTCGAGCAGGGTCTCCGGCATCGCGCCGCAGTTCACCGCGACGAAGGGGCCGTGGCGGCGCGTGCTCTCCTCGTGCACTGCCCGCGCCGCGAGCTCCTTGCCAGTCCCCGTCTCGCCGAGGATCAGGACCGAGGCCTGGCTCGGCGCGACGCGCCGGATCTGCTCGAGCAGCTCGCGGATGGCGGCGCTGACGCCCAGCAGCATGGTCGCCGGTCGCTGGCCGCGGCGGGCGCCGCTGCCCGGCGCTCGGGAGGGGAGGGCCGCGCGCAGGGCTCTGGCGAGCGGCAGGCCAGGCGGAGGGTCGGGCAACCAGGCCTGGGGCTGCAGGCGCTCGAATGCGCGCGCGAGCTCGCTCTCGTCTTCGGAGTCGGCGACCAGCAGCAGGCCGCCGGCGACCGGCAGCTCGCGGAGCGCGTCGAGCCGGTCGAGAGCGCTCGGGCCATCGGCGGCGCGCCAATGCGCCACGACGACGGCGGCGTCGACCCAGGCATTGCCGCGGTCCAGCTCCTCCGGGGCGACCTGACGTACCTGCAGGGAGCCGGAGGCGGCCTCGAGCCACTTGACGGCCTCGGGGTCGCTGCTCACGAGCAGGATCGTCGGCTGGGCCTCGCTGCTCCCATCCATCCGGGGGCTATCGGCGCCTCGCCAGGCCGGCCTGAGACCGGCACCGACCCCGGTCGGGCTGGCGGCCGCTCAGGGCTGGAGGATGCAGCCGTAAGGCGGCTCGTGGAGTGCCCTCCGTTCGGCCAGCAGGGGGATGAACGCGCGGAACCCCTCCACCCCGTCCAGCCGCTCGGCCTCGATGCTGTCCATCGACTCCAACAGATCGGGGCGGCACGAGGCGTCGCTTCGGTCCCCCACGAAGACACAGCTGCACATCTGCTTTGCCACGAATCCCGCGCCGACCCCGGCTGCGCGGTAGAACCCGGGAAGCCACAGCGCAGCGGCGCCACCGATCAGCAGCAGCACGATCGCGAGAATCCGCTTCACGGTGCCGCCTCTCCCGGCGCGCGGTCCGGGAAGGCCTGGATCAACGCGCCGACTTTGGGGCTCAAGGCATCCCAGTCGTGGACGAGCATCTCGCCGAGGCGGACCACGACCAGGTCCTTCTCGGGGACCATCGCCACGTACTGGCCGCCGTTGCCGCTCATCGTGAAGACGCTGGGACCGGCCCCCTGGATCGGCTTGAACTGGTCGGAGGCAGGGTCGTGGTTGATCCACAGGTGGGCGCCGAACGTCGTGTTGTTCGGTGCCGGTGCCGGCGTGCGTGAGAAGTCGACCCAGCCGCCGGGCAGGATGGTCTGACCGTCCCACACGCCGCCGCGCAGATACAGCAGCCCGAACCGGGCCCAGTCGCGGGCGGTCGCCCAGGCGTGACTTCCGCCGACGAGCTGGCCCCGGGTGTCGACTTCGAGCACCAGCGAGTCCATGCCGAGGGGCGTCAGCAGCTCGCGCTCCAGCCACGCGCGAACCGCGGCTCGATCGCCGACGGTCTGCGACACGATGCCGCCCAGGATCGCGGACGTTCCGGTCGAGTAGGCCCAGTGGGTGCCGGGATCATGGGCAAGCGGCACCGCGGCCGCGCTGCCGGCCATGTCGTGGCTGGCGGAGCCGAAGAGCAACGTCGCCACGAAGCTCTCCGGGCCCGCTCCATCCTCGCCGTCGGCGTTCGCCAACCCCGACGTCATGTGCAGCAGGTGGCGCAGCGTCAGGGCCCGCCGCGGGTCGCCCTGCGCCGACCACGCGTCGACCGGAGCGCGCTCGTCCACGGCCAGCCGGCCCTCGCGGACGAGGATGCCGATCAGCCCCTGCGTCACACTCTTGGCCATCGACCAGGAGTGGAACCGCTGGTTGGCATCGAAGCCGGGTGCGTAGCGCTCCAGCACGAGCCGTCCTCCGCGCACCACGAGCACGGCGCGCGTGTCCGGCAGCCCACCCCGGCCCTCTCCGGTGAACAGGTCGTCGAGCAGCGAATCGAGGTGTGCCCGGTCCACGTCGTCGCCCACCGGCCCCTCCGGCCACGCCACGGTGGGCCAGGCCACACCTTCGGGCTGCGGCGGGAGCGGCGGGCCTTGCGCGCCTGCCTGGGTGGCGAGAAACGCAGCAAGGAGGATCAGGAAACAAGCGTGCACCCGAAGAGAGTGGGGTGCGGTCGTCGGCGAGACAAGGCGGGTCGATCCCCCCGTTCCCCGGCACGACAAAGGGTCGATCCCCCCGTTCCCCGGCGCGACCAAGGTGGGCTCGTCCATACCCACCTGCGCGGGCCTGCCATCCTGCGCGGGCCTTCCATAGAATGGGCGGCCCATGCCGGCCCCGGTCCACGCGTTTGCTCCCTTCGCCCGGGCGCTCGAACCCCTGATGGCGAAGGCCTTTCCCGATCGGGAGTGCATCTGCTGGTCGGACGAACAGCAGTTCGTCGAGGGCCTGCCAGCCGCGGAGTTCATGCTCACCTTGTTCGCGCCCCGCGGCCACTGGAAGAGCGGGTCGCGGTTGCGCTTGATCCAGTGCATGGGAGCGGGCGTGGACGACGTTCTCGGCGAGCCGTTGCCCCCCGGTGTGCGGGTTGCGAACAATCGGGGAGCCGCGGCGCCTACGATGAGCGAGTTCGGCCTCGCGCTCGTGCTCGCATTGCTGAAACAGCTGCCCATGGCCTGGCGGATCCAGGGCGAGCGGGGCTTCGATCGCTTCCTGCCCGAGCCGGTCGCAGGCAAGACCCTCGGCATCCTCGGGGCCGGCGCCATCGGCCTGGCCCTCGCCGAGAAGGCCCATGCGCTCGGGATGCGCGTGATCGGCACCCAGCGAACGCCGCGCCCGCATCCGGCCCTGGCGCGAAGCCTGGGCTCCGAGGAGACGGACGCGGTCCTCGTCGAGGCCGACGTCGTGGTCGTCCTGCTGCCCTTGACCCCGGCAACCCGCGGACTGCTGTCGGCCGAGCGCCTCGCGCTCATGAAGCCCGGCGCGCGGCTCGTGAACCTGGCTCGCGGCGGGATCGTGGACGAAGCCGCCGTCCGGGCGGCGCTGGAATCGGGGCGTCTGGCGAGCGCGGCCTTCGACGTCTTCGCGCGCGAGCCGTTGCCGCCCGACGACCCCTTCCGGGACGCACCGAATCTGCTGATCACCCCCCACGTGGCCGGCGGCTATCCCGACTACCTTCCGCACGTCGTGGCGCGCTTCGCCGAGAACGTGGCGAGGGTGGAGCGCGGAGAGCCACCCGAGCCGCAGGTGGATCTCTCGCAGGGCTACTGAAGCGACGCAAGCAAGGAAGGGCGGAAGGATGGAGAAGCTGGTCTACCTCAGCTGGGCACAGGAGGGGGTCTCGCGCTCCGATCAGCGCGGCGAGCTGCTCGGCCCGGTCGCCGAGGAGATCCTCGCGGCGGGGGCGCTGGCGCTGAACGTGAGCCTGGCGGACACGAAGGACGTGATCCCGAAACCGACGCTGCTGATGGGGGAGGGCGCCTCTCTCTCGGCGGCGGTCGCCCTGTGGCTCCCGAGTGTCGACCAGCGCGGCGCCGTCGAAACGGCGCTGGGGCGATCCTCGCGTCGGCTGGACGGGTACCTGGTCACCGAGTCGGTGCCGCAGCCCTGCCTGGATCGGAATTGGAAGGACGGGGAGCCGAGCCCCGGCGTCACCCACTTCACCTGGTTCCCCAAGCCCGACCGCCTGAGCGACGAGGCCTTCTATCGGGGGTGGCAGGAGATCCACACCCCGGCCTCCTTCGACCTGCACCCGCTGCGCTGGGAGTACGTGCGCAACGCCGTCGCGCGGGTGCTGACCCCGGGCTCCCCTCCGATCCGCGCGATCGTGGCCGAGCGGTTCCGCAGCATCGCCGACTACACCGACCCCGAGCGCCTGTACGGGTCCAAGGAGGCGCTCGTGCGCACCATGGAGGAGCTGCCGTTGTACGGAGATCTCGAGAGCATGCACTCCACCCCGCTGTCCGAGGTGATCGTGAAGAGCTTGCATGTCTGAGGCGGACCGCCCCTTTCGCGTTCTCCCCAAGGTGACCGAGGCCAACGCGCACTTCTGGCGCGGCGGCGAGCACGGACGCCTGCAGTTCCTGCGCTGCCGCCCCTGCCGGACCTGGATCCACCCCGCGGTGCCGCGCTGTCCCGACTGCCTGGGCAAGGAGCTCGAAGTCGGGGCCGTCTCGGGCCGCGCGACCGTGCTGACCTTCACCCTCAACTACCAGCCCTGGGTGCCGAGCCCGGACCATCCCTACCCGATCG
>JAJDAR010000265.1 GCA_029261775.1 Deltaproteobacteria bacterium | reverse complement strand
GAGATCGGGGACCCGATCGAGTTCGGCGAGGTGCTGCTGGTCGGCGGCGAGGGCGATGCGAAGATCGGCAGGCCGCTCGTCGAGGGCGCCAAGGTGAGCGGCACGATCACCGCCCAGGCCCGCGGCCCCAAGATCACCATCTTCAAGATGAAGCGCCGCAAGGGCTACCGGCGAAAGCAGGGCCACCGGCAGTCGTACACGGAAGTTCGCGTCGACTCGATCGACGCTTGAGCCCAGCGGCGTACGCGCCGATGCACGGTCGACCTCGTTCGACCAAGGAGCAGCAGGATGTCGCACAAGAAGGGTCAGGGAAGCTCGCGGAACGGTCGCGACAGCAACGGTCAGCGCCGTGGCGTGAAGCGCTTCGGCGGCCAGGCCGTGCGCGCGGGAACCATCCTGGTCCGCCAGGTCGGCACCCGCATCCACCCGGGCAACAACGTGGGACTGGGCAAGGACTTCACGCTCTTCGCGCTCACCGACGGCACCGTCCAGTACGGCAAGTCGAAGGGCAAGGTCGTCGCGAAGGTGGATCCGGCAAGCTAAGAGGAACGGGGCGCGCACGTCTGGAACGTCGGGCAGGCCCCGACGAGCCATGAGAAGCGCTGACCAGTTCATCGACGAGGCCACCCTGGTGGTCCATGCCGGCGACGGAGGAGACGGGATCGTCGCCTTCCGTCGTGAGAAGTTCGTCCCGCGTGGGGGACCGAACGGCGGGGACGGCGGCCGTGGCGGCGACGTCGTGTTCGTGGCCGACCGCAATCTCGCGACGCTCCGCGACTACCGGTACAAGAAGGAGCTGCGCGCCGACCGCGGCGGCAACGGCGGCGGCAGCGACAAGAAGGGCGCGAGCGGCGAAGCGCTGCTGGTCCGCGTCCCGGTCGGCACCCTCTTCTACGACCGCCAGGCCCCGCCGGATGCCACCCCGCTCGCCGACCTCTCCGAGGACGGCGCCCGCTTCCTGGCCGCACGAGGGGGCAAGGGCGGGCTCGGCAACGCGCGCTTCGCGACCTCCACGCGGCAGACGCCCGACTTCGCCACGAAGGGCAAGCCGGGCGAGAGCCTGCAACTGCGTCTCTCGCTCAAGCTGATCGCCGACGTCGGGCTGATCGGCCTGCCGAATGCGGGCAAGTCGACGCTGCTGCGGCGGCTCACCCGCGCCCGGCCGCGGGTCGCCGACTACCCGTTCACGACCCTCGTTCCGAATCTCGGCGTCGTCGAGAACGACGAGGTCCGCTTCGTGGTCGCCGACATCCCGGGCCTCATCGAGGGTGCCAGTGGAGGAGCCGGTCTCGGCGACCGCTTCCTCCGCCACATCGAGCGGACCCGCGTGCTCGTGCACCTGCTCGACGGTGCAGCCCTGCTCGACGAGAGCCGCGATCTGTTGGCGGAGTACGAGATGATCCGCGGGGAGCTCGCCGCCTACGGTGCCGATCTCGAGGGCCGCGTCGAGATCGTGGCCCTCAACAAGGGCGATCTCTTCCCCACGCCGGAGCCCTTCGACGAGCTGGCGGCGGCGCTGCAGAAACGCGGCTGCGAGGTGGTCCGCATCTCGGGAGCGACGGGAGACGGCGCCGACGCGCTGATCCTGCGCATCGCCCAGGCGCTCGAGGGAGGCTCGGCGGATGACTGAGCGCACCCGCAGCCGCGGATCCTCCGAGGTCCGGCTTGCGGCGAGCGGTGCGCGCCGCATCGTCGTGAAGATCGGCAGCGGCGTGCTGACCGATGGCGGCGAGCTGCGGCCGCGGGTGCTTGCCTCGATCGCCCGCCAGGTCGCGGCGCTCTGCGACGAGGGCCGCGAGATCGTCCTGGTGTCGTCCGGTGCGATCGCCCTCGGCGCGCGCATCCTCGGCTGGGACCATCCGGGACGCTCGATTCCCGAGAAGCAGGCCGCCGCCGCGGTCGGCCAGATCTCGCTCGCCGACCTGTGGCGCCGCCACCTGGGTCGTCACGGCCGGACCGCGGGCCAGGTGCTCGTCACGCGGACCGGTCTCGAGGACCGGGAGCGCTTCCTGAACGCCCGGCGCACGCTCCAGATGCTGCTCGGGCTCGGCGCGGTCCCGGTCGTGAACGAGAACGACACGGTGGCCACGGAGGAGATCCGCTTCGGAGACAACGACAACCTCTCCGCCACGGTCGTGAACCTGGTCGGCGCGGATCTGCTCGTCATCCTGACCGACGTCGAGGGGCTCTACGAGCGCCCCCCGGTGACGGGCGAGCCCATGCCACCCCTGGTCGGCGTGGTGGAGCGCATCACCGCGGAGACGCGGGCCGCAGCTGGCGGCTCCGCCAGCGCCTTCGGCCGGGGCGGCATGGTCACGAAGCTCGAGGCGGCCACCTCCGCGGCGCGAGGCGGGGCCTCGACGGTGCTCTGCAACGGCTACCGGCAGAACGTGCTGCGCCACGTGGCCGCGGGCGATCCGGTGGGAACCTTGATCCTGCCGGGAAACCGGCTCGGCAGCCGGAAGCATTGGCTGGCCTACACCGCCAAGCCCCGCGGGAGGATCCAGCTCGACGCAGGAGCCGTCCGGGCGGTCTGCGAGCGCGGGCGGAGCCTGCTGCCGGCCGGGGTGGTGCGCGTCGAGGGCCGCTTCGGTCTCGGCGACCCGATCTCCTGTGTCGGACCGGACGGCCTCGAGGTCGCCCGGGGGCTCGCCGCCTACTCGGCGGCCGACATCGATCGCATCAAGGGCCAGAAGGCCCAGCGCATCGAGCCGATGCTAGGCTTCAGCAACGGTGACGAGGTGGTCCACCGGGACGATCTCGTCCTCCTCGAGGACGACGGCTCCCCCAGGGAGTGATCCCTCCGCGTCCGGAACGGACCCCATGGAACTGCGAGAGCAAGTCGAAGAGCTCTGCCGCGCTGCCCAGCAGGCCGCTCGCGGCATGGCGCGTCTGACGACCGCCGACAAGGATCGCTGGCTGCTGCGCGCCGCCGAGCGGCTGGAAGCCGCCAAGGCTCCGATCCTCGAAGCCAATCGCCGCGACATCACGGAGGCCGAGGCCAAGGGCGTCGCGACCCCGATGGTGCGCCGGCTCTCTCTCGAGGGCGGCAAGTGGGAGACCATGATCGACGGGCTGCGCCAGGTCGCCCGGTTGCCCGATCCCGTCGGCGAGATCACCGATTCGGTGGTGCGACCGAACGGGCTGCGCGTGGGCCGCATGCGTATTCCGCTCGGCGTGATCGGCATGATCTACGAGTCGCGGCCCAACGTGACCGTGGACGCGGCGGCCCTGTGCGTGAAGGCGGGCAACACGGTGGTGTTGCGGGGCGGCTCGGAGGCCTTCCACTCGAACCAGGCACTCGCCGCGGAGCTCCGGGCCGCTGCCGCGGAGTCGGGTCTCTCGGAGGACGTGATCGCCACCCTGCCGACCACGGATCGCGCCGCGGTGGACCACCTGCTCGCGATGGATCGCTATCTGGACCTGATCATCCCGCGCGGCGGGTACGAGCTCGTGCGCAAGGTGATGCGCGAGTCGGCGATCCCGGTCCTCGCCCATGACGAGGGCGTCTGTCACGTGTTCCTCGATGCGAGCGCCGACATCGGGATGGCGGCCGACATCGTCTGGGACTCGAAGATCAACCAGATGGCCGTGTGCAACGCGCTCGAGACCCTGCTCTGCCACAAGGACGCGGCTCGGCGACTGCTGCCCGAGGTGTTGAAGCGGGTACACGAAGAGGGCGTCGAGATCCGCGGCTGCGAGACGACCTGCGAGATCTTCGCGGAAGCCGTCCCGGCGGCGGAGTCGGACTGGGGCGAGGAGTACCTGGAGAAGATCCTGGCCGTGCGGGTGGTCGAAGACCTCGACGCGGCGGTGGATCACGTGCAGCGCTTCGGCTCGGAGCACACGGACATCATCGTCACCAGCGACTACGCAGCC
>JAJDAR010000264.1 GCA_029261775.1 Deltaproteobacteria bacterium | reverse complement strand
GCGATCAGGTGGTTCGCGTACTCGGGGCTCGTGACACCGCTCGTCAGGGTGTTGGTCGTCGTGTTGGGCATCACCCCGTCGTAGGCCCAGTCGTCGACGTCCAGGCGTTCGTAGGCGTATCCCAATCGCACCGAGAAGCTGTCGTTGATCTTGTAGCGGGCCGAGACCATCGCGCCGAACAGGTGGCTCGTGGCGTCCGGAAACACCATGGGCGTGGGCGGCAGCGCCATGGACGGGTCGAACAGCGCGGTGTCCACGTCGATGCTGCCCTTGGCGCGCGAGTAGATGGTCTCGGCTTCGAGGGTCAGCCGCCCGTCCAGCAGGGTCAGGTCGAAGCCCACGCCCAAGGTGTCGATCGCATCCACGTCACGCGCCACCCAGCGCCGCTGGGGGTCTGCGAGGTCGGGCAGCACGTTGTTGCCCGAAAAGGAGTGGCCGCGCTGCCGGGTGCGGAAGTCCTCGAAGCTGTAGAAGGCGTGTGTCGTGAAGAAGTCACACGGGGTCCACGAGCCGTCGAAGGTGTAGCTCAGCATGCGGCTGTGGAGCAGGCCGATGTCGGTGTCCTCGTAGTCGTCGTTCACCGAATCGATGGAGAAGCCCAGGCTCAGGCTCTCGAGCGGCTGGATGGTGACGGAGCCGCGGATGCGGTCGCGCTCGCGCTCGGTCTCGTAGAACTTCGTCAGGTCGGGATGGTTCTCGAAGAGCTCGTCCGGGGCGATGGCCGCGAGGTGCTCCGTCGTCGTCCCGCGGAAGAAGGGGTACGTGCCGCGGTACTCCGAGGCGTCGCGATTCGAGTGCTCGCCCACGACGCGAAACGACACGTAGCGATTGGGCCGGGTGGTGAGACCGATGGTGTAGGTGTCCTCCTCCGTCTCGGCCACCTCGCTGAAGCTGCGCTCGATCTCCTCGAACTCGTAACCGATGCTGAGCTCGGTGCGATGCCAGACCTGATAGCCGGCCTCGAAGGCGTACTCCTTCTGCTTGTAGCTGTTGGGCCGGTTGATCCGGGCCTGCGAGTCCACGACCGTTCCCTGCAGCTGCGAGTCGCCCGGGACGTAGATGAACAGATCCCGCGGCGTGTCGTTGTCCCGGTCGTCGTAGCGGACGCGGCCGTTCAGCCGCAGACCCTCGATCGGCCGCGAGTCGATCCGCAGGTTGATCAGGGTGGTGTCGATCTCCCCCTCCAGGCTGTTCCGCGGCAACGGGCTCGTGACCGAGGCGGCAAGGGTCGGGTTCACCGTGTACGGGAGGAAGTCTTCGTTCTGCTTCATCCAGCCGAGGGCGATGTCCCCGGTCACGCGGGTGTTCCAGCCCAGGTCGTACCCGCCTGCCGCCGAGACCTGGTGGAAGACGTTGTCCGGAGCCGTGCCCTTGCGCCCCAGGCCCGGGTAGCTCGCTGAGGGATCCCAGGCCCCCGAGAGGAACGCCGAGGTCCAGGTCAGGGGGTTCGCATGGTTGTCGAAGTGGGAGAGGTAGTAGCCGAGCTCCAGCTGGCCGCGCTCGCCGTTCCAGCGCAGGGAGACGTCGACCTCTTGCGTGTCCTGGTCGATCTCCTCGGGCACGATGGCCGCGCGCCGGTTGCCGCCGCTCGAGCCGGTGACCAGGCTGGTGAGCTTGGTGCCCTCCTTCGTCTCGCGGTTGTAGCGGGTCTCGAGCTCCAGGTTCCACGGGAGCACGAGCGAGAAGCCGCCGCCCGCGTCGCGCCGGCGGTGCTTCACCTCGTGGCGGCGCAGGCTCGGCTCGAGGGCCAGGAAGTCCGCCGTGCTGTTGGCCGGGACCCAGTCCGTCGGAAGCTCGAGGAACGAGCCCCCGATGCCGCGGTAGGGGCTCCAGGCGTCGTGGTGCCCGAATTTCGGCAGCTCACGGAACTCCAGCCAGGCGTCGAAGAGCCCCTGCCACCCGCCCTCGGCCCACAGTGATCTGGAGCGCAGACCGAGGTTGGCGCCGCGCGCGCGCCAGTGCCAGGTGTCGTCGGAGTCCCACGGCGCGCGGCGGCGCAGATCGAAGTTGCCGAGGATCTCGAAGCCCTCGTCCTCGAGCCCGGTGAAGTCACCGAACTTGAACGAGTCGTCGTTGATGTGGTAGCCCCCGAGCTCGACCCAGCTGGTGGGCTGCGAGGGATCTGCGTCACCCGCCGTGGCGAAGGTCGGCGCCGGAGCTGCGAGGGCGACGAGGAGCGTGGCGGCAAAGACGATGGATCGCTTCATGATCTCCACCTAACGCGTGAACCGCGGGCCGGCCGGATGGTTCGACCCGTGAATTTCGGTGTGGCAGTTGAGGCAGTTCCGGGTCAGCAGCTGGTCGGCCGGAGCTCCCCCAGGCAAGCGGTTCGGCGTATACGCCGTGCTCGGGTGGAAGCTCGCCATGTGGCACTGCTGGCACAGGAACGGTCCGCGGCTGTTGAGCAGGGGCGGATGATTCGAGCCGTGTGGCTCGTGGCAGTTGGTGCAGTCCTCGCGCACCGGCGCGTGCTCCCACAAGAAGGGACCGCGCTTCTCCGCGTGGCAGCTGTAGCAGGTCTCGTTGACGGTGCCGCGCACCAGCTGCGAGGGCCCGGTCGAGCCGTGCGGGTTGTGGCAGTCCGAGCAGCGCATCTGCCCTTCCTTCAAGGGATGTGCGGACACCCGGTGCATCCGCGCGCGCTCCTGGGGATGGCAGCCGAAGCAGGTGTCCGACTGGGCCCGGCGCCAGGTCTCGGGGCGAAGGTCCGCGTGCTCGAGCATCGGATCCGCGGCCGCGTGGACTTCGTGACAGGAGGCGCAGGCGACGCCGTTGTTGTCGTGGGGGCTGCCCTTCCAGTTCATGTGCTTCCCACCTCGGTGGCAGCTCAGGCAGGGCTCGTTCTGCACGTCCGCGGGGGTGTCGGGGCCGAAGCGGATTGCGACCGGCGCATCGACCGGGTCGGACACGTGGGCGCCAGCCCGACCGTGGCAGCTCTGGCAGCCGTGCTCGGAGCCGAAGGGGGTGCGGGGGTCCCCCTTGGTCCCGTGGCGGGTCTGCAGGATCGCCAGGAGCGGGAACTCGGGGCTGCTCTCGTGACAGCCGAGACACGTGTCGACGCCGCCCTCTGCCCATCCGTCCTCGTGGGACGGTGACTCAGCCAGGACCTGGCGCTCCCCTTCCTCAGCCCACCCGCCCGTCGGCGCCACCCCGGCGAGCGCGGCCGCCACCAGACACGTCACCCAGGTCTGAGAGAGCCACCGCGCGCCCCGCTCCCGTGACATCCAGTCTCCTTCCGCAGCAGAAGGCAAGCTCTCGAGCGCGTGTCGCACGCCCGAAGACCGGCCCCCTCCTCGCCACGGGTCCGGCCCATCCCGGTTCCGCGGCAACACTTCGGTTCGTCTTGCGGGAGGATATTGCGTGGAGCGCAGCAGGAGTTCAAGAGCAGAATCAGATGTTAAGCGGCACTTCTGCAGATCTCGCCGAGCTTTGCTGGGGAATCCCGTCCCAGGTGTCGGGTACACGACACTGTGACGGGGCAGTTTTCTACAGCCGCGAGTCCGCCGGCCGCGTCGGCCGAGGTCGCGTCGCCTGCGAACGTGCGCTGGACGTACAGGCGCAAGGCTGCGGCTCCTCCATGCGGGCGGCGGACGCTATGATCGCCAGGCTCGCTCACGCGCCGTTCACCCATCCGAGATCCAGCACGTGACGCGGCAGAGGAGGATGTCGATGACGACCCCCGACGCGAGGCTCAGCGCCAACCGACTGCACTGCGGAGCACGGGGGACGCTCGCCGTGATCGGCCTCGCCCTGCTCGCGGGTGGCGCGCAAGCCGCACCCGATGGCAAGGACGTCTTCCTCGCGCAGAAGTGCAACACGTGCCACAGCGTGCCCGCCGCCGGCGTCGAGGCGACGGTCAAGATCGAGAAGATGAAGGGGCCGGCGCTGCCCACCGCGTCGATGGCCACCGACGTCGAGCGACAATCCCACGTCGTCCGGCAGGAAGAGCTGATCGACGGCAAGAAGCACCCGAAGAAGTTCAGCGGCAGCGACGAGGAGCTGGCCGCCCTGTTCGGCTGGCTGGGCCAGCTGGCGGCCGAGCCTGCCCCGGGCGCAAGTGGCGAGTAGCGCGGATCCGGAACGCGAGAAGGGGAACCCATGAGATCGCGGGTGATGTTGTTCTTGGTGCTCTCGAGCCTGGCCGGATGGCCCGCCCTGGTGGCCGCCGACAGGAGCTCCGCGCAAGATGGAGCCAGATCCGGCCAGGAGATCTACACGTCGCTCTGCGAAAACTGCCACGGACGCTACGGACGGGGGAACGGGCCCCTCGCAGGCAACCTGGAACGCCGTCCCGCCGACCTCACGACGGGTTCGTGGCCGGGCGATCGGACGGATGACCAGATCGTCGCGGCGCTTCGCGGCGCGGACCACGCGCCGATGGCCATCGCCAGCGTGCTGGACGAGGCGTCGCTGCGCGGAGCGATCGCGTACATGCGCAGCCTGACCGTGCCCGGTGGGGGCATCAGCGTGCGCGCAGGCGAGGACATCTATCAGGCCGCCTGCTGGGCATGCCACGGAAGGGAAGGCAAGGGCGACGGCCGGGCCGCCCTTGGGCGGGATCCCAAGCCGCGCGACTTCACGTCGGACGCCTTCCAGGTCGCCGGACGGGAGACGGAGGTGGCCCGGATCGTCTCCGAGGGCGCCGAGAAGGCCTTCCACGGCTCCGCGGACATGCCGGCCTGGGCTCAGCGCCTCTCGGCCCAGCAGATCCGAGACGTCGTCGAGTACCTGAAGGTGCTGGCGAAGCCGGGCTCGTGAGGCAGCGCGGGGGGCGGGGCGACGCTCGCAAGAGCCACGCGCCAGAGCGACGGGCTAGGTCGTCGTACCTCGTCCGTCGGGCGTGGCCTTCCTCTCGGCCCTCTCACGCGAAAGACGCCGCTGGAGTGCGATCACCCCGAGAATGGAGCCGACCAGGACGAGCGGGTGTCCGACCATGACGAAGTAGATCGCGGAACGGCCGGTCGGCGCCAGCGCCATCCAGATCAGGATGAGCTGCGAGGCCACCAACAGCAGGGCCGCGATGCGCGCCATCATCGCGAGGCCTCCCAGGACGCCGCGCCCAGGAGCGCCTCCGGTGGGTGGGCTGAGGCATGGCAGAGCCCAGCACAGCCGATCTCGCCGGCGAGAAGCGATGTCTGGATCCCTGGATCCCGGTGCGTCTCTTCCGCCCGGAACGGTGCCGCCTGAGCGTGGCAGTCGAGACAGGACGAGATGTCGAACCTCGCGGCCTTCTGGAGGGGGAACCCGTAGTTGCCCGTGACCGTGTTGAGCATGTGCGAGAGGCCCGCGAACTTGGCCTCGGCGTCGCCCTGCAGGCCATATCCGCCGTGGCACCGGTAGCAGGCGGAGTCGCGCGGGACGGCGCCACTGCGATAGTGGAGGCTCGAGAGGTACTCCGTGTCGCTTCGCATGGCCTCGACGATGGGCGACATGGTCTCGTGACACGATCCGCAGAACTCGACGTGCTTCGACTCCTCCAGCAGGTGCAGGTTGCCGAGCAGGTAGCTGAACAGCGGCGCCAGCAGCAGGACGGAGTAGCTCAGGGCGTCGGGCAGGCGACCGCGCGCCAGCGCGATCAGGGCCGCTCCGATCACGACGGCCGCAAGGATGGCGATGAACGCTCCCATGCGGTCGGGCTCATGGGGGGCAACGAAGAGCGGACCCAGGTCTTCCATCGGAGCCGACGCCTCCCGATTCTCGCGGTCCGCAGGCTGCAACAGGCGACGCTCCCGCGCAACGGTGTGCGCCCCGCGACGCTCCGCACACCCTGCGCCGACCTGCCTCGGTCTCTCCCTGCTCGTAGGGGGTGGGGCATGGGTTCTTCCGTTCGCGACGGCGCCCCGTCGGAGCCGAAGGTATTTCGGCATGACATCCACACGGTTCCGCCGGGGCGTCCGAAGCTCGTTACCACAGAGCGAGAGGCGGCGATGACAATACGCAACAGGCTGCAACGTGCGATCCGGCCGAGCACGACGCGCAGCAGCGCAGCTTTGTGGGCGAAGTCGCTGCTCAATGCCGTGATCTTCTTCGGCATCTTCATGCTGGCCCTGCCTCGGCTGGCGCACTGGCTTCTCCCGACCGGGCTTCCCCTGAGCCCAGGCCTCCGGACCGGGATCGCCGGGCTCCTCGCGATCGTGGGCCTCACAGCCTGGGTCGCTTGCCTCGACGCCTTGAGCCGACAGGGCCGAGGGACGCCCTTCGCCGCGGACGCGCCGAAGCACCTCGTCACCACGGGCCTGTTCCGGCGGGTCCGGAATCCCATCATGGCCGCCGAGCTCTGCGTGATCTGGGCCGCGGCGCTGTACCTCGGGAGCCTGGGTCCCGCGCTCTATGCCGTCGCGATGAGCGTTGCGGCCCAATCGCTGGTCGTACACATCGAGGAGCCCGAGCTCCGCGAGCGCTTCGGCCCTGCCTACACGGAATACTGTCGGGACGTGCCCCGCTGGTTTCCCAGGCTCGGCCGCGGGACGTAGACCGCGCTGGCCGGGCGCTCACCCGCCGGCATGTCGCAGGCTGCGCAGTCGTGAGGCGATCACCGTGAGCACGCTCCGCTGGATGCGGCTGACGCGATTCGGAAACCCAGGACGGCACTAGAGGCCGCAGCTCTTGTTGCCGAAGATGTCCGTCACGCATCGGCCCGAGCAGCACTGGGAGTTGCTGGTGCATGCAGCCGTGAAGCCTCTACAGCAGGCACCGCAGTCGAGTTCCGGGCTCATCCCCCGCCGGTCACAGGCCCCGGAATTCGGATGGATTCGAGGGCTCTTCTCTGGGCGTCTGTGGCGGCGGCAGGAGTCGCGTCCGGTTTCGATGGGGCTGCATGGCCGGCGCCGGCAACGGATGGCCGCGACCGGTATCTGGGCCCCTGGACGCCCTTCTCACCGCGCCTTGGAAAACGATGCGTTGGAGTACGGGGAGATTCGGATACAGTGCGTCCCGGCTCGCATGCTCTCGCGTTGCCCGCCCCCGTGAGGCATTCACGAGGCCTTTGATCGAACACGGAATTTCGTCATAGCTTCCGCACTTCTTCCGGTAGCCGCGCTGCTCCTCAGCGTGGCGTTCCTGCTCATGGGCAACGGCCTGCTGGGGACCCTGCTACCGGTCCGCGCGCAGCTGGAACTCTTCTCGACGTTGGACATCGGCGTGATGGGTTCCTGCTACTTCCTCGGTTTCGCGGCGGGGTGCTATTGGGGGCCGCATCTGGTGCGCCGGGTCGGGCACATCCGCGCTTTCACGGCGATGGTGTCGGCGGTCTCGACCTTCGCGCTCCTCTACGCGCTGCTCGTTCACCCTTTCGTCTGGTGGCCCGTCCGTCTGCTCACCGGCTTCTGCTTCGCCGTCCTCTACATGGTGATCGAGAGCTGGCTGAGTGAGATGTCCACCAACGCGAACCGCGGCTTCGTCTTCTCGATCTACACGATCATCAATCTGACGGTCATCACGATCGGGCAGATGATGTTGACGCTGGGCAGCCCGACGGCCTTTTCGCTCTTCGCCGTCGCCGCGATTCTCGTGTCCCTGGCGGCGTTGCCCGTCTCATTGACGAAGTCACAGGCACCGCAGCCGATCGTTGCCGTCAAGATCCGACTCGGGCACCTCTATCGATCGTCGCCCGTCGGCTCGGTGGGCTGCCTCGCTGTCGGTCTGGCGAACGGCCCGTTCTGGGCGCTTGCTCCAGTCTTCGCACAGGGCAACGCCTTCGTCGTCGGAACGACCGGTATCGCGCTGTTCATGAGCACCGCCGTCATCGCCGGCGCCGCGGGCCAATGGCCTCTGGGGCATCTGTCGGACAGGATCGATCGCCGCAAGGTCATCACGATCGCCTGTGCCGGTGCGACCCTGTCGGGCCTCGGCATGGCGATACTCGCGAACCGGTGGGAATCGGCGGTGTTCGGCTTCGCGCTTCTCTTCGGATTGTTCGCGTTCCCCCTCTATGCCCTGTGCGCGGCCCACATGAACGACTCCGTGGAGCAGGGAGGCTTCGTCGAAGCGTCCAGCGGCCTGCTCATGCTCTATGCGGCCGGGGCCGTCGTCGGCCCTTTGCTGGCCTCGGCGACGATGGATCTGGTCGGGCCGAACGGCCTGTTCCTCTACACATCGGTGGTGCATGCCGCCATGGCCCTCTTCGCCGTGCACCGGATGCGCCAGCACGCGCGACCGGACGCGGGCGAACGAGAGCCTTTCGCAGACTCGGCCCGCATCGCGCAGACTGTCTCCGCGCTCGACCCGCTGGGCGTCTCAGCCGAAGAGCAGAATTCCGCCGCGTAGACCGGTGCGCTCGGGGGGTTGAGGGCGACGGGTGCATGACCCCACGGGTGGGCTTGGTGCCCGGGCCGCGAGGCTCGCACTCTGCTTGAATCGCCCGCCTAGGCGCCTTGCCGAGAGGTGAGGTCGTCGATGCATCGCTCGAGGCGCCTCAGGCCGAGTTCGGCGGCCGTCTCGCGAGCCTTCGACAGGAGCCGATCCAGGACAGAGGGCTCCGCCGCGGGGTCGGCCGAGAGCAGCGCGGCGCGCTCGAACTGCGCCCATGCCTGCCAGGGTCGGGCGCCGCTCACGGCATTGGCCTCGAGGGCCCCGTCCAAGTGGAATCTCGCCGCCTTGCGATCCCCGGCAGCGGCGGCCAGCCGACCCAGAAAGAGATCGACCGAGCCCAGGCAGTAGAAACCGCCGCCGATCACCACGACACGTGGCCGGTAGGGAAGCAGCTGCTCGAAGAGCTTGGCCGCGATCGCGGCATCGCCGACCGTCGCGCACGCTTCCGCGCACAACACCAGCTCCGCGAGGCGCGTGAAGCTGCGGGGTACGGCGAGGAAGTCACGGCTCACCAGGGCATCCAGCACCCCGCGCGCCTCTTCGGCGCGTCCAGCGTCGGCCAGCAGCACTGCGATGCCCGCTCTCCAGGTGGTCGAGAAGGCGGGCAATCGCGCCGTCAGATCTGCTGCATCGATCTCTTGCGGTCGGTCCTGCTCTCGGTGCAAGAAGAAGAGCAGCATCACCCCGACCGCGTCTCCGGGCAGGAAGAGCTCCTCCTCGGCCAGGGTGCGCTGCGCGGCGGACTCGATGTCGCCGAGCCGACCCTCGAGCGCGGCCAGCGCTGCCTGGTAGCAGTGGCCACGCCAGCGGTAGCGCGGCACCCGCAGCTGGCGCGCGAGCTCTTCGTAGCGGGCCAGCTCGACCTTGGCGTCCTGGCTCCGCCCCAGCTGAAGGAGCACGAGGAAGCGACAGGAGTGGCCGGCGAGCGCGAGCTCGCGGTGGCCCGCGCTGCGCGCGAGCTCGAGGATCTCGTCAGCCGCGTCGAGTCGGGCGCCCGCGCCTGGGCCAACGAACTCGAGCCAGTGCTTTCCGTAGAGGGCGTACGCGAGGGCGACCGGGTCGCCGAGCGCGCGGCCGTCCGCGACTGCACGCTCGATGACCTGGACACTGCGTTCCCAATCCGACCAGTAGAGCGCCTCACCGAGCCGAGCATGCAGCCGGACCTCGAGCTCGCTGCCGCCGTCTCCTGCGCCGGCGAGGCCGGCAAGGGCCTCCTCGAGCAGCGCCACCAGGGCGGGATCGTCGACACCCACCTGGCTCGAGATCTCGAGGCCACCCGCAGCCAGTGCGGCGCGGGCGAAGTGGTCGGGCGAGCCGATCCGGCGAGCGGCTTCGGCGGCCCGTTCGAGTGCCGAGCGACCTTCGCCGGGCTCGCCCGTCGCCATCAGGGCTTCTCCGAGGGCCAGCTGCAGCTCGCAGCGCGCAGCCTCGTCAGGAGCACTCAGCAAGGGCAAGGCATTGAGCGCCCTCCGATAGTGGTCGGCAGCCTCTCGATGCGCGTGCAGCGCCACCGCGCGGTCGCCGGCCTGCCCTCCGTAGTCGACCGCGCGGTCCGCACAACCCGCGGCGGCTCCCATACCGAAGTGATGCGCGAGCCTGCCGAGGTGGGGCTCCAGGTCATCGCGGTAGTGCGCCTCGAGAGCCTCGCCGATCGTTCGGTGCAGCCGCGCCCGCTCGACCCCGGGAATCGGGGCGAGCAGCTCTTCGCGGAGCAGAGCGTGGGAGAAGTTCAGAGAGCCACCCATGTCCCGCACGACGTGCTCGGCCGACGCCTCGTCCAGCAGTCGCAACGCTTCCTCGGCAGAGCAATCGGCGGCGTGAGCCAGCAACGCGACATCGAGGTCGCGTCCCAGGAGCGCGGCCAGGATGAGCAGCTTCCTGCAGCCTTCCGACAGTCGATCGAGCCGCTCGTGCAGCACGTTGCGGATCCCGGCGGGCAGCGGGCCCTCCAGGCTCTCGGGTGCATCGAGACGTCCGGCAGCGTCCAGCGCGCGGGCCAGCTCCTTCACGAAGAACGGGTTGCCGTCCGTACGCAGGCGGATCCCCTCCGCGACGGACTCGGAAGCGGTCTTGCCGACCTCTGCGTGCACGAGCTCTGCCACGTGGGCGCGGGTCAGACCGGCGAGTGGACGCGCCTCGCAGCGCGGCGCGCGGGCGAGGTCGAGCAGGGGATGCCCGATCGGAAGCTCCGCGACGCGATGTGTGACGATCAAGACCAGGCGGGCTCCCTCGAGTGCGCGGATCGCGAAGCGCAGCAGGGAGAGGGAATCGGGGTCGGCCCGGTGGAAATCGTCGAGCAGCACGAGATGGGGCTCGGTCTGCGCCGCGCGCTCGAGGATCTCGGCAAGCGTCTCGAGGCGGCGGAAGCGCGACCCGGTGGCGTCGAGGGGGGCCTGTTCGGGGGTCGGCGGGGGAAGGTAGGGGCGGAGTGCGGGCAGCAGCTCCGCCAGTTCACTCGCACCCTCGCCGAGGTCACGCGCGAGGGCGCTGCCGCCGGGGCCCTCGAGCAGCGGCCGAAGGGCGAGACGCCATGGCCAGAGATCCGGGGCCCCCTCGGCTTCGTGACACCAACCCGTAAGCACGCGGAATCCGGCGTCGGCGCCGAGCGCCGCGGCCTCCTGGATCGCGCGCGTCTTTCCCATTCCGGCTTCGCCCGCGAGCAGAAGCATCCTCCCATCACCGCGAGACGCTGCCGCCAGGGCGTCGTCGATGGCGCCGAGCAGCTCCTGGCGACCGACGAACGCTCCTTCGGGCCGGCGCTCGGGCGGCGGCTCTCGGGGCGACCTGGAGCCAGCACCGACGACCTCCTCGACCGGGGCGGTAAACCGGAAGCCGAGCCCACGAACCGTCGCGATGGTCGTCTGCTCGCTTCCGGCGTCGCCGAGAGCCCGGCGCGCTGCCGAGACCGCCTTGCTGAGCGATGCCTCGGTCACGACCACATCGGGCCACAGCGCAGTCAGGAGCTCGTCCTTCGTCACGACCCGATCCCGGTGGCGGAGCAGATGGGTGAGCAGGTTCAGCGCCTTCGGTTGGAGCGCGATCGGGCGGCCGTCGCGGCGCAGCTCGAGACGGGGCAGGTCGAGCTCGTAGGCGCCAAAGCGATAGACGGCCTCCGCCATCCGCCGATTCTACCGCCGTGAGGCAGCCCGGAGCGATCCGGTGTCCTGGCCGGGCAGGGCGAAGCTGCGGTGCGGATCGCCCGCAGAAGCGGTCTCTCGAGGTCCGAGGACTCTGCGTGATGACCGGTCCCCGGGGGATCTCCGGCTAGAGCGACCGTAGGGATCGTCCGCTCGCGCCTGTCTTGGTCGGCTCGATTCGACCGCCGGGCCACGGTTCGTCGCACGAGGACCAGATCGCCGCGCTCGGAGACATCGGGCCTGCGTTGCGGCCGCAGCTCGCTGTCATCTCTCCTCCAGAGCCGATCGAGGGCGGTCCCTCGCCGTCAGCACAGCGCGGCTTCGCGCCGCTTCGCGATCCCGCCCTGCCCCTGCCCCCGGTCCGGCGCAATGGGATTTCCGGGAAAGGTCAGGGAGCGGTCAGGATCCCCGGGCGCCTTCGGCCGTAGCCTGGACGGGTACGGCTTCAAGGCCGTGCGCCCACCGGAGGTCCCATGATTCGTCCGACCCCCACGATCTTCCTGCTCTCGATCCTCGGAACGGCTTGTCTCGGCCTGGTGTGCGCCCCGATCCCGCTGGTTGCGCTGACGGTCTCGCTCCTCCTCACCCATCCCTCCGGCTCGATGCCATCTGTCCAAGGTCAGCACGTCGTGGTCCGGGCCGACGTGTCCAACAACGGACCCGACGCGAGCGGGCCCATCGTCCGGCTAGCGGACTCTTCGCGCTACGAGCTGGCGGCGCTCCAGGCGTCCAGCGGCTTCTGCTTCGCGCCCTTGCGCAGCTGCTTTCTCGACGCACTCGGCCCGGGCGAGTCGGGCTTCGTCGAGTTCGCCCTTCGCCTCGTTCCGGGTGCGACGAGCCCCGTCACGGTGGGCGTCGACCTCGCGGGGCGGTTCCAGGACGCGAACCCCAGCGACAACAGCGACCAGGTCACCGTGCCCTTCGCCCCCAGCACCCTGGTCTCCCTCTCGGCCGGTCCGCCGCGAGCGACCCTGCGTGAGGGAGACGTCCATCAGCTCTCGGCGACGGCGTTCTATGACCAGGGCCCGCCCCGAAACGTCACGAACGAGGTCACCTGGACGACGTTCGGTGGTGCGATCGTGTCGGTCGATGGGAGCGGCCTGGTCACGGCCCTCCCCGGCTCCTCCGGCTCGACGACCACCGTCGAGGCCCGCCTCGCCGGCCAGACCGCGACCGTGGACCTGGACGTGAGCAACCAGGTCGTCTCGGTCCTGATCGTTTCCTGCGCGGATCGCGATGCCCGCGTCGCGGTCGGCGAATCGACCTCGTGCCGAGCCCGCGTGGTGCGGCGCAATCCCCAGCTCGGCTTCTCCTCGTTCACCGAGGCCACCCACCTCGTCTCGTGGAACTGCATCGGGCCGGCGGCCGACTGCAGGGACACGCCTCCAAACGACGGCGTCGTCGAGTGTCTTCAGCGGGGCAACGTCACGGTCGAGGCGACGCTGGCGGGCCAGCGGGCTCTCTGGCCACTCGAGTGCGTCGACCGCACACCGGTGGGCGTGGCATTCTCGCCGCCCTACGTCCGTACCTCCCCGGGTGCTGGACCCGCTTGCGCCGACCTGACGGTCCTCCACGCGGACGGGAGCTTCGACCACTCGGCACGCGGTGCGGTTCGAGTGCCGAACCTCACGAATGGCTTCCCGTCGGTGCTGCAGGCCGTGAACGCAGCGGCCCTTTGCTACACGCCTCTGGCGCAGGTGACGACGACGCTCGACGTTCGCTTCGACGACTTCGGCGGTACCTCGGGATCGCTGCCGGTGACGGTCGAACCCGCGGTGTTGGGAGCGCGGCTGGAGATCCAGCCACGCGAGCTCTTCCTGGCGCCTGGTGAATCCGCCAGGGTGAGCGTCTCCCTGATCCAACGAGACAGGCGGGACATCTCCTTCAGCGTGCCGAGCAGCGCAGACCCGGGCATCGCCCAGGTGTTCATCCCGGAGCCCGTGGGCCCGCCGATCCTGCTCCCGACCTCTACGCCCACTCCCCCCGACCTCCATGTCCACGGCGGAAGCCCGGGTACGACCCGGATCTCGGTCGTCGACCCAATCTTCGGAATCACCGACAGCATCCCCGTCACCGTCAAGCCCGTTCAAGCCCTGATCGTCGAGCCCCTGGTGGGTGCCGCGCCTGTCACGATCCAGCGTGGTGGCAGAGCCATGCTGGGGGCGCGCCTGATCTTCGCAGACGGCACGGAGCGAGACGTGACGCAGGATGCGTTCTGGACCTCTTCGGAACCCGAGAAAGCTCCCATCGGAAGCATCGTTGGCGCTCGCCCCGCCCAGGGCATGCGCGCGTCCACGCGTGTGCTGGGTCACGACCTGACGAGCGCGACGATCACGGCGACTCTGGGGGACCAGTCCGCATCGCTCCAGGTCAACGTCGTCGACATCCAGCCGACCGCGGTGTTCGTCTCGGGCCAGAGTTCGCTCAAAGTGGGCACGCGGGGGCGCACCTTCGTGGGCGCACCCTTTGACGACGGCAGCTTCAACGACATCACGGACCAGGTCCTGCTCGAGAGCAGCGATCCCAACGTGCTAGCGACCGGGAACGGGCTCAACGACTACGGCACGGTCTACGGACTGAGCCCGGGCCTCGCCGACGTATTCGTCCAGTTCGGCGGCGTCTCGGGGAGCCAGCGGGTCGTCGTGCACGACGGAACCCTGATCGACCTGGCGATCCAACCCAATAGCGACATGACCATCGGCGAAACCCGGTTCTTCTCTCCCGTGGGGGCCTTCCAGGACGGGCTCTCGTTCTTCACCCAGGACCTCTCCCTGGACGTCATCTGCACGAGCCGCGATGAGAACGTGATCACGATGAGCAACGCGCCAGGCCACGAGTGCTATGCAACGGCACGCCAGGTCGGTACAGCGAGCGTCGGCGCCGAGTACATCGACGCTCAGGGCGTCAGCACCCAGGTGTTCCTGCCGATCGTCGTCAAGTGACTCTGTCCTATCGGCCTGGCTCCTCGTCGGCCCGTTACAGCGTCGCCCTGAGACCCAGGCTCCTGGCGTGGCTCCGGAAGGGAGCGATCGACCGGACGGCGCGCACGTAATCGACTCGACGACAAGTCTCAATGATGGTCACGGGATTCGGGTTGGCGACGGGTCACTGGTGATGAACAACGTATCCGGTGACAATCAAGGTCACGGGGTCGCGTTTACTCGCGGGTCGTCAACCACACGATTCGGTCCAACACCGGGTACGGATTCGTTGTGGTCGGCACCGGATCGAGTTCTCGCGGAAGTACGATCTCGAGCACTGGCTCGGGCTCGATCTTCTACGCTGCAGGGGCCATCGCCGTCGACACCGGACACAACCTTTGCAACGGCACGACCTGCCCCTAGTGATGGGCCGAGGTGGTTCGGCGATCCTCAAGGCGGCCCTGGGGTCCTCGGAGGCTAGATCCCCTTGGGAGTTGTGAGGCTTCCACCCGATGGGACCTCGATTGCCCACTTCTTCGGCGTCGCTCCTGGGACGGCGCCAGGTCGGGCCAGACCTGTCTGCTCGACGCCTCGCAGGAGCATCGCCGGTTCCGGCTCGAGGTCCGCGACGCCCGGCGTGCCGGAGCGCGCTCGCGGGATTGCCCCGGGCCCTCGCGGCGCTCAAGGCCCGCCCACCGGCCCCTCGATCGCCCTGGGCACCTACGCAGGCCAGCTCGACGGGATTCGATTCGAGTCGCATGCGCTTCTCAGGGAAGATCGCCTCGGGCGCGGCATGCCGAAATTTCTTGAACCGCCCCCGGGGCGGCCACGACTGAGCTCCTGAAACCCGGCCCCGCGCAGCGTGGGCCCATCAGGAGAAACCGTCATGAAGAGCAGGATCGCCTTGGGTCTCGTGCTTGCCGGGTCGCTGGTCGCGACCGGTGCCGATGCCATCGACAAGGTCAAGAACGTCAACCTCTCGCCCTCGCAGTTCGCGGCGACCCCCGTGATCAAGGTCGTCAACGACGGCCACGATTTCACGGCGGTCCAGGGATCGACCACCTACAGCGCCATCGGCTCGGGTGAGTGCAAGGGCGCCAACAAGGTGCAGAGTGCGAACTTCGGGCTCGGAGAGCCGAACCTCTCGGGTGGCTTCTTCGAGTTCTCGCCCAACTCTTACGCGTCCAACGCGGTGGGCGGAACCGGCGGCAAGTCGATCTCCGGCGGCGTCACCACCGACGTGCCCGCCAGCAAGGCCCACTTCGGCGGCGTCGGCGTGTTCACCGATCCGGTGCAGATGTGCAACGTGGCCAAGGACGGCATGGTGCAGAACGGCCAGGCCGGATGGGACGTTCTGAAGAACGGATTCGAGATCCAGACGACCAAGCGCATCTCGTATGCCATCCGCTGCCAGTTCAACAACCCGGTCGGTCAGTATGCGGACCTGGTCTACTGGGAGAAGAAGACGATCGAGGTTCCGGCCGTGGTCCAGTGCGAGGGGAACCCGAGCGTGCAGGGCCCGAGCGCCGGCATTCCCACGCAGCTGGTCACCCCGTTCCAGATCATGGAGGCAGAGCTCGACGTCGAGGACGAGGTCGAGGGCTACTGCGTCAAGGGCTTCGACTTCCCGGTCGGCCTGAAGATCAAGTCGAACGGGATGCCCGGCGACGCGAGCTTCCGCATGGCCAAGGACGGCAACTGGGGCGGCATCACGAACCTCCACTTCACGGCGCAGGACACCACCTTCGAGCACGAGGTGATGGTCCACGTGCCGCCGGCCGACATGGGCGCCGACGGGGAGCTGAACCAGTTCCAGTCGAACCCGGGTCCGTCGAACGGTCCGATCGACGGGTTCGCATCGAATGGCCCGAAGGTGCACGAGCTCAAGCTCGCGATCCTCGAGCCCCACGCGAAGGTCTGGGACACGAAGTCGGTGAAGATCAAGTGCGGCGGCCCGACGCTCAATCCGGCCATCGGCAAGCTGCCGGGTGGCCTCCAGATCGAGCCGAAGACGCCGACGGCTCCGCTCCAGCCCGGCTTCCAGGCCGCCGTGAAGGGCGCGAAGATCCAGCCCGCGAAGCGCGGCCTTGCCAAGGCGACGAGCGCAAAGATCGCGCCGGCCGAAGCGAAGGGCGCCATGATCGCCCCCGCGGATGAGCAGGGTGCCAAGATCGCTCCCTCCCGCCTCATGAACATGGAGATCCAGAAGCCGTCCGCGACCCCGGAAGAGCCGGCACGACGCGGGCTGAAGTCCCGGAGGTCTCGCCGCTAGCGGCATCGGCGAGTCCACTCGAGCTCCGGACGGGCTCCGCCTTCGGGCGGGGCCCGTCATCGTTTCTGGCCCGTGGTCGAGGTCGATCCGTTTCTGACCCGCACGGGGGGGCCGGCGGCCGCTGTTCGGACCTAGTCTTCGACGCACCAGATCGGGCGCGGTTGGTTGCAGGCGAAGTACCCGGGGATCCATGGGGAGGACGCGACACTCGGCGAGTCCCAGAAGCCGATGCTGATCATGCTGTTCCCGCCGGAGCCGCTGGTGTTCGTTCCCAGGACCACGACGCTGCCCTTGTCGGTTACGTCGATCGAACTCCACCCATTGCAGTTGGCCCGACCCATCTGGTTCGCTGCGCTGTCCGAGTTGCCCGTGTGGATCCATGCCGCTAGACCCGAAACCGGGCCAGGACCGCTGGTGGGTGCAGCTCCCAGACTGGAATCGTACTTCAGGTCGCTGGGGGCGAAGATCTCCCAGAGGGATGCGAAGTGGAAGCCGTCGGCGCAGTTTCCGGGGTCGTCCGCGTCGGCGCCGACGAAGGTGGCCGTGGTTGCGTAGAACCGGCGCCTCGTCACTCGCGAGCAGCTTCCGTCGTCGCAGAAGTTGCCCGCGGTGGCCGAACCACCCTCCACAGCCGGAAAGTCGATTCCCGGAAAGGCAGCGCTCAGATTGACGTTGCTCACGGTGTTGTGTGCGAACGTCGTTCCGGCCCCCATGTTGATTCCGCGCTGTCCGGTCGAGCTGACGCGATTGCGCAGCACGACGCTCCGCATGTCGGCCACGATTCCATCGCGTCCACACGACGAGACCAGCACGTCCTCCACGGCTGAGTCGCTCGCCAGCGATACGCAGACTCCGGAGAAGCCCCGGACCGCTCCATTGCGTACCGTGACGCGGCCTGCGAATCCGGCGAAGGGCCCGATTCCAGACGCGGAGCCGCCCGGGCAGGCCCCCACGCTGCACGAAGACGCGCCCACGATGGCAAAGCCGTTCAGATCGAGGGAGACGCTCCGGCCGGCAAGCAGGGGTCCGTGGAGCAGGATCGCGGAGTCGTCCGTGGACACAACGAGATCGCTCGTCAGCACGTAGCTCCCGGTGTTCGAGATCAGGAACGGGAACCCTCCGGAGGCCAGCACCGACTCCTGGTTGATCTCGATCCTGCCATCGCCGGAGACGGCACCCATCGGGATGGCAAGAACCAGCGCGGCCACCGCTCCGCCCCAGAATCCTCGGCGCATTGGAAGGCTCCCTCGCTTGATCCCCTGGGCTGGATCTTGCCAGCGATGGGTCGAGAGAGCTACAGCGGGAACGCGCTGATGCACGGGCGAGCCCGTGAGGGCGCGGAAGACGCCCTTGCCGTCGTTCCCCTTGAGGTCGGGCGGGCGCCCCGATCGCGACTTGGAAGTCTTCGATTTCCTTGACTTCTTGGTGCCCGAGCGCCGGGTTCGGTTCGCGCCGCCTCCACCCGTTTCCTTCTCACTAGGCGACCACCGCCGCCCTCGACGAGCGCGTGGCGGTCCACCCCAGGGCGCCCCTTTGCGGGGCTTCTCGCATGGGAAGTATGCGACAATCGGCTGCGCCCCGATGGGCTCAGGAGGAGACATGACAGCGATTCGCAAGAGTTGGATCCGGACGATCTCCGTTCTCGCTTCGGTCGTCGCGTTCTTCTTCGGGGTGGCGGGGCTCGCTCCTCCGACCTGGGCCAAGGCGGCACGCACGGGTCCGCAGGGCTCCGACCCGACGGTCGGGGCGTCGACGTCCGATGCGGCGCGCGCGACCGATCGCTTCCGGATGCAGCTCGCCGAAGAGCAGGCGCGGCTCGAGTTGGCAGCGGCCGATGCGCCGCAGCCCAACCAGGCCCGCCGCGCCATCGAGGCTGTCGAGGCGCAGCCTCAGCAAGCTCGCCGCGCGAAGGAAGACACCGACGCGCAGCCCCAGCAGGCGCGCCGTGCCATGGAGGCGACGGAGGCGCAACCCCAGCAGGCCCGCCGCGCCAAGGAAGCGACGGAGGTGCAGCCGCAGCAGGCCCGCCGTGCCAAGGAGGCGACGGAGGCGCAGCCGCAGCAGGCGCGTCGTGCGATGGAGGCGACGGAAGTGCAGCCCCAGCAGGCCCGCCGCGCGATGGAGGGCACCGCGGTGCAACCGCAGCAGGCCCGGCGCGCCAAGGAGGGGACGGCGCTCCAGCCGCAGCAGGCCCGCCGCGCCAAGCTCGCTCCGCAGGTCCAGGGGGTCGAAGAGGCCGTCGAGGAGGTCGGCGAGACTCCGAAGTGAGGCCGCGGCCATGCCCGGGGATGGGGATCGCGAGAGCTTCGACTTGCCCGATGGGGCCGACATCTTCCTGCTCGGCTCGGGGGTGTTCAGCTTCTTCGACCTGACGCTCTACACGCAGTTCGTGCTGGAAGAGTGTCGGGCGGTCTTCTTCCTCCATGACCTGCCCAGCCTGGAGCGCTACCTGGAGCGGCTCGTCCCCGATCCGGTGAACCTGATGCCGCTCTATTACGTGGACGGTCGGGACCGCGCCGACATCTACGAGGACGTTGCCCGACACGTCGTCGAGGCGGCCCGGCTGCAGCGACCCGTGGCCCTGCTCACCCACGGCCACCCTCTCGTCTACTGCGACATCTCCAAGCAGGTCAGGCAGCAGGCGGGTCGCCACGGCCTCCGGGTTTCGTCCGTTCCCGCGGTGTCCTCACTGGATCGCATGTTCGTCGATCTCGATCTCGACATCGGCGACCACGGGGTCCAGGTCCTGCACGCTTCGGCGGCGATCTCCCAGGCTACGCCCCTGAATCCCGACCTCGACACGATCTTCTTCCAGGTGGGCAGCATCATGGAGCCCACCGCCGCGCGGCTCCGCGAGTCGACCGTGGACGAGATGGCTCCCCTGAAGGACTATCTCTTGCGCTTCTTTCCTCCGAGTCACCGGGTAACGATCATCGAGAGCCCCGTGGAGCTCGGCTTCGAGGCGCGGAAGACCGAGGTCGCCGTGGGCGAGCTCGAAACCGCCGCGCCAGCGTGCAACTACAACGCCAGCGCCTTCGTTCCGGCCCTCTCGCGGCGAGCCTGACCCTGGTGCGGCAACCCAGCTTCAGGGGGCGGGGCACCTGGGGGCCGCGTTCTTCAGCTTCGTCGGTGTTGGCGGCAAGATGAACGCGCAGCTCGGCTGGGTGCGGATCCGCGACTTCGAGGCCGAGCTCTCGAACGAAATGCTGCTGGCCGCCGCCTGGCGAGGGTCGAAGCCCGCCGTCGGGCGCCCCTCGCTCTAGCGCACCCCGCTCGTGAACCCGTAGCCCCGCCACGAGCGGGCCAGCCCGGTGCCCGCCGAACTCCCCCGAACCAGGGACGTCGGGTACGTTCCCCGCGCGCACAAGGAATCCGGCTCGTTGCTCGGCCGCATGCGACAGAGCACGCAGGGAGTCGACGACGATGAGGCTGCTTCCGGTCGAGCTCGAACCGAAGCTCGCGACGGTCCTCCGCGAAGGTCTTTCGATGGAGGATCTCGGGCGGGACGTCCTTGCAGGCGTGGTCGTCGGCGTCGTGGCTCTGCCGCTCGCGATCGCGTTCGCCATCGCGTCGGGTGTACGGCCCGAACAAGGCATCTACACGGCGATCGTAGGCGGCTTCATCATCTCGGTGCTCGGCGGCAGCCGCGTGCAGATCGGGGGACCGACCGGCGCGTTCGTCGTTCTGATCGCCTCGGTGATCGCGCAGTTCGGCTACGAA
>JAJDAR010000263.1 GCA_029261775.1 Deltaproteobacteria bacterium | reverse complement strand
CGGCTTCGGCCCTGCACCTGTCGATCTTCGGCATGGGCCCGGTCATCCACCATGGGTCGGAGGAGCTGAAGCGACGGACCCTTCCGGCCACGGCGAGCGGTGAGCTGCACGTCTCCTTCGGGGTGACGGAGGACGACGCGGGCACGGACACGTCCCGCATTCGGACCTTCGCGAGACGGGACGGCTCGGGCTGGATCATCAACGGCAAGAAGATCTGGAACAGCAAGGCCCAGCAATCCTCCAAGTGCCTGCTGCTCGCGCGGACCACGCCGCGCGAGGAGGCGGCGAAGCCCCTGCACGGGATGACGCTCTTCCTGATCGACCTCGATCCGGACCACGTCGAGATCCGACCGATCGACAAGTGCGGCCGTAACGCGGTCAACTCGAACGAGCTCTTCATCCACGACCTGCCCGTCGACGACGCGGACGTCGTGGGCGAGGTCGGGCAGGGCTTTCGCTGCCTGCTCGACGGTCTGAACCCCGAGCGCATCGTGCTGGCCGCCGAGTCCGTCGGCATCGGCCGGCAGGCCCTCGACAAGGCGGTCCACTACGCGAAGGAGCGGGAGGTCTTCGATCGACCGATCGGCATGAACCAGGCGATCGCGCACCCGCTCGCCGACTCGTACTCCGAGCTCGAGGCCGCGGAGCTGCTCTGGCAGAAGGCCGCCTGGGCCTTCGACCGCGGCGAGAGCGTCGGAGCCCTGGCGAACATGGCCAAGCTGCGCGCAAGCGAGGCGGCCTTCAAGGCCTGTGATCGCGCGGTGCAGACCTTCGGCGGGATGGGCTACGCCAAGGAGTGCAACGTCGAGCGCTATTGGCGCGAGTCGCGGATGTCGCGCATCGCCCCGATCTCGAACGAGATGATCCTGAACTTCGTCTCGGAGCACGTCCTGGGGCTGCCTCGCAGCTACTGAGCGCAGGGCAGCCCGGCCACGCGGCTACCAGGGGTGCAGCTGCACCTTCAGCTCGTGGAAGCCCTTCACGAAGAAGGAGTGCACTCGCACGGGCTCGGCGACCACTTCGACCTGTCGGAAGCGGGCCATCGTCTCCTCCCAGAGGATGCGGAGCTGCATCTCCGCGAGGCGGCTGCCGACGCAGAAGTGGGCGCCCCAGCCGAAGGACAGGTGCTGCTTCGGGTTCTTGCGGTCGATCAGGAACTCGTCGGCCCGATCGATGACGCTGTCGTCCCGGTTGCCCGAGACGTACCACAGGGCGAGCTTGTCTCCCTTCTTGATCGGCTGACCGCCGAGCTCGGCGTCCCGCGTCGCCGTCCGGCGCATGTGGGCGAGCGGCGTCTGCCAGCGAATCATCTCGCTCACCATGTTCGGAATGATCCCGGGGTTGTCCCGCAGCTTCTGGTACTCGGCCGGGAACTCGTTCAAGGCCAGCACGCCGCCGCTGATCGAGTTGCGCGTGGTGTCGTTGCCGCCCACGATCAGCAGGATCAGGTTGCCGAGGTACTCGAGGGGCGGCAGGTCCCGGGTCGCCTCGCCCTGCGCAAGGGCCGTCACGAAATCGAGACGGTCGCCCGCGGGCTTGCTCTTGCGCTCGTTCCAGAGGACCGTGAACTCCTGCAGGCACTCCAGGAGCGTGCTCTGGCGCTCCGCGTCCGTGAGGCCGGGGATGCCGATCTGCAGCTTGGGGTCCGAGGTGGCGACCTCGGACCAGTGGGTCAGCTTGCGACGCTCCTCGTAGGGGAAGTCGAAGAGCGTGGCGAGCATGGCCGTCGTGAGCTCGATCGAGACCCGGTCCACCCAGTCGAAGGTCTCGCCGACCGGCAGGCTCTCGAGGATCGCCTTGGCGCGCTCGCGGATCAGCGGCTCGAGCAGCGCCAGGTTGCGCGGCGCCACGACCGGCTGCGCGGTCTTTCGCTGGGCCATGTGCTTCGGCCCGTCCATCGTGATGAAGCCGGTCTCGAGCGGGAACTCGGGGTTGGGATCCACCAGGGTGATGGTGCGCGCCGACGAGTAGGTCTCGGTGTCCTTTCCGACCGCCTCGATGTCGCGGTACTTCGTGACGGACCAGTAGGCGCCGACGTCGGTCTCTGCGCAGTAGTGGACGGGGGCCTCCTTGCGGAGGCGCTCGAAGTAGCCCCAGTGGGTGTCGGTCGAGAAGAGCTCGTTGTCGGCCACGTCGATCTTGTCGAGCGGGATGGAGTAGGGATCGACGCCGGCCTGTCCCTTGGACCGCGGCGCGGTGGCGGAAGTCGCTTGGCTCATGGTGTCTCTCCTTGGGGATCCCATCGTACGGCCGCGGGATCCGGGAAGGGGTGCGGAAAAGGGCTTCCGGAGAATCGGTGTCTACGACGTAGACACCCTAGATCTACGCTGTAGACACGTCAAGGGGGTTTCCAGAGGCGATCTCGGTCGGCCATGGGAAGAGATCCCAAGTCTCGGATTTGCTTCATGATTTCGATCCGGCGCCCCACCCCGCGGGCCGACACGACGGCGCCAGCCGCGGTAGCGTCCCCCGACACCCGGAGGCCCGATGCACCCGTTCCCCGCTCCGACGCCCGTGGCCCTCCTCGGGCGCGACATCACCCTCTCCACCCACCAGGCCGGAACGGGACCCGCCGTGGTCTTCTGTCACGGTTTCCCGGACCTCGCCTTCGGGTGGCGCTATCAGCTCGAGGCGACCGCGAAGGCGGGCTTCCATGCGATCGCCCCGGATCAGCGCGGTTATGGGGGCAGTTCCGCTCCTGCCGACGTCGGCGCCTACGGTCTGACCGAGCTCACGGGAGACCTGGTCGCCCTGCTCGACGCACTCGAGATCGAGCGCGCCTGCTTCGTCGGCCACGACTGGGGCGGCTTCGTGGTCTGGGCCATGGCGGTGCTGCATCCCGACCGCGTCGCGGCGATCGCCGCCCTCTGCACCCCGTACATCCCGTTTCCGAGCGTGGCGACGCACCTGGCGGTGGTCGGCGGCGAGCCGATCCGGCAGTACGTCGCCTGGTTCCAGGAACCGGGCGTCGCCGAGGCCGAGATGGATCGGGCGGTCCGTCCGATCCTGAGCCGCATCTTCCGCTCGGGGGCTCCGCTCGAAGAGGCGCTGCAGCACGCCCTGGCGGATGGCCGCCTGAACATGAACCCGTTCCATCAGCCCGAAGCGTGGCCCCTCCTGGGCGAGGCATTGGGGGAGCCGGGCGATCTCGAACACTACTGCGAGGTGTACGAGCGCACCGGCTTTCGCGGCGGCATCAACTGGTATCGCAACGGCGATCGCAACGCCGCGGAGCATCCCGAGATCGGCGTGAGAAAGCTCGACCTGCCTTGCCTGATGCTCACCGCCGAACGCGATCCGGGCCTGCGCCCGGAGTTCACGAACGGGATGCCGGCCCTCTGCTCGGACCTGGAACTGCACCACGTCAAGCGGGTGGGACACTGGCTCCAGCAGGAGGTGCCCGCCGAAGTCAACGGGCACCTGCTCCGCTGGCTGGCCGCGCGCGCCGGCTAGGGCCGGGCGGCCACTACGCGGCCGGAGCGCTCTGGCGACCCCGGATCAGCCTGCCCGGCAGGGCCCCCGTCGGCTTGCCGTCCTCGTAGATGACCTGGCCCGCGCAGATCGTGTAGGCGTAGCCGTCCACCTTCTGGATCAGCCGTCGTCCTTCGGCCGGCAGGTCGTAGACCATCTCCGGCGGATGGATCCGCAGCCCCTCGAAGTCGATCACGTTGACGTCCGCCTTCATGCCGGGTGCGAGGACGCCGCGGTCCTCCATCCCGTAGAAGGCCGCCGTTCGCTGCGTCTGCCCAGCCACCACCTCTTCGAGAGGGATCCGCTCGCCGCGGGAGCGGTCGCGCACCCAGTGCGTGAGCAGGAAGGTCGGCATGCTCGCGTCGCAGATCAAGCCGCAGTGGGCCCCGCCGTCGGAGAGACCGTAGACGGACTGGGGGTGCAGCATCATCTCGCGCATGTCGTCGAGATTGCCGCGCGTATAGCCGAGCAGCGGCAGATAGATGATTCCCTTGCCGCCGCGATCGAGCATGAGGTCGTAGGCGACCTCATGCGGGGATCGTCCTTCGCGCTCGGCGATCGCGGCGATGCTCTTCTCCGGGCCAGGCTCGTAGTCGGGCGAGTAGTCCGGTGCCTCACCGAGGGGGAACATCGTCTCGAAGCCCGTGGCGATGATCGCGACGACGCCTTCATAGCCCGAGAAGTCGGGCGCGGCGCCGAGGATCGAAGCCCGGACTTCGGGATCGGCCAGGCGCTCGAGTCGTTCGGCGACCGGCAGGTGGGCGAGCGCCTGGTAGCCGGGGAAGAACACGAAGGGATGAACCGTGCTCTCGAAGGAGAGCAGCATGCCCGCGGGCCGCTGCGCGACTTGCGGCGTGATGTGCCCCCCGAGGGTGGCGTCCTCCTCGCAGGCAGCGAGCAGCTTGCGCCACTGATCGGGAACGACGCCGTTCTGCAAGCAGGCGAAGGAGACACTTCGGCCGGTCTCGCGCGAGAGCTTCTTCATCCAGGCGAGCTCTGCGTCTTCGGGAAGCAGATCGCTCGCGACCTGGAAGACGCCATGGCCCACCTCTCCCAGCGTGCGGCCGATACCCATCAGCTCGTCCTCGCTGGCGCTCGTGCCGGGGACGAGCTCACCGTCCTTCGCACGGTGCAGGATCGTGCGCGACGTCGAGAAGCCCAGTGCGCCGGCCTGGAGGGCCTCTCGTACCAGGACGGCCATGGCCTCGATGTCCTTCGGCGTGGCCTTCTCGTTCTTGGCACCGCGCTCGCCCATCACGTACGCACGAACCGCGCCATGGGGGACCTGGGCACCGACGTCGACGGCGCGCGGCATCCGCTCGATCGTGTCCAGGTACTCCGGAAAGCTCTCCCAGCCCCAGGTCATGCCCTCTGCGAGAGCGGTGCCCGGGATGTCCTCGACACCCTCCATGAGCTGGATCAGGAAGTCCTGCTGGCCCGGTCGCACCGGTGCGAAGCCGACTCCGCAGTTTCCCATGACGACGGTGGTCACGCCGTTCCATCCCGACGGTGTGAGGTGGGTGTCCCAGGTGACCTGGCCGTCGTAGTGGGTATGGATGTCGACCCAGCCCGGTGCCACGATCCGTCCCGTGGCGTCGATCTCGCGTCGACCTTCCCCCACGTCACTACCGACGGCGACGATCCGATTGCCGTCGATCGCCACGTCGGCCATGCGCCCCGGAGCGCCGGTGCCATCGACGACCTTGCCGCCACGAATTACCAGATCATGCATCGAATGCTCCTGCAGGGCCGAACGGGGCCGGCCGGACGGTAGCACTCACGACCCGGGGCGCGGGAGAGGGTCTCAGCCCTCCTGAGGGGCGATCAGCTCGGTGGCAGCACGAAGGCTTCGGCGTCGGCCGTCTCGCCGACCCCCGCCCGGGCGACCAGCTGATCCTCGATGGGCACGAACTTCTTCAGCTCGGGCATGACGTCCTTCGCGAACAGTCGCATGTTGGCCTCGGCCATCTCGTACGGCATGCCCGCGTAGCTGAAGACGCCGAGGAAGGCCTCGCCGCTGGTCTTCTTCATCGTGTCGGTGATCTGCTCGTAGCACTGCTCCGGAGTGCCGTAGACCTGCAGGCTCAGGAAGAAGTCGATCATCGAGTCGGCGCCGCCGGGCGTGCTGATCCGCTCCTGCATCCCCTTGTACGACTCGTAGCCGCGCATCTTCGTCAGGTGGTCGCCGACCAGCTCGTAGTGGTCGATCACCGTCTGGTAGTAGCCGCCGATGAACTCGCGGGCGCGCTCCTCGGCCCGCTCGGCGTTCTCGTCGCAGTAGACCCAGCCTGCGACCAGGGGCGGAGGCGCCTCGGCGCCGTTCACCTCGCGATAGACGGCCCGATAGGCGTTGAGCTCGTCGATCACCATCGGCCACGGCTTCTGCGGAATGATCAGGATGCCGATCCCGAGCTTCGCCATGATCTGCGACGACTCCGGCGACACGGCGGCCGCATAGGTGCGACCCCGGAATGACTTGAAGGGCCGCGGCCGGATCTCGCGACGCGCCTGGTGGATGAACTGGCCATCGTACTCGCAGACGCCGGTCTCGAGTCCTTCGAGGATCATCTCCGCGCTCTCCACGAAGATCGCGCGGCTGTCCTGCTGCTCGACGCCGAAGCCCTCGAACTCGACGCGTCCGAGGCCACGCCCGATGCCGAAGATGAATCGGCCGTCGCTCATGTGGTCGAGCATCACGACCTGCTCGGCGACGCGTATCGGGTGGTGCCAGGGCAGGACGACGACCATCGAACCCAGCTGGATCTTCTCGGTGCGGCCCGCGAACCAGGTCAGGTACTGCAGGACGTCCGGGCACATCGTGTAGTCGGTGAAGTGGTGCTCGACCCCCCAGAGCGACTCGAAGCCCAGCGGCTCTGCGAGGGAGCCGAGGCGCAGCTCGTTGCGATAGACGTTGCGATCGGTGCGCCCTTCGCCCATTCCCTGGAACACGACGCCGGTTCCTACGTGCATGGTCGCTCCTTCGCCAAGCCGAGCCCCCATCGAGGGACCCTGCGATGTTAGCGCTCCCCGGGTCTCCACCCGCCCCGGTCGATCGGGGTCGTTGGCCGGCCTTTCCTATCGCCCTAGCCTCCCGTCGTGCCGCCCCCGGACTCCATCCGCAGCGGGCTCGGAATGCTCCGGGAACCGGACTTCGCGCGCCTGTTCGTGGCGCGCCTCGTCTCGGCGGTGGGCAGCGCGATGGCCCCGATCGCCATCGCCTTCGGCGTGCTCGACCTCACGGGCTCGGCGAGCCAGGTCGGCATGGTCGTCTCGGCGCAGATCGTGGCCCAGCTTCTCTTCCAGCTGGTCGGCGGGGCGCTCGCCGATCGGGGCTCGCGCCAGACGATGATGGTGGCGGCGGACGTGCTGGCCATGACGGCGCAGTCCGTGATGGCCTTTCTGCTCTTGACCGGTACCGCGACCGTTCCGCTGCTGATGGGCTTGATGTCCGCCAATGGCATCGCGTTCGCGATGCACCATCCCTCGATGGTGGGACTGATTCCCCAGATCGTGGACCCCTCGAGGCTGCAACCCGCGAACAGCCTGCTGGCCGTCGCCCAGAGTGGGGCCTTTGCCGTGGGCGCCGCGGCGGCCGGGCTGCTGGTCGCCACCGTGGGAGCGGGCTGGGCGATGGCCGTGGACGCGGGCACCTTCGCCGTGAGCGCGCTCTTGATCGGCCTGCTCCATCCACGGCCCCAGGCGCGCTCGGAGCCCAGCACGCTGATCCGCGATCTGCGGGAGGGCTGGCGCGAGTTCACCGCACACACCTGGCTCTGGGCCATCGTGCTGCAGTTCTCCCTGGTCGTCGCGGCCCACGAAGGCGTCTTCGCCGTGCTCGGGCCGACCGTCTCGAAGCGACAACTCGGCGGGGCGGCCGACTGGGGGATCATCGCTGGCGCGTTCGGTGTGGGGACCGTGATCGGCGCCCTGCTCTCGATGCGTCTCCGCGTGGAGCGCCCCATGCTCGTCGCCAGTCTGCTCGTCTTCGGCTTTGCGATCCCCGCCCTGCTCCTGTCCGTGCCGGCGCCGGTGCCCGTGATCGCGGTCGGCGCGCTGGTGCACGGGATCTGCGGGCAGGGTTTCGGCGTGCTCTGGTACACGACCCTGCACACGCGCGTCGCGCCGGAGGCGCTCTCCCGGGTGAGCGCCTACGACCACATGGGCTCGATCGCCCTTGCACCGGTCGGCGTGATCGCCGCCGGTGCCGCACTCGAGGCGATCGGCAGTCGCCCGACGCTCTGGATCGCGGCGGCGATGATCGTCGTGCCGACGCTCCTCGTGCTGTGCGTCCGGGACGTGCGAACCCTGCGCACCGTGTCGCGCGAACCGGGCGACCGGGTGATCCGATGACGAACCGGGCGCAGGGACGCAGAGCGCCCAGGCGGCACGAGCACGACCACCGCCCTGGCGAGCGCCGCGACCTCAGCGCAACCGGACGGTGGCTTCGGCCGTATCGCTCTCCTGCCAGCCATAGCGGATGGCCCGCGCCTCGATCCGCGCACCGTCGGGCGCGGTGATGGGACCTGCATAGACCCGCCAACGCCCGTCGTCGATCCGATACCCGATCGACGCGCCTTCGCTTGCACAGCGCAGGACGATGCCCTGCGGCGAGATCTCGATCTCGGGGGTCGCGCTGGTCGGCTGCTCTCCGCCTGGCCACATGCGCTCGACCATCTCGGCCTCGCTGCCCTCGCTCCAATCCGGCACGCGTGCACGCCACTCCGCGTAGGCACCGCGCATGCGCTCGAGGGTGTCGCGCTGCGCCGGGTCGGGGCTCACGTCGTGCAGCTCCCAGGGGTCGGTCGTCAGGTCGAAGAGCCGCTCCTCGCCAGGAGGCTCGAACCAGCGCATCTGATCCTCGTTCAGCTGGCCGGCGTCGCGCGCGCGCAGCAGGGCG
This sequence comes from Deltaproteobacteria bacterium, assembly GCA_029261775.1. Taxonomy (GTDB): domain Bacteria; phylum Myxococcota_A; class UBA9160; order UBA9160; family UBA6930. The sequence goes on along the minus strand of JAJDAR010000263.1, from coordinate 15,585 downwards.
CGCAGGCCGTCCTGGTTCTCTCGGAAGGAGGCGGGGTGGCCTCCCGGCAGGTCCGGCACCCAGCTGCGGATGTACTTGAAGCGGTCGTCCCGCACCGCGCGCTGGCGATCCGTGGTCTCGTCGATGCGGTCCCGTGAGGCGAAGACGTAGCTGCGAGGTGGGTTCCCGGGATCGAGGAAGCTCCGTCCCTGGAAGTGGGCCGGGGTGGCGAGGCCGGCGATGCCGAGGATCGTCGGCGCGAGATCCACGAAGCTGATCAGGCGCTCGTCCACGTCGCCCGGGGCGAGGGAAGGCGGGCGGAGCTTCTCCGGCCAACGGATCACCATCGGCACGCGAATGCCGGTGTCGTAGAGTTCGCGCTTCGCGCGGGGCAACCCGTCTCCGTGGTCGGTGGTCCAGATCACGATGGTCGAGTCGGCGAGGCCGTCGTTCTCGAGTTGCTCGAGGATCGCGCCGACCTCGGCATCCATCACCTGGATATTCTCGTAGAAGCGCGCGAGGTCTGCGCGCAGCTCGGGCAGATCGGGGTAGTACGGCGGCAGCGACACCGCCAGCGGATCGACCGGCACGGGCTCGAAGGCCCGCGCGACATCGCTCGCCCGGTAGGCGTGGATCAGCTGCATGATCAGATGCGTCGCGCCGTGAGGCCAGGTTCCGAGCGGCGAGAAGATGCCGCTCTCGTGGGTCACCAGGTAGTTGATCATCCCGAAGAAGGGCTGTCCGGCCTCCCGGTCGCGCCACAGGTCCTCGTTGTCCTCCTCACTCCAGATCGTGAAGGGGCCGGCGCCGGACATCGGACCGTCGCTGAAGCCGTAGTCGGTCTTGCCGTGCTGGAAGGTGAAGGTGCCCGCGCGGCGCAGCAGCTCGGGAAAGGCCTTGGCCTCCGGCGGTGGCACCGCCACGTAGCCCCCCTCGGGCCTCGAGGACGCGCGCATGTGCTGGGTGCCGGTCGAGATCGCGTGCATGCCCAGCATCAAGCTGGCGCGGTTCGTTGCGCACACCCCGGTCGCCGTGAAGGTGTTCGGATAGCGCACGCCCTGCTGCGCGAGTCGGTCGATGTTCGGAGTCCGCGCGACCGGGTCGCCGAAGGCGCCGATCCGCGGGCCCAGGTCCTCGGCCACGAGCAGCAGCACGTTCGGACGAAGGGCCACACCCTCTGCCGGCGCGCCCTGGGACCACGACGCGCCGGCCGCACCCAGGAAGACCGAGACGAGCAGCGCCACGGCTCGCGAGGTCCCCTCGTGGTTTCGCATCGGGTCTCCTTCGAAGCGCGACGGGTTCCCGTCTCGCTCTCAGCGGCTGATCGCCTCCAGCTCGCGCTGCTTCGTCTCGGGAAAGAAGAGCAGCGCGGCGCCTCCGAGCAGGACGGCGAAGCCCAGGGTCGTCGTGAGCGTCACGAAGTCGCCCTCGCCGACGCTTCCGAAGTAGAGGAGGAACAGCCCGACGGCTCCGCCCGTCGCGTCGAGGATGGCGAACAAGCCCGAAGCGCTGGCCCGCTGGGAGGTCGGGAAGAGCTCGGTGGAGAGCGCGCGCAGGATCACGCGGCCCCCCGAAGCGCCGAACAGGAAGCCGATCCAGGCCAGTGGAACGGTCACGCTGGGGCCGTTGTAGAACAGGGCGACCCAGAGCGGGACCGAGCCCAGCAGCGAGATCCCCACCACGCGCCGGCCGAAGCGGTCGGCGAGGTGGCCGGCCACGATGTTGCCCCCGATGCCCAGCGCTCCGCCGACCACCACCATGGCGGCGTACTGGCCGGGTGACCAGCCGTGGACCGTCTGGGTGAAGTAGCCGGTGAACTGGAAGGCGCCGACCAGCCCGACCGACGGCAGGAAGCCCGAGAACGCGATGCCGAGGGCTCGGGCAGGATACTCGCGCACCAGTCCCAGGAGCGGGGTCAGCGAGTAGCCCTTGATCTCTTCGGCGGAGGATTCGTCCTGCCGCCCGAAGCGCGCCGTCTCGGGGATCCGTCGCCGGAAAAAGGGCAGCAGCAGGAGCGGGACCACCCCGATCGCATAGAGGCTGCGCCAACCGTAGGGCAGGTAGGCGATCTGGGAGAAGAGCAGCATGGCCACTGCGTGGCCCGACGCGCCGAGTGCGCCGAGCATGCCGATCCCCCAGCCGCGGTGATGCGCCGGAAACTCCTCGGCGATGATGACGAAGGCGACCGCGGAGCCGCTGACGAAGAAGGTGCGCGTGATCATCTGACAGATCACGAACTGGTTCGGCGTCTGCGCGACGGCGGTCAGCATCGTGGCGAGAGCCGTACCGACGAGGGTCAGTAGGAAGATGCGGCGCCGGCCGATGCGATCCGCGTAGGGGATCAGCGCAAAGGCGGGCAGGGCGCCGAGCCGGATCATGCCGAGGTAGAAGCCGAAGTCGGTCTCTGCCATCCCGAGCGAGGCCGCAATCTGGGGCAGTGCGGCCGTGAGCATCGCCAGGTCGTACTCCTCGAAGAGGAGCGCGAGCGCGACGGCGCCCAGCAGGTCGAGATGAGGCTTGCCGACGTCGGGAACCGCACCGAAGAACGGGGGGATCCACCAGGGCCGCTTCCCACCCGGTTGGCTGGAGGGCTCCGCGACGGGCTCGGGGGGCTGCACCACGCAGCACTCTAGCCCGGCCCGCCTTCGTCCGCCGTGTGAACTCGCCGCGGCGGCTCCCGGTTGCCAAGCGGCCCCACCGGTGGGACGATGCACGCGCCCCTCCACGGAGAAGGGAGAAACACCATGGCCGACAAGCTCGACGCCGGAGACGCGTTTCCTTCCACCCCGCTCCAGCTCGTCGATGGATCCACGGTCCGCCTGCCCGAAGATCTCACGACCGACTACGCGGTCGTCCTGTTCTACCGCGGCCACTGGTGACCCTTCTGCCGCCGGCAGTTGGCCGGCTACGAGGCGCAGAAGGCCGCCTTGGAGGAGCTCGGTGTGGCGATCTATGCCGCCGCCGTGGATGACGAGGAGAAGACCCGCGAGGTGGCGAAGGACCTGTCCTTTCCGGTCGCCCACGGCGTCAGCCGGGAGGACGCCGATCGGATCGGTGCCTGGTGGGACGGGCGGCGCAACTACATCCAGCCCTCGGAGTTCCTGCTGGACGGAGGGGGGCGGGTGCTGTCCGCCACGTACAGCACCGGCCCGATCGGCCGTCTCGACGCGGACGACGTGCTCTCGCTGGTGAAGATCCTGAACGCGCGCCGCAAGCCGAAGGCGGACTAGAGTCCTGGGTGACCGATCAACGGGGAGGAATCAAGGATGGGCGATACCACGCGCAAGAGCGGCTGTCTCTGCGGCGCCGTCGAGCTCGAGATCAGCGGCGAGCCGAACATCATGGCCTATTGCCATTGCGAGTCGTGCCGGGGGTGGCTCTCGGCTCCGCTCCACGCGGCCAGTCTCTGGCCCACCGAGAACGTTCAGGTCGTGAAGGGTGCCGACAAGCTCGGGCTCTACAAGCGGACCGAGGCGAGCCACCGCCAGTTCTGCACCGCCTGCGGCGCTGCGGTGCTGATCGTCCACCCCGATCTCGGCATGACCGACGTACCGGCCGGTTCCATACACGGTCTGGTGTACGAGCCGACCACGCACGTGCACTACAACGAGAAGGTGATGGCGGTGCGCGACGGTCTGCCGAAGTTCAAGGGCTTCGGGGGGCCTGGCAACGAGCTGCCCGAGTAGCGCCCGCCCTTCGCCTGGACGCGAGGCCCCGGCTCAAGTAGCCCACGCGGTCTAGCGATGAGGGGTCGTGGTGACTCCTCACGGAATCGACGCCTGACATGGCGGTCACGAGCGCTGCCATCCTTCTGACGGCCGCCTTGTTCGCCGCCCCCCTGCTCGTGCTCGGCGTTCGCCTGCGAGTCCATCACGCCTTCGAGCTGGTCGCCGGCTACAACCGGTCCTCTCCGGAAGAGCGCGCGAAGTACGACATCGAGGGCCTCGCCAACCACCTGGGCAACGGCCTGCTCACGCTCGGCTGTCTGCTGCTGGGTGGCGCGGCGTCCTATGTGCTCGGCCAGGAAGGCCTTGCGTGGATCGCCCTTGGCCTGTTCGTGGGCTGCGCCTTTCTCATCGTGGTCGGCGGGCAGAAGTTCCTTCCCGCTGCGCAGCACCCTGCACCGGGCCGCCCCGTGGGCTCTCTTCAGCGGGGGCTGCGCCGGATCCTTCCCGTTCGGGCTTTCGACGCGATCGAAGCGGGCACCCGCCAGTGGTGGATCGAGTGTTCCTGCGGTGCGCGTCGCGATCTCTGGGAGGCCGGGGGCATCCGCTACAAGGCGGTCGGCGAGCCCCGCATGTGGGGGCGCTGCCCGAGCTGCGAGAAGGCGACGTGGCAGCGCGTGCACCGCAAGGTCGCCGACCCGACCGACGCGGTCGCCTGACCGCCTGCTACTCGGGCAGGGCGAACGCCATCAGGTGATCGCCGGGCGGCATCGGGGCTCCCCAATGCCCGCCCACGGCCACGACGACGTACTGCCGGCCGTCGGGCCGGGTCTGGTAGGTCATGGGCACCGAGTTCGCCGAGGTGGGCAGGTCCGCCTTCCAGAGCACCTCGCCGGTCGCGAGATCGTGGGCGCGGAAGGCGTGCTCGAGGGCGGCCCCGATGAAGATGAGCCCGGTCTTGGTGACGATCGGCCCGCCGGTCCCCGGGACTCCTTCGATCCACCAGAAGGGGAACGGTGCCAGGTTGCGGCTGGTGCCGAGGGGAACGCTCCAGAGCAGCTTGCCCGCGGCCAGGTCGACGGCGTCCACGGTCGCCCACGGAGGCGCCAGGCAGGGCACGCCGAGCGGCGAGCTCACGATGCCCGTCTCCACGCAGTACGGCGTGCCGAGCTGGCGCTGCAGGGTGTCCCCGCATTGGTCACGCGGAATCAACTGGCTCGTCGCGGCGACGCGCCAGGTGAGCACCACCATCACCTGATCGTCCAGGTGGATGGCAGGCGAGCCCCAGTTGTTGCCACCCCCATTGCTCGGATACAGGATCGAGCCGCCGAGCGACGGCGGGGTGTAGATGCCGTCGTAGCGCAGCTCCTGCATCCGGTCGCGGCAGGCCCCCTCGTCCCAGAAGGTGAAGCCCCAGGCGTCGTCGGAGCTGATCGCTGGCAGCAGGTGGGGCACGTGGCTGGGGAATGGCTGGGTCGGCGAGAGGTACTCTCCGGGTACGGCGCCCTGGGGAACCGGACGCTCCTCCACCGGGAACACGGGCTCCCCCGTGTCGCGGTGCAGCACGAAGGTCATGCCCATCTTGGTGACCTGGACGACGACGGGAACCGTCTCGTCCCCGACGCGCAGGTCCATCAACGTCGGTTGAGCCGGAGTGTCGTAGTCCCACAAGTCGTGGTGGACCATCTGGAAGTGCCACACCACCTCGCCGGTGTCACCGTTCAGGGCGACCACCGAGCTCGAGTAGTGGTCGAGGCCCTGGCGATGCCCGCCGAAGTAGTCGGGGTTGGTGTTGCCCGTCGGCACGAACACCAGGTTCCGCTCTTCGTCGACCGCCATGACGGACCACACGTTGGTGGTGCCGCTCCGGTAGGTGCCGTCCTCGTTGTGGGGCTCCATGTCCGGGGGCAGCGGGTTCCAGGCCCAGCGCAGCTCGCCCGTGCGCACGTCGTAGGCGCGGACCACACCGCTCGGGGCGTCCGTGCGCGTGTTGTCGAGCACCAGCGAGCCGGTGATCGCGACGTCGTTCAGGATCGCCGGCGGGGAGGTGATGCTGTACTCGATCGGCAGATGCTCAGAGATGCGATGGGTGACGTCGACCTCGCCCTGCTCGCCGAAGTCGGCGCAGCGTTCACCGGTCTCGGCGTCCAACGCGATCAGGCGAGCGTCGAGGGTGCCGACGAAGATCCGGTGCTCGCAGGTACCCGCCTCGCCCGAGCGCCAGCTGCTGACGCCGCGGCAGTTGGGCAGGAGGTGGGCCTCCTTGTCGACCTTCGGGTCGAAGTGCCACTTCTCGGCGCCGGTCTCTGCGTCGAGCGCGAACACGTGATTGAACGACGTGCAGTAGAAGAGGGTGTCGTCGATGACGATCGGCGTCGTCTGGAAGCCGTTGGGAGGCAGCGGTGGCCCGTCTTCACCGAAGCCTCGCCCGAGACGGATGTCGCCGGAACGGTGCTCCCATGCGAGCTCCAGCCAGCGCACGTTCTCCGGCGTGATCTGCGTGGCCGAGGAGAAGTGGGCGCCGCCCGGCGCGCCGCCCCACGCCTCCCAGGTCGCGACCCCGCCTCCGCCGAGGTCCGGCGGCTGCTCGGCTCCGCACGCGGGCAGCACGAGCAGGCCGAGGAGCATGACGAGGAGGGGCGCGGACCTCGACCCGATGGATGACGCGTTGCCGCACATGAGCCGGCCTCCCCGAAACCGTGGGGGCGCCATCCTATCAAAGGATGACGTCGGGGCTGAGGGTGGGGTTGAAGAGCCCCCCGGCCGTGTGGGACCTTCCGCCCCGGCTTCCATCCGAGGTCCGCGCATGCATGCCCCTCGCTCGACCGCCGCCGTCCTCTTGCTGCTCGGGCTCGCATCGACCTGGCTCGGCTGTGCGGGCCTCGTCGAAGGGCTGCGGTCGCACGCGCCTGCCGACGGAACGGAGAGTGCGGCCCGGCTCGCTCCCGGCGTCTACGACGTGGAGCGGACGGACCTGCTTCTGGTGGACCCCAGCCGACCCGAGCCGAGCCACGCCGGGTTCGCAGGGGCTTCGTCCCGAACCCTCCGGGTCTCCGTCTGGTCTCCCGTGGGGGCCGAGGGCGCCAGGCCCCTGATCCTCTACAGCCACGGCTTCTCGGGCAACCGCACCGAGATGCTCTTCCTGCTCGAGCACCTGGCGAGCCACGGGTACGCGGTCGCCGCGCTCGACTTTCCGCGGACCCACGGCGCTGCGCCGGGCGGGCCCGATTTCCTCGATCTCCACCACCAGCCGGGCGACGTGCGCTTCGTCCTCGACACGCTGCTGGCCAAGTCTGCCCGGGAGCTCGGCGTCGCCATCGACGAGGATCGCATCGGCCTCGCCGGCCTTTCCTATGGCGGACTCACGACCACGTTGCTCGCGTTCCATCCGACGGAGCGCGAGCCCCGCGCGCGGGCGGCCGTCTCGATCGCAGGGCCGACCCAGATGCTCGGCGCCCGCTTCTTTGCCGAGGAGGGCCCGCCCTTCCTGATGGTGGCCGGCACCGAGGACGCCATCGTTCCCCACGATCGCAATGCGGCCGGCCTTCGGGGCAAGCTCCCGGCCGCCGCGCTCGTGTCGCTCGAAGCGGGAACCCATCTCGGCTTCGTCGAGTTCGCACGCGTCTGGCTGCGCTTCCATCGCAGCCCCGACAGCCTCGCGTGCGGCGGCATCCGCGAGCAGCTGGAGGAGGTCTCGACCGGAGAGGATCCCGGAGACGCCTTCGGGCCGCTGGGGGGTCCCGAGCAGGGCATCGACGGAGACGCCTGGGACCCGCCGTGCTCGTCCGCGTCAGACGACGCCTTGGCCATGCGCCCGCAGCGCCAGCAGTACCTGACGGCGCTCGCCGTGAGGGCCTTCTTCGACTCCCGGTTCCTGCCCAGCGCTTCGGATCGGGAGGCCGCCGAGGCGTACCTGCGTACCCGAATGGCCGACGAGCTCGACGACGCTTCCTACGACGGCCCCGGCTAGGTCGAGCGCCGTCCGACCAGGCCGCCGATGCTGCGCACCAGCCAGCGCGGATAGAGCTGCACGGCGCTCGCGACGAGTCGATTGGGCAGACCGGGGACGACCACGGCCCGTCCGGAGACGCAGGCTTCGTAGCCCTCCCGCGCCACGTCGCCGACCTCGGAGACGAAGATCCCGGGCACCATGGCTGCACTCTCGTGCTCGTCCTGGGTCCGCTCGTACATGTCCGTCCGGGTGACGCCGGGACACAGGGCCGTGACGGTCACGCCGGTTCCCTTGAGCTCCTCGGAGAGGGACTCCGAGAACGAGAGTACGAAGGCCTTGCTGGCGGCGTAGAGCGCGAGGGAGGGAACGGGCTGGAACGACGAGGTCGAGGCGACGTTCAGGATCCGTCCGTGACCGCGGTCGATCATCGCCGGCAGCAGTCGCCGGGTGAGCGATGCCAGCACCACCACGTTGAGCTGCAGCAGGCGCTCGTGCCGCGTGACGTCGATCTCGGCGAAGCGCCCCATGTCCAGCAGGCCCGCGTTGTTGACGAGCACGTCGATGTGCAGGTCGGCCTCCTCGACCCGTTGGACCAGCAGGCCCGGTGCGTCCGGTGCCAGCAGATCCATCGCCAGCACGTCGGCGCCTACGCCGTGGTCGCGGCGGCAATGCTCCGCCAGCACCTCGAGCTCGGCCTGGCGACGGGCCACGAGGGCGAGGTCGAAGCCGTGCTCCGCGAACACGAGCGCCAGCTCGTGCCCGATGCCACCGGAGGCGCCCGTGATCAGGGCGGTCTGTCGTTCCCTCGCCATGCGGACGAGACGCTACCACGCCACGGGCGGCCCTTGCGCTCGAGGCAGCGCGGGCCCGGCGGGGTCGTCCCGCTCGGCCACCTCCGATTCACCCGTCGTGGCGGGTTCGGGCCGAAGCTCGCGGAGCAGGGCCCTGCCGATCGAAGCGAAGGACGACCAGCCGATCGCGCCATAGCTCGCGTCGGCATGACCCACCGCGGCCACGCTTCCGCCATCGGGATCGTACGCGCGGGGCTCCACGGGGGTGCAGCCAGCCTCGGAGCCCCTGCAGAACTCGCTGACCCTCCGGCCCGCGAGCCCTCGGGGGGCCCGGTATCCGCCCGCGCGGAGCGTGCTCAGCCGGATCGTCAGATCGACTTCCACCGACGACCGCATCCAGCCGAAGGACCACGGACGTCGAAGGATTCCCGACAGCCCGGCCTCGGCGACGTGGCCGGTTCTGCGCTCGAAGATCCACACGAAGTCCTGGAAGCTCCCGGGCACGGCCCCCTCGTCGGCGAACAGGACGGTCTCGACCAGGTGAGCCGGGACACGCAGGGTCACCTGCTCGCGATCGGGCCCGGGCTCGAGCCAGCCGTGCACGGGAGCGCTGTAGGTCGCGACCTCGCCCGGCAGGGATTGGACGAAGCGCGCCTCGATCCAACGGGGCGTCGGGTCGTGCAGATCGACGGTCTCGGCGCGCGTGGGGCCGCTCGACAGGGCCAGAAGGATCGGCAGGGCAGCCAGGGCGCGGGAGAGTCCCGGAGGTGCGGGCATGACGACGGCCTCCTCGTCGGTCCGATCGTCCGCCCCGTGGGTGCCGGAGTCCATCGGCCATGCCGTCTAGACCTCCGGTGAGGCCCGGGACTGGCATCCGCCATCCGTGTCATGACGCCGTGGGCTGCGCAGGCTGGCCGGGCGGGAGGTCCGGATCTGGGAGACACTCCGGGGTGTCGGCGCCGAGCGGCGTCCTGGGAGGATCCGAGCCATGGCGTGGACCCGTCGAGACATTCCCAACCTGAGCGGACGAACGGCGGTCGTGACCGGCGCGAACGGTGGTCTGGGCCTCGAGACGGCCCGGGCCCTCGCGGGGGCCGGCGCACGGGTCGTGATGGCCGCGCGCGATCTCCAGAAGGCTGCGGAGGCCGAGAAGAGCATCCGTGAGACCGAGGGCGACGTGCAGCTCGAGATCGTCCCGCTCGATCTCGGCTCCCTGGCGTCGATCGCGCAGGCCGCGGAACGGATGCTGGGGGCCCACGATCACGTCGACATCCTCGTCAACAACGCAGGGCTCATGGCGATTCCGGAGCGCCGCACGGTCGATGGGTTCGAGATGCAGCTCGGCGTGAACCACCTCGGCCACTTCGCGCTCACGGCCCAGCTGCTGCCCGCGCTCCTGCGCGCGGAGGCAGCGCGGGTGGTCAGCGTCACCAGCACGGCACACCACATGGGGCGTGCGATCGATCCGAAGAACCCCCACCTGGAAGGCAACTACGGGGCGTGGAAGGCCTACGGGCAGTCGAAGCTCGCCAACTTCCACTTCGCGATCGGGCTGCAGCGCCGCTTCGAGGCGGCCGGGGTCGGCGCGGCGAGCCTCGTCGCGCATCCGGGGCTGTCGGACACCGACCTCCAGGCGACGAGCGTGGCCGAGACGGACGGAGGTTTCATCCAGCGCTTCTTCCACGGCCTCGCGGGATCGACCGGCATGACACCCGCCGCTGGTGCGCTGCCGCAGTTGCGGGCAGCGACGGATCCGCAGGCACGGGGCGGGGAGTTCTACGCACCACGCTTCGTCAACAACGGCCCGCCGGTGCGACGTCCCATTCTTCGTGTGCTCGGGCTGTCGCAGGCGATCGAGACGCTGTGGGAGGTCTCGGAGCGGGAGACGAAGATCGTGCTCGACGTCGGGGCTGCGGCGCACGCGAACCGGGCCGGCTGAGTCAGGACCAGCCGTTCCAGCGCAGGGCTTGCGCTTCGTCGGACCGAAGTTCGCGTCCAGGTAGCCGATCGGGATCAGCGCCACCGGTGTGGCCTCCGCCGGCACGTCCCGATCGCTTCGGAGCGCGCAGCGTCCAGACGGCGGAGCTGGCCCCTGGGAGATGCTTGCCTATGGTGTGGCGCGCGCAAGCACCAGGTGAACGGTGCGCTCTGCCGAGGCCTCGGGCCCCCGCCGCCAGACCTCGCACTTCGTCGCGCCCGGAGGGTCTTCCATGCATGAGACTGCTGTGGATCGCGACCCGGCGCAGCGGCGTTGATGCGCTGGCGGCGGGCATGGATCGAGCGTCTCGACGCGTCGGGCCGCTATCCGGGCTGGGTGCTCTTCGCCGTGCTCGCGGGGATGTTCTCGACGTCCTTTCCGTTCACGATCCTCGCCGTCTCCCTCGGACCGATCGCGGAGGAGTTCGGAGCGCGGGAGACCACCCTTGCCTGGGTCGTCACCGCACCGATGCTGCTCTCGGCCATCGCGTTCCCGTTGGTGGGCAAGCTCGGCGATCTGCACGGCCACCGGCGGGTCTTCCTGTGGGGCTTCGCCGGAGCCACGGTGGTGGCCGCGCTCACCGCGCTCGCCTGGGATCCCTACTCGCTGATCGGCATGCGCACGGTGGCCGCGGTGCTGGGCGGCGCGACGCAGCCCACCGCGATGGCCCTCCTTTTCGCCGTATTCCCGGCCGGACGCCGCGTCCGCGCGATGGGCTGGTGGTCGATGACGACCGCGGGCGCGCCGGCCCTGGGCCTGATCCTCGGCGGGCCCCTGGTCGATCTGCTCGGCTGGCGCATCGTCTTCCTGCTGCAGGCAGGGATGAGCGCCGCGGCCCTGGCGATCGCGTTCGCCGTGCTGCGCGAGACGCGTCCCCGCCGCGTCCGCTTCGACGTCCTCGGCGCGCTCGCCCTGGCCGTCGGCGTGGGTGGCTTCATGGTCGCGCTTGGAAGCGTGCGCGAACTCGGGATCGCCTCGCCCTGGATCCCCGCCGCGGCCGCCCTCGGTGCCCTCGGGATCGTGGCGTTCGTGCGCATCGAGGGCCGGGTTCGGGATCCGCTGCTGCCGCTCGCGCTGTTCCGCGACCGCAGCTTCTCCGCCACCCTCGTGACGAACGCGTTCAACTCTGCGGCGTACATGGGCGCCTTCGTGCTCGCGCCGCTCCTGCTCTACGAGTCCTTCGATTTCTCGATCACGAAGGCCTCGTTGCTGATGGTCCTGCGGACGGCATCGCTCACGCTGGCGTCGCCCATCGGCGGAGCGCTGGGCGAGCGCTTCGGCGAGCGGAGCGCCTCGGTGCTCGGTGGCGCCGTCATGAGCGTTGCCCTGGGCGGGATCGCGTGGGGCGCCTACGAGTCGAACCTGCTCGTCTTCGGGATCGGCCTGGTCGGACAGGGGGTGGGTCACGGTTTGAGCCAGCCGTCCATCACCTCCGCCATTGCGCACTCGGTGGCGGAGTCGGACCTCGGCGTGGCCTCCGCCGCCAACCGGCTGGCGGGCCAGGGCGGAGCGTCCTTCGGCATCGCCCTGCTGACCATCGTCTACGGCGGCGTGGCCGAGCCCGACACCTTCGGCCTGGCCTTCGCCCTGGGCGCCGCCCTCGCCCTGGCCTCGACCCTCACCGCGCTCTCGATCGGAGCCGTCCCCAAGGGCGGCGCCGCCGTCCCCACCGTCTACCCCGCCGGCTCCTCCTCCTCCTGACCAGACCGAAGAGAGCGAGGACGGACCAAAACGGGAACGCCAGGCGAGAACGCGCAAGGAGGGGACGGCAAGGAGGGGACGTTCGTTTCATTGTTGCATCCGACCGGACGGGGGTCGCCGCAATGCAACAATGAAACCAACGTCCCCGCTCTCCGCCCCCGCTGTTTGTGGTCGGGGTCTAGGCGACCTTGGTGGCTAGCCACCAGGTGGTTCCGCCCGGGTCCGTGACGCCGCCGCGTTTGTCTTCGTCCCCGCCCTGGCTGGGCTCCTTGAGCGCCGTCGCGCCCTCCTGGAGGGCGCGTGCATACGCCGCGTCGACGTCCGGCACGTAGACGTGCACGTGAGACGGGACCGGCGGCCAGCCCTCGGCTCCGTCGGAGATCATCACCACGGTGTCGTCGATCCGCACCTCGGAGTGCATGACCCGGCCGTCCTCGCCGGCGAAGCGGCGGATCTCGGTGGCGCCTAGCGCACGCACGAGGAAATCGATCGTGTCGCTCGCCCCGTCGACGATCAGATAGGGGGCCACGGTCGTGTACCCATCGGGCTTGTAGGACATGCTCTAGGATCCGAAATCGACGTAGATGGGGGAGGACCAGGCGCGGGGCTCGGCCTCGCTCAGGCAGTCGTCGCTGCGCGGCGTGTTCATGCCGCAGGGGTCGATCGCGGTGCAGTTGCCCGCCGCGTCGCGGGTGCAGCGCAGCGGGTCGGAGCCGTGGATCAGCGCGTCCGGGGCCTCGATGGCGCGGGCGTAGTAGACCGTGTCGCGGCCTGCCGTCTCGAAGTCGGGATCCGAGAACTCGACGACGCAGCCCGAGCCGTCGGCCGGGCAGGGCAGCGTCTTCCAGGGGTCCTCTACCAGCCCCTCCAGGGGCTCGTCCGCCCGGATCTGGGGGCGGATGCGCACGACCTCGATCCTCGTGATCGGACGGCGGGTCTCGCCGGGATGGTGGCACTCGCCCCGGCAGATCGCGGCGATCCGCTCCGGCCCGAGGGCGTCGATCGCGTGGTCCGGGCAGCCGGGCTGCTGCTCGAAGGAGCCGGCCGCCCGCACCCGGAAGCGCGGCAGGGCGCTGCGCTCGACCGTCGAGCCCATCGGCACCGAGCGGGCCTCGTCGACCAGGTCGAACCAGAGCAGCGTGCGCCGTCCGCTCGTGGCGTAGACCTCCTTGCGCTGGAGCGCGTCCCAGATCGCCTGCCGATCGCGGCCCGCCGAATGCACGGCGACCAGGCCGCCCGTCGCGAAGTACGCCGAGGCGCGCTCGATCTCGAACAGCTGGAGCGGGCTCTCGCCGCTCGAGACGAAGGGCACGGACTCCGCGACCGGCTCGCCCTCGATCTCTCCCCCGAACATCCCGCCGCCCCCGACCGGGTCGCCGCTGCGGCCGCGTCCCTCGGACATCTCACCGCGCGCAACCTCCTTGTAGCCGGTGCCAGGGCTCGCCATGTGGTTGTCGCTCGAGCCCAGGAAACCGAAGTCGAAGCGCTTGGGGGCGGCCGGGTCGCTGAAGTCGCGGATCGCCAGCATGTACTGGACCGAGCCGCGCGGTCGGAAGTTGAACGCGGGCTGGAACATGTCGGGAGCCTGGCCCGCGTCGAGCCAGTCGTTGGTGGGGTAGCCCGGCAGGGTTTTCCACCCGGCCTGGAACGCGTCGAGGTAGTTCTGGCGCGCGGCGACGACGCGTCGGCTGCACTCCGACGCTTCGACGCCGTCCTCCCGGCAGCGATCCCCGATCAGCTCGCCCGCCCGCCAGCAGCTCGGCAGGTAGCCCGCTTTGGGCTCGGGGCACGACAGGCTTCCGTCGGCCGCGATCTCGACCTCGCGCCACGTGGGCAGCTGCTCGGAGTTGCCGTGGCCCGAGTAGATCTCGACCAGGCTCTGCCGCGCCGGGTCGTGGCCGCGCAGCTGCTTGCGCCAATCCGAGCCCGCCGGCGTGTACATGCCCCACGCCGTCCCGTGCGGAATCACCAAGGATGGCAGGCCCCACTCGTCGAGCTTGGAGAAGAGCTCCTCGGGGGTGACGACACCCTCCATGCAATCCACCGGAAGCTCACGCACGGGCACACCGTCCGGACAACGGGGCTCGGTCGCCATCTTTCGCAGCAGGTGGGTGAAGTCCCGCCCCCGTTCCCCGTTGATCAGGGTCAGGCCCAGGCGCTGGGCCAGGGAGAGCGGGGCCCGATTCTGCGTGTCCAGGCCGGGGCTGCGTGCCGAGACGGGTCGCGCCGGGATCTCGTCGTCGCCGGTTCCGAGCATCACGACGTTCTTGTGCCCGTAGTGGTTGTCGGGGCGCGTGCCGATCTGGCTCCACTCCCAGCCCAGGTAGGTGACGAGATCGGGGTTCGCGGGGTCGCCGGCCGCAGCGTTGCACTGGCGCACCGACTCCACCGTCTCGCGCCACAGATGCGGCGTCAGGTTCTCGGCATGGTCGTTGATCGACCAGAAGTCGAGGGCGGAGCAGAAGCGAGCGAAGTCGCAGGCATCCGCCGGAGGCCTGGCGCCGGCGCCCCCTGCCATCGGCAGATTCAGCAGGAAGGCGTCGAAGCTGAAGGTGGTGTGGACGTGGAAGTCGCCGAACAGGATCTGGCTCCCGGAGTTGTCGCCGAGCGAGTGCGCCGTCGAGGCCTGGCGGGCCGATGCTTCAGCCCCGACGGGCTCGGGGCGGGCCGATCCGTGGGGCACCCCGGCGACCCCTTCGCGACCGAGGAAGCCCATCGCGCCCGCATACAGGTAGGCGCCGACACCGACGGCCAGCAGGAGGAGGACGCCACCGATCCACTTGAACATGGCCTCAGCTCCTCGGGGCCAGCTCGAAGATCCAGAGGTAGCCCGACGTCACGGCATCGCGCGGGATCTCGCTGCCGCCCGCGTACTTCTCGCTCAGCTGCGACAGCAGCGGCTCGATGACCGGCGAGTCTTCCGCCACCCGCACCAGCTTGCGCTCGTACAGATCGTCTCCGATGCGCAGCAGGATCCTCGGATCCTTGGCGGCCTCATGCGGCCACTGCTTCCAGATCTTGCCCCACCAGGTCGTCATGTAGCCGGACGGGATGTAGGCCTTGCCCTCATGGGTGAGGATCCAGGTCGTGCGCGAGCGGGCCGGCTCGAGCAGCTGGAACTCGACCTCCTGCACGTCTCTCACGAACGACCAGTCCGACTCGGGGCCCTCGACCAGGGCGCCGGTCTGGAAGGGTCCGCCGGCGACGATCGCGACCGGCCCATCGCCGCTGCGGGCGCCGATGAAGAGGATGGCGAGGGCGGCGAGCAGCACCACGACGGCGCCGACCAGGACACGAGCGATATTTCCCATTTGGATTCCTCCCAGGGTGGAGCGCGGCCACCGTACCACGCGCGGTATGCTTCGCCCCATGGCGGACCTGCTCCCCCTCCCTCCCCAGCCCCAGGGTGTTGCCTGGCCCACCCAGGCCTGGCCCACCGGCGAGCTCGATCCCAGGATCGATCGGCCGGCCCTCGATGCCCTGCTCGATCGGGCCTTTCCTGCGGAAGAGCCCGAGGAC
>JAJDAR010000262.1 GCA_029261775.1 Deltaproteobacteria bacterium | reverse complement strand
CTCGGCATGCGCCCGGGCGACTGGCGTGCCCTCGACGAGATCCACGCCGGGTCGTGCGACGGCCTCACCTACGCCGAGATCGAAGCCCGGCACCCCGGCGAGTTCGAGGCTCGCCGTCGCGACAAGCTCAGCTACCGCTATCCGCGCGGCGAGTCCTACCGGGACGTCATCCAGCGCATCGACCGCGTGCTGATCGAGCTCGAGCGCTACCGGACACCCGTCCTCGTGATCGCGCACCGGGCCGTGCTGCGCGCGATGATCGCCTACTTCCAGCAGCTGCCGATCGACGACACCCCGTACGTGGATGTGCCGCTGCACACGGTGATCAAGCTGACCCCCACCGCCTACGGCTGCCTGGAGGAGCGGGTGACGCTGCCACCGTACGACGTGCAGGACGGCTGAGGACGGTCAGAAGACGCCGAGACCGGGGATCGCCGCCTGTTCCGGGCGCAGGCAGTGGAGCAGGTAGACCGCGAGCCCGCCGTCCCCCGTCCAGAGCGTGAAGCGACCCTGACCGAAGCGCTCGCGGTGGCGAGCGCGCTGGGCGATGGCGTGCATGGCGAAGGCGCGGGCCCGCTCGAGCCACAGCGCATCGCCCGTGCGCCGGTGGAGGAACAGGAAGGCATAGCCGTTGCCGGCCGTGCCGTGGCAGACCCCCGGGCCCTTCCGGACCGGGCCGGCGGTCCACACGGTGTGCCCGGCGGCGAGCAGCAGCGCGTCGAGCCGCTTCGTGGTCTCGGCATCGGCGCCCGGCGCAATCGCCAGGGCGGTGACGACGCCGGGTGCGCCGTGGCACCACTGGACGAGGCGCCGGCCGCCCGAAGGATCGGGGCTGACGGGCCAGTTGAGGTCCGTGTCCCGGCCGATCGCGCCGGCCTCGAGCGCCGCGGCAGCGCGCTCGAGGGTCCGCGGGGCGCGCCCGTCGCCGAGCAGCTCGCTGGCGCGAGCCAGCTCGCCTGCGTTGCCGGCCACGCCGTGGCAGGCACCGAAGTAGCGGCGCATGCCGCCGAAGATCTCGTGGCGCCAGAGCCAGCTGCCGGTATCGCGGTGACGCTCCCAGCTCGCGTGCAGTGCATCGGCCAGGCGTGCGGTGTGCTCGCGCCAGCGCGCCTGACCGGTCTCGTCGGCCAACACCCGTGCGGCGGCCAGCGCGCCCGTGGCGCCGGAGGTGATCTCGCGCGCGGGGTGCTCGACGAGCCGGTCCATGGCGTCTGCCAGCCGATCCGCGCGGGTCGGCTCGGCGGGATCGGCCAGGACGGCCGGCGCCAGCACGCCCACCTCGCCCAGCTGCAGACCCGCCTCGGGCCGCCCGAAGTCGGGCTCGGCCACGAGCGCCTCGTGCAGCCCGGGCAGGCGATCCCTCCAGTCCGGAGCGGCCACGCCGTGACGGCGCAGGACGGCGAGTGCGGTGATCGCACCGGCCGCCCCGGTGTAGGCACAACGGCGCGGCGCGCGATCGGCCTCGTCGAGCGGATGCGTCGGCCAGAGCCCGTCGGCCTGAACGGCGTTCTCGAAGTCGCGTGCGATCGCGGTGATGGCGTCGCTCGCCGCGTCGGCCGACCACGGGCCGCCGTGCAGCGCGGTGTGTCGGGCCGGGTCGTAGCTCACGGCGGGAGCATACCGGTCACCGCGGGTGTGACGGATGACACACGAGCACGCCGGCTTCGCGCAAAGTGCGACGCCGTCGGGAACCGCCGACCGATCCCCGGTGACGAACCCGCACCGCGAGGCACACGAAGTTCGTCCCTGCCCCGTGACAGACGCTTCGCCGTCGACATGGCCCTCCTCACTTCTAGTCCGGTGACCGAGGATCATGCCGCGGGCCCGGGGGTGGAAGCCTCCGGGCCCGCTTGCGTTCGGCCATTGCCTCCGGGGGGCGCGGCCCGCCCGGGCGCGGCAGACTCCGTCTCTGCAACCCAGGAGGGACATGCGATGACGGGACGACTCGCCGGCAAGCTGGCACTGATCACGGGCGCCGGAGCAGGATTGGGCGCCCAGATGGCCCGACGTTTCCAGGAGGAAGGGGCCCTCATCGTCGTGAACGACCTGCGCAAAGACGCCGCCGAAGCCGTGGCCAAGGAGGTGGCGGGGAGCGCCATCGCCGCGGACGTCTCGGATTCCGCCGCCGTGGCCGACATGTTCGCCCAGGTGGACCGCGAGCACGGCCGGCTCGACATCCTGGTGAACAACGCCGGCTTCGCGTTCGACGGCGACCCGGAGCTCGAGAAGCGCTTCAACGAGATCCCGGTGAAGCAGATGGCGGAACTCGCGGCGGGCGGGCCGATCCAGACCCATCTCGACATGGCCGTGACCACGAGCGACGAGAGCTGGCTCCGCATGATCGACGTCCACCTGAACGGCACCTTCTACTGCTGCCGCGAGGGCCTCAAGATCATGAACCGCCAGAACTCCGGCTCCATCCTGAACATGGGCTCGATCATGGGGACGGCCGGGGGCGGCGGGAGTGCCGCGTACTGCGCGGCCAAGGCCGGCATCCTGGGGCTCACCCGCTCGCTGGCGCGCGAGGTGGTGACCCGCGGCATCCGCGTCAACGCACTGGCCCCCGGCTTCATCGACACGGACCTCACGGCACCGATCCAGGCCGCGCGCCCGTTCATCGAGGGCGCCACCCCGATGGGCCGCTTCGGCGACACGGATGACATCGCCTGGGCCGCCGTCTACCTCGCCAGCGACGAAGCCAAGTTCGTGACCGGCCAGACCCTCTCCCCGAACGGCGGCTACCACATGAGCCAATAGCCACCCCGAAAAGCGCCGACGAGAGAGGGGACACCCCGAGAGCGCCGAGAGCGCCGAGAGCGGGGACGTTGGTTTCATTGTTTCATTCCCGCGGAATGAAACAATGAAACCAACGTCCCCCTTTTTTTGCGTTCCCCTTTTCTCGCGCGTCCCCTCTGCTGCGCATCCCCTGCGTTGCGCGTCGCGTCCGTTGCGCGTCGCCCTCTATTGCGCGCGGCCGGGTTTGGGGCGCAGTGGGGGCGGTGGGTGGTGACCCCGGCACGATTCGAACGTACGACTTCCAGCTTCGGAGGCTGGCGCTCTATCCAGCTGAGCTACGGGGCCACGGGGAGCGGAGGCGCGAGCGCGTCCTTCCCGAGCGGCGTACGGTGCCGGAAATGCACCCTCGACGCAACGTCGGTGGGCGCCCCGGGCCTCAGGTGCGCAGCGAGACGCTGAGCGAGTCCCAGTCCACCTCGGGGAGCCAGATCTGCGAGCCGTAGGCGGTGCCGAGCCAGGTGCCCGTGTTGCAGCGGAAGCGGCGCCGTCGGGGCTCGGGGCCGTAGAGCTGGACGTCGACTTCGTCCAGCTCGTAGGCGTCGTCGCTTCGCACCGAACGCGCGGACTGCTTGCGGAGGTAGACGCGATCGATCGCGTCGAAGCCGATGTAGGCCAGGGCGGGGTCGTTCCAGCCGCCGGTCGCCTCCTTTGGCCGCCGCGCGCCGGTCTGGGCCTCCTCGTCCCAGATGCTGCCGAGCGCGTACTTCACCCGCGACCGGCGCTCTGCGTCGTCGAACCACGCGATGTCGAGAGGGAACTCCCGTCCACCGGCGGTGCCGCTCACGCCCAGGTAGAGCGCGTCGTCCGTGCCGGCATGGCGGCCGAGCCCGGTGTTCAGCTGGACGATGATGCCCTTCAGCATCGCGCGGATCCTCCTCGTGGCGGGCGGAGTCTACCGGAAAGCGCGCAGGGCTCGCCCCCGCGCGCTACTCCTCGTCGAAGCGCTTGGGGCGGCCGAAGCGGACGCGGATCTTGTTCGCCTTGGCCCGTCCCTCGGCGAAGGTCGGCGCCCAGAGCTCGATCTCTTCGAGGGCCGCCGAGAGCGCGGCGCCGTCCCGGGCCTCGCCGGCGACATCGACGGCGTAGTCGAGCACATCCTCTTCGCCCGGGGCCAGCTCCCGGGCTCGGCCGAGCGCCTGGACCGCCGTGCCGAGCTCGCCACGGGCGAGCGCGGCACGCCCGAACGCGACCTCCCGGCTCGCCCTGCGGGCTCGCTCCCTTCGCTCGGCATCCGAGAACGCGCGCTCCAGGCCGGCATCGCCGACGGCACGCGCGAGCTCGACGATGCGGGCGTCCACACCGGCCAGGGTGTGCCCGTCCGGGCTCCCGCGGAAGCCGAGCACGCGCCGCAGGTGGGCGCGAAGCTCATCGGGCCCCGCCCCGCGCCGCAGCGCCTCGGTCGCGGCGATGAGCGAGAGACGCGGCTCTGCGGCGCGCTCGGCGGCGGGCATGCGCGCCAGCCACTCGGCGGCCAGCACCGGGTCGACGTGGTCGTAGGCCTTGGCCGTGGAGATCGCGTCCTCTGCCGCGCCCGACCGGCGATGGGCCTCCGCGAACGCCTCGGCCGCCTCGCGCATGCCGTTGCCCCGCACGTAGATCCGACCGATCGCGCGGTGCGGCTCCGGCGAGGAAGGATGCAGTGCAGCCAGCTCTTGGAGCCGGGCCAGGCTGTCGGAGACGCGGGGAGGCGAGCCCGACGCCAGCTCCAGCCCCACGGCCTGCGCATCCACCCGCTCGACGGGGTGAACGGCGAGCAGCCGGAGCAGCTTGCGCCGCAACGAGCTGCGCGCTGGCGGGATCGCGAGACCCCGCA
>JAJDAR010000261.1 GCA_029261775.1 Deltaproteobacteria bacterium | reverse complement strand
CCCGCTCCGGTCCCCGCTCCGGTCCCCGCTCCGGTCCCCGCTCCGGTCCCCGCTCCGGTCCCCGCTCCGGTCCCCGCTCCGGTCCCCGCTCCGGCCGGTCTCCGTTGCCGCTTTGGCTCTGGTTCTTGTTTCGGAGGGAGGGGGCTAGAAGGGGGCGGTGGAGATTTTTCGGCGCTCGGTCGAGAGGGCCAGCTCTTGCCAGATGGCCTCTTCGATCTCCTGCGCGACCGGGCCGTCGAGGGCTTCGACGGCGGCGTGCAGCTCGATCAGGAGCGCGCGCAGCTCGTCGTTGGCGGCGTCGAGCACGGTGACGCGCAGGTCGGGGTCTTCGCGGAGGCTGGCCTCGGCGAGGCGCACACCGAGGTCGGGGTCGAGCGGCAGCGCCTGGGCGCTGGCGAAGATCACGCGCAGGGCCTGGTTCTCTTCGACCCGCCGCGCCGCGGCCCGCTCGAACTCCTCGGCCACCGTCGCGAGCAGCATCAGCTGGGTGCCGAGCGCGCCCTGTCGGAAGGCCGGCTGGATCGTCGGCAGCACGTCGGTCGCGAGGTTGACGAGCGTCTCCTGCAGCACGCGCCCGACCTGCGGCCTCACGGGAGCCTCCCGAGCAGCTCGAGCGCGGCGCGGTCCTGGCTGTTGGTCATCGCCCAGGCCGAGACGGCCATGATCGGCTCCTGGTTCACGCCCTCCTCGAACTCCTTGGCGGCCGAGATCCAGATGCCCTGGCCCTTCACACACGAGAACAGCTCCCACCAGCGCAACGCCTCCGGGTCCGCCCGCAGACCGCTGGCTTCCTCCCAGCAGGCGATCGCTTCGGCCCGCGGCAGCAGGCCGCCGCTGCGTTCGTCCCGCGCCCAGTGCCAGATGCGGTTCAAGCCCCAGGCCAGGTCCTCCAGCGGATCTCCGAGGTGCGCCATCTCCCAGTCGAGGATCCCGTGGATCCGGCCCTCGCCGTCGTAGAGGAAATTCCCGGTCCGATAGTCGCCGTGCACGACCGACAGGCGCTGCGCGGGCGCGGGCGGGTGGCTGCGCATCCAGCGGATCGCCGCGCGGATGATAGGCTGCGGGGCCAGCTCGTCCGCATCGATGACGGCCTCCCAGTGGTCCAGCTCTCGAGTCCAGGCAGCGTCCAGCTCGACGGGCTCCATGACCCGGGTGAGACCGAGGGCCTTGGGGTCGGCCTTCGCGATCTCACCGAGGATCGCCCACTTGCGGCGCCCCATCTCGGCGAGGTGATCGACGACCGGCGGGAGCAGGATCGCCTGGGGCGACGCCTCGAAACCGCGCAGCTCCTCCATCACGAAGAAGGGATGGCCGAGCGGTCCCTCGTCCTCCTCGAGCCAGAGCGGCTCGGGCACCGGCACGCTGGTGCCATGGAAGGCGCGATAGGCGCTGAACTCGAGGGCGCGCTCGGTCTCGATCAGGCTGCCCGGCGGGTCGCGGCGAAGGATCAGCGGGCGCTGGCGCTCTTCGCCGGCCTCCCGCCACACCAGGACGAACCGGTAGGTCTGGCGCGACGCGCCGCCGAAGATCCGCTCGACGCCCTCGACGCGCACCTGGCTGGCGTCGGGCATGCGCCCGGCCGCGTACGCGGCGAGCCGGTCGGCCAGATCTTCCATTCCCCGAGTCTCGCACAGGCATGCGGGGTTCCGATTCGGGGTTCGCAGGGTGGCCTCGGGTGGCCGGGCCGGCTTCGGGCGTGCGATCCTGCCGGACCCGAGGAGGACCTGCCCCGTGGACATTCGCGAAGCGCTCTACACGACCCGCGCCATGCGCCGGGTCAAGCCCGACCCGATCCCCGAGGAGGTGCAGCGTCGGATCCTCGACGCTGCGATCCGGGCGCCGAGCGGCGGCAACGCCCAGATGTGGCGCTTCCTGCTCGTGGACGATCCGGCGGTGAAGGCGAAGCTCGGACCGATCTACCGCGGCTGCATGCAGCAGCTCTGGGAGTCGATCTACAAGCCGCAGGCCGACGCCGCGGCGGCCGACCCGGAAGCGCCGGAGAGCCGCCAGTTCCTCACCATGCAGCGCTCCGCGCAGTGGCTGGCGGACCACTTCGAGCAGTACCCGCTGCTGCTCTTCGCCTTCTCGCAGTTCGACACGACCGGCGGCTCGATCTTTCCGGCGGTCTGGAGCGCGATGCTCGCGGCGCGGGCCGAGGGCGTGGGCTCGGCGCTGACGAGCGTGTTCATGTTCCAGCTCGACCCGGTGCTCGAGGCGCTCGGGGTCCCGCCGGACGAGGGCTGGAACTTCAACGGCTGCGTGACGATGGGCTACCCGACGGGTCGCTGGGGCGTCGCCCCGCGCACCCCGGTGCACGAGGTCAGCTACCGCAATCAGTGGGGTACGGATCTCGGCTTCGACATCTCCGAGCCCCTCTGGAAGCCGTGACGGCGGGCCGACCCCGGGCCCTCTGCGGGGGAGGACAGGGCCCGCGGGGGCGGTAGACTCCGCCGCCATGAAGGAATGGAACGACGACTTCCTGCGTTTCAGCGGGACCCAGGGCTACATCGCGTCGCCCGCGCTCGTCGAGGCGGTCAATGCCTCGATCGCGCTCGAGCGTCCGCTGCTCATCAAGGGCGAGCCGGGCACCGGCAAGACGCTGCTGGCCCGCCACGTGGCCGAGGGCCTGGGCATGCCGATGGAGCAGTGGCACATCAAGTCCACGAGCAAGGCCCAGGACGGCCTCTACGTGTACGACACGGTGCAGCGCCTGAACGACGCGCGGTTCGGCGACGGCGACGTCTCGGACATCCGCACCTACATCAAGCTCGGCCCGATCGGCCGCACCTTCGCGGCGGCCAATCGGCACGTCCTGCTCATCGACGAGGTGGACAAGGCCGATCTCGAGTTCCCGAACGACATCCTCCGCGAGCTCGACGAGATGCAGTTCACGGTGATGGAGACCGGCGACGAGGTGACGGCCAAGGAGCGGCCGGTCGTGCTGATCACCTCGAACAACGAGAAGGAGCTGCCCGACGCATTCCTGCGTCGCTGCGTGTTCCACTTCATCGAGTTCCCCGACCTGGAGTTGATGAAGCAGATCGTGGACGTCCACCACCCGCACCTGGACACGCAGCTGCTCGACCAGGTGCTGCTCAAGTTCTACTGGCTGCGCGAGCAGAACGAGCTGCGCAAGAAGCCCTCGACCTCGGAGCTGATCGACTGGATCTCGGTCCTTCTCAAGGCGGGCATCACCCCGGACCAGATCGAGCAGCAGATCCCCTTCCTCGGCGCCCTGCTCAAGAACGAGCAGGACACCGAGGCCCTCTCCGGCTACCACGAGCGGGGCGGTCGCTATCCCGATCAGTGGAGCGACCTGGGCCCCCGCTTCAACAACTAGGGGCGCGCGACGTGTTCCTCGAGTTCTTCTACGGCCTGCGCGAGCAAGGGGTGCCGGTCGGCATGCAGGAGTGGATGATGCTGATGGAGGCCATGAAGAAGGGCCTCCACGGCTCGAGCCTGCGCCGCTTCTACAACCTGTCGCGGGCCCTGCTGGTCAAGAGCGAGACCTACTTCGACGCCTTCGACCGGGTCTTCCTGAGCGTTTTCGAGGGGGTCGAGGGCGCCCTCGAGATCGAGGACGAGGTGCTCCAATGGCTGCAGGATCCGAAGAACTTCCAGGAGCTGACCGACGAGCAGAAGCAGATGCTCGAGCGGCTCTCGGGGGACGAGCTGATGCAGCAGTTCCTCGAGCGGCTGGCCGAGCAGACCGAGCGCCACGACGGCGGGGACAAGTGGGTGGGCACCGGCGGCCGCTCGCCCTTCGGCCACGGCGGCGAGCACCCGACCGGCATCCGGGTCGGCGGGCAGAGCCGCAACCGCTCGGCGATGAAGGTGGCGGGAGAGCGCCGCTTCCGCGACTACCGGACCGATGCGTCCCTGGATATCCGGAACATCCAGCTGGCGCTTCGTCGGCTGCGGCAGCTCACGCGCGTCGGCCCCGCCAGCGAACTGGATCTCGACGAGACCATCGACCAGACCTGCCGGAACGCCGGCGAGATCGAGCTGGTCTTCCGCCCCGAGAAACGCAACAACGTGCGCCTGCTCCTGCTGATGGACGTCGGCGGCACGATGGATCCCTACTACGAGCCGGTCAGCCGCCTCCTCACCGCGCTCCACGAGGAGCGGGGCCTCCGCGAGTTCAAGGCCTACTACTTCCACAACTGCCCCTACGAGCTGCTCGGCACCAGCGCCTCGCTGCTCCGGCGGGATGCCGTGCCGACGGGCGACGTGCTGCGCAAGCTCGATCCGCGCTGGAAGGTGATCATCGTCGGCGACGCCGCGATGCACCCGGCCGAGCTGATGGAGCCCTACGGCAACATCGATCCCCGCAAGACCGCCGAGACCCGCGGCATCGACTGGTTGCACCGCATCCACGACCACTTCGACCGGGTCGTGTGGCTCAACCCGGACGAGCCCGACCTCTGGGAGCAGACCCACACCACGCGCATCGTCAGCAAGCTCTTCCCGATGTTCCATCTCTCGGTGGACGGGATCGCCGACGGCGTGCGCGCGCTGATCGGAGCCAAGACCCTCGGCCAGACCGTCCACTGATGGAGGGTCACGAGGAGGTGCAAGAGGTGGACGCTCGCGGCTACTGGCGCGCCAACCTGCGCATCATGGCCGTGCTGCTGACCCTCTGGTTCTTCGTCTCCTTCGGGCTCGGCATCCTCTGGGTCGAGCCGCTCAATCGCTTCAAGCTGGGCGGCTTTCCGCTGGGCTTCTGGTTCGCGCAGCAGGGCTCGATCTACGCCTTCGTGGTGCTGATCGCGATCTACGTGGTGTGGATGGATCGCCTCGACCGCCGCTACGGCGTGGACTGAGCCGGGGCCCGGGATGGACGTCCAGGCCTGGACCTACCTGCTCGTCGGGCTGACCTTCAGCCTCTACATCGGCATCGCGATCTGGAGCCGGGTGCGCTCGACCGAGGGCTTCTACGTCGCCGGTCGCGGCGTGCCCGCCCTCGCCAACGGCATGGCGACCGGCGCCGACTGGATGAGCGCGGCCTCGTTCATCTCGATGGCCGGATTGATCTCGTTCATGGGATACACCGGCACCATCTACCTGATGGGCTGGACCGGGGGCTACGTGCTGCTCGCGCTGCTGCTCGCGCCCTACCTGCGCAAGTACGGCAAGTACACGACCTCCGAGTTCCTGGGCGATCGCTACTACGGCCAGAGCGCGCGGCTGGTCGGGGCCCTGTGCACGATCTTCATCTCCTTCACTTACGTCGCGGGGCAGATGCGGGGCGTGGGCGTCGTCTTCTCGCGTTTCCTCGAGGTGGACGTCAACACCGGCGTGGTGATCGGCATGGCCATCGTGCTCGCCTACGCGACCCTGGGTGGGATGCGCGGCATCACCTACACGCAGGTGGCGCAGTACTGCGTGCTGATCCTCGCGTACCTGATCCCGGCCGCGGCGATCTCGTGGAAGATCACCGGCAACCCGATCCCCCAGCTCGGCTTCGGCGGCACGGTGGAGGAGGGCGCCAACGCCGGGCGCTTCCTGCTCGAGACGCTGGATGCGCTCCATCGCGAGCTCGGGCTCCCGGAGTACACGGGCGCCTGGGTCCCAGGCAAGAAGAGCATGGTCGACGTGCTGGCGATCACCGGCGCGCTGATGGTGGGTACGGCGGGGCTGCCGCACGTGCTGATCCGGTTCTACACCGTCCCCAACGCACGCGCAGCGCGTTGGAGCGCGCTCTGGGCCCTCGTGTTCATCGCGTTGCTCTACACCTCCGCGCCGGCCGTGGCCGCGTTCGCCCGCGTGAACATGATCCAGGATCTGAACGGCGTGGCCTACGAGCAGGCGCCTCCCTGGTTCCGCAGCTGGGAGGCCACGGGGCTGATCGCCTTCGACGACAAGGACGGCGACGGTCGCATCCGCTACTCCGGCGATCCCGAGGCGAACGAGCTGCACGTCGATCGCGACATCATGGTCCTGGCCAACCCCGAGATCGCGCGCCTTCCGGCCTGGATCGTGGCGCTCGTCGCAGCGGGAGGCCTCGCGGCGGCGCTCTCGACCGCGGCCGGGCTGCTGCTGGTGATCTCGTCCGCGATCTCCCACGACATCGGCAAGTCCTGGCTCGCCCCCGACATGTCGGAGCGCCGCGAGCTGACCCTCGCCCGCCGTGCGGCCGGCGTGGCGGTGATCATCGCCGGGCTGTTCGGGATCTACCCGCCGGGCTTCGTGGCACAGGTCGTCGCCTTCGCCTTCGGCCTGGCCGCCTCGAGCTTCTTCCCGGCCCTGGTGCTCGGGATCTTCACCCGTTCGACGACCCGGGAGGGAGCCGTCGCGGGCATGCTCACCGGCATCGGCTTCACCGCTTCGTACATCTACTGGTTCAAGTACGTCGATCCGACCGCCGGCCCCGAGAGCTGGCTCTTCGGCATCAGCCCGGAGGGCATCGGGACGATCGGGATGCTGCTCAACTTCGCCGTCGCGCTGACCGTCAGCCGCTTCACGGCGCCGCCGCCGGACGAGGTCCAGCGACTGGTGGAGGAGATCCGGCTGCCTCGAGCGGGGTAGTCCGCGAGAGCCGCCGGCTCGGCTCAGCCGGGGTTCTTCGCGTGCACCACGCCGGTGAGCGGTTGGATCCAGGGCTGCCGGCTCGAAGCCCAGAAGTCGGAGGCCGGCTCGAGCCAAGAGGCGTCGTCGAGGCTGCCCGCCTTGATGAAGTGGAAGCCCGGCATCACGCCCACCACGCTGAACAGCTGGGACCCGCACTCGGCACAGAACGAGCGGGTGACGTCCTGCCCGCTCGCTCCCGGCACCGTGTAGGCCTTGGGCGCGCCCTCGAGC
>JAJDAR010000260.1 GCA_029261775.1 Deltaproteobacteria bacterium | reverse complement strand
GACCCGCTTCCCGCCCGAGCCGAACGGATTCCTGCACATCGGCCATGCCAAGGCGATCTGCACGAACTGGGGAATCGCCCGCGAGAACGGCGGCCGCTTCCACCTGCGCTTCGACGACACCAATCCCAGCGCCGAGGAGACCCGCTTCGTCGAGGGGATGATCGAGGACATCCAGTGGCTCGGCTGCGACTGGGGCGAGCACCTGCACTACACCTCCGACTACTTCGAGCAGCTGCACGGCTTCGCCCAGGTCCTGATCCGGAACGGCAAGGCCTACGTCTGCGACCTCTCCTCCGAGGAGATCTTCGCCCGCCGGGGCACCCTCACCGAGCCCGGCGAGCCCAGTCCGTACCGGGACCGGAGCGTCGAGGAGAACCTCGACCTCTTCGAGCAGATGCGGGCGGGCGGGTTCGAGCCCGGGTCTCACGTGCTGCGCGCGAAGATCGACATGGGCTCCTCCGTGCTCCCCATGCGCGACCCGATCCTCTATCGGATCCAGGACACCCCCCACCACCGCACCGGCCGCGAGTGGTCGATCTACCCGATGTACGACTTCGCGCACGGGCTGTCGGACGCGATCGAGGGCATCACGCACTCCCTGTGCAGCCTCGAGTTCCAGGACCACCGTCCGCTCTACGACTGGCTGCTCGAGGAGGTCGGGATCGCCGAGCCGCGGCCGCGCCAGATCGAGTTCGCGCGGCTCAACCTGAGCCACACCGTGCTGAGCAAGCGTTGGCTCCGGAGCCTGGTCGAGTCGGGCGCCGTCCGGGGCTGGGACGACCCCCGCATGCCCACGATCTCGGCGCTCCGCCGCCGCGGCTACACCCCGGAGTCGATCCGGCGCTTCGCCGAGGGGGTCGGCCTGGCGCGGCGCGAGAACACGATCCAGCTCGCGCGGCTCGAGTTCGAGATCCGCGAGCATCTCAATGAGATCGCGCCGCGCTTGATGGGCGTCCTCCGCCCGCTGAAGCTGGTGATCGAGAACTACCCCGAGGGCCAGGAAGAGCAGCTGTCCGCCGTCAACAACCCCCAGGATCCCGACGCGGGCAGCCGCGAGGTCCCGTTCTCCGGCGAGCTCTGGATCGAGCGCGATGATTTTTTGCTCGACCCGCCGAAGAAGTTCCACCGGCTCTCGCCGGGCAAGGAGGTGCGACTGCGCTACGCGTACCTCGTCACCTGCACGGACGTCGTGACGGACGATGCAGGCGAGGTGATCGAGGTGCGCTGCACCTACGACCCGGCCACGCGCGGGGGCGACGCGCCGGACGGCCGCAAGGTGCGCGGCACGCTCCACTGGGTCTCGGCCCGCCACGCGGTCGCCGCGGAGGCACGGTTGTACGACGTGCTCTTCGACCAGGAGGATCCGCTGGACCTCCCGGAGGGCGCGGACCTGCTCGAGCGCGTGAACCCCGACTCCCTCGAGGTCATCGATCCGGCCTGGCTCGAGCCCGCCGCGAGCCGGCTGCCGGTCGGAACCCGCCTCCAGCTCGAACGGCTCGGCTACTTCTGCGTGGACCCCGACGGCACCCCGGAGCGGCCCGTGCTCAACCGGACGGTGACCCTGCGGGACAGCTGGGCCAAGCAGGCGGCGCCCCAGCAGGCGCCGCCCGCGATCGCGAAGGCCCCCGCGAAGGGGTAGAATCGGGCCCGCGGGGGTCGAGGGACCCGCCGCGTGTGCACGCCCCTCTCCCGCCGAGACACGAGCGAGGACGAGACGCCCGGCTCGCCGTGCGTCTCCGGTCTGGCGCGGGTGGGGCCTCCCCTGCGAGGAGACCCATGAGCGGCGAGATCAAGGTCATCAGTGGCTCGGCCCACCCGGAGCTCGGGCGCGACATCTGCAAGCACCTGGGCATCGATCTGTGCCAGTCCAGCGTCGTGCGATTCTCCAACGAGAACCTGATGGTGCAGATCGAGGAGAACGTGCGCGGCGCCGACGTGTTCGTGATCCAGCCCTCCTGTTCTCCCGTCTCGGACGGCCTGATCGAGCTGCTGATCACCATCGATGCCCTCAAGCACGCGTCAGCCGATCGGATCACCGCGGTGCTCCCGTACTTTCCGTACACGCGCTCCGACAAGAAGGATCGGCCGCGGATCTCGATCACTGCGCGACTGATGGCCGACCTGCTCGAGACCGCCGGGGCCGATCGGGTGCTCACGCTGGACCTGCACTCCCCGCAGGTCCAGGGCTTCTTCCGGATCCCCGCCGACCAGCTGCTGGCGGCGCCGATCCTCTGCGACTACCTGCGGGAGAATCGCGACCTCACCAACTACGTGCTGGTGGCCGGCGACGTGGGCGAGTCCAAGGAGGTGGGCAACTACGCGAACCGCCTGAACCTGCCGATCGCGATCGTCGACAAGCGGCGCTACGGCGACGACGAGAAGGCCCAGGCCACCCACCTGATCGGTGACGTCGATGGCAAGACCGCCCTGATCATCGACGACGAGATCGCGAGCGGCGGCACGATGATGGAAGCCACGCGCTTCGTGCTCGACCACGGCGCGCGCGCGGTCGAGGCGGCGTGCGTGCACCCCGTTCTGTCGGGCAAGGCCGTCGAGCGGATCGAGGCCTCGCCCCTGACCACGCTGGTGGTGACGGACAGCATTCCGATCCCGCCCGAGAAGCGCAGCGCGAAGATCGAGGTGCGCTCGGTGGCGCCGCTCCTGGCCGGGGCGATCCGCGCCATCCACGACGGGTCGAGCGTCTCCCACCTCTTCCGCTAGGCATCGGGCAGGCGGTCGTCGCACGCGGCCTCAGCGGGCGGACGGCAGCAGGAGCTCCGAGACGATCTCGGCGTCGGCGTCCCCGAGCTCGCCGATCATCTTGGCCAGATAGTCGTGGCGGCGGCGGTCGAGATTCTCGAAGCGGAGCATCAGCCCCTCGGCGCCATCGTCGCGCGCGACCCGCGCATCCACGACCAGGGGTGTGGTGCCGGGCTTCACGTGGACCGCGAGCTGCACCTCGCTGCCGACGTCGAGGTCCGCTGTCGGCGCGATGCGAAGACCGCCGACCGAGAGGTCCCGCGCCTGAAGCACTGTGGCACCCTCCGGCCGGCGGGCGATCACTCGCCGCTCGAAGGGCAGCCGGCCCCGGGCCCGCCGGTCGTCCGGCGCCGTGCGGGCGACCGCACGCGGTGCCGCCGGAGCCAGCCGAGCCCCCGCGTGATGCTGCAGGAGGGCCTGGACCCGTCGGCGCGCCGAGAGCGGCGTTCGGGTGAAGCCCAGCGAGACGGCATGCGGTGTGGGGCGATCCCAGACCCCGGGCTCGCAGCGAAGCACGCGCCCGGTCACGGCCAGGGGCCAGCGCCAGCCGGGCCCGCGCGGCAGCCAGACCAGCATCCTGCTGCCGACCTCAGCCGGGGTCGCGGTGAGCAGGCGACAGCCGCTGACGGAGAGATCGACCAGGGTCGTGCGCCGTACGCCGTGCCGCGTCCACGCGCGGGCGGGGGCCCCGATCGCCACGCGGGGCGCCCAGCGACGCTCGACACCGGAGTGGCCGAGGGCATCGAGCAGCACCCCGAGGACCATCGGATGGACCGGGCGCCGGACCCATGCGTCGAGGTGGGACACGGGGGCGCGCTCGTCGATGCCGACGACGGCGACGGCGATGGCCTCGGGCACCTCTTCGCGATGGTCGGCCACGCGGGCCACCGAGCCCAGCAGCACCGGCCGGCGGGAGCTTCGCCAGGCAGCCGACGGCCGGCGGTCGACGCGCAGTCCCGCGCCCTGGAGTGCGCCGCGCACGTCTTCGAGCTCGCCATCGTCGGCCAACCAGATCCAGGTGTCAGGCAAGGCGGGGCCCTCTCGTTCCCATCAGCCGATCCCAGGGCGCGGCTGATGGGAGCGCGCGACCCGGCAGCATCGGTCGCAGCTCAGTCGAGCTCGTTCTCAGCTCCGTCGGGTTCGCCGCCGCGCTCGAACCGGTAGCGCCGGTTCTCGGTTCCCACCTCGAGGATGGTGTCACCGTCCTGCTCGACGCTCGTCACCAGCGAGCTGGTGAGCACGTGGCCCTCTCCGTCGCGGAAACGCAGCGGGAGCCCGGGCTGGGGATCCTCGAGCAAGCTCCCGGTCCCCATCGCCTCTGCCTTCGCGCCGGGCTCGCCGACGGGCCAGCGATCGATGCGCACGGCCACGCCCACGAAGGGGCTGGCTCCGGAGCTCTCGAGGGGGCCGTGGATGCGGATGTACTGGGTCACCTCGCCGGTCACGTCCTCCGGGCGGGGGCTGCGCGACAGGAGCCTCGCGACGTCCTCCTGCAGGCCACCGGGCAGGTCCGGCCCGACCCGGGTATCGAGCCGGCTCAGCAGGTAGGCGCGGCCCCTCGTCACGACCGCCAGGCGGCCGGGAGCCACGAGCTCGAGCTCCTGGATGCGGCTGGAGGCGAGGCCGCGCTCGCCCCGGATGCGGATCTCGAGGCGCTCGCCGAGCCGCGGGCGGACCACGATCTCGCCCAGGCCAAGCTCGCGGCAACGCAGCTCGCCCTGCTCGAGCGCGTACTGGCGGAGCGCCACGCGAACGCCCGCGGAGAAAGGCGCCGTCGTCGCCACCGGCTCGCCGGTGCCCCGGTCAGTCTCGTGACCGCTCACCGGCCGTTCCTTTCCCGGGCGAACTCGATCAGCTCGGGCAACGGCAGCGCCGGGGCGAAGCGGAAGCCCTGCACCTCGTCACAATCGAGCTCGATGAGCAGGCGCTCCTGGGCCTCTTCGGTCACGCCCTCGGCGACGACCGTGAGCCCCAGGCTGTGGGCCATCAGGATCATGGCCCGGATCACGCTCGCGGCGTCCGGGTTCATGTGCATGTCGCGAACCAGCGACTGGTCGAGCTTCATGCAGTCGAGCGGCAGATCGAGAAGCACGCCGAGCGACGAGTAGCCCGTCCCGAAGTCGTCGAGCGCGACGTACATCCCGGTCGAGCGGATCTCGCGGAGCAGGGCAGAGACCTGGTCGAGGCCGAAGATCGCGACGCTCTCGGTCACCTCGAGCTCGATGCGGGAGGGCTCGGTACTCGCCGCCTGGACGGCGGAGAACAGCTTCGACCCGTAGCCCTCCTCCATCAGCTGGGCGGCCGAGACGTTGACGGAGACCCGCACGTCCTCGAGCCCGGCCTGATCGAGCACGCGCAGATCGCGGCAGGCCTGGTCGATCGCGAAGTCGCCGACCTGCTCGATGAGCCCGGTCTCCTCGGCGATGGGGATGAACTCGGCGGGAGACACGCGCCCCAGGGAGGGGCAGTTCCAGCGCATCAGCGCCTCGGCGCCGATCAGCCGCCCGCTGCGCAGCTCGATCCGCGGCTGGTAGTGCAGCTCGAGGCGGTCCTCGATCAGGGCGTCTCGCAGCCGTTCGCGGACCTCGCGGCGGCGGCTGTGGTTCCGATCCAGCTCGGCCCGGTAGACGTCGGTGCGGTCGCCCCCGCGACGCTTCGCCTCATACATCGCCGCATCGGCGTGCCGCACGAGCTCGTCGGCCTGGGCGCTGTCGCCATGGAGAGACGCCACGCCCACGCTGGCCGTCGCAGCGACCCGCTTGCCGGAAACGTCGAAGGGGTCCCGGAAGGCGCTGACCAGCGCGTCGCCGACCCGCTCGGCAGCCTCGGCATCGAGGCCCGGCAGCAGCACGGTGAACTCGTCGCCGCCCATCCGACCGAGAATCGGGCGCTCCTCGTCGCTCAGCACGGTCGGCAGCTCGGGGCTTTGCCGGACGGCGCGGCGCAGGCGCTCGGCGGTCTGCCGCAGGAGGAGGTCCCCGCCACGGTGGCCCAGCGAGTCGTTGACCCGCTTCAAACCGTCGAGGTCGACGTAGAGCAGCGCCACGCGCCCCTGCGTCCCTGCAAGGTCCAACGCATCGCTGAGCTGGGTGAGGAAGTGATGGCGCGTGACCAGACCGGTCAGGCTGTCGAAGTGCGCGAGCTGTTGCAGCCGGTGGATCGACAGACGCTCCTCGGTCACGTCGATCAGCGCGCCGACCACGGGGCTGCCGACCCCGCCGAGCCGGCGCAAGCGATGGAGGACCACCCGGGTCTCCCCTGGATCGCTCGTGATGCGATGCTCGAGGGTGGCGTTGCCTCCGTCCCGAGCCACCCGCGCCACCGCGCTCTCCAGCTCCGCGCGAGCGTCGTTGGGGAGCAGGCCGAGCAGCTCGGGC
>JAJDAR010000259.1 GCA_029261775.1 Deltaproteobacteria bacterium | reverse complement strand
GCCCCTCGCACAGATCCGCCCCGCGAAGCTCCGCCCCGCTCGCAGCCACCAGCCACGTCTCCCGCACCTCCGACCGCCCCGTCACCGGGGACGTTCCTGTCATTGTTGCACCGACGACCCGCTTGCTCATGCGCCCCCTCCATCGGTGCAACAATGAAAGGAACGTCCCCGTTGCCTGTGCGTTCGGTGGTGCTGGAGACGTGTCTGCTGGATCCGATCGGGGCCGAGCTTCGCGGGGCGGATCTGGGCGAGGGGCTCGATGATGCGCTCTTCGGCGAGCTGAAGGCGGCCCTGCTCGAGCACGGGCTGGTGCTCCTCCGCAACCAGACCCTCACCGACGAGCAGCAGCTCGCCCTCGGCCGTCGCTTCGGGCCGCTCGAGGGCGAGGAGTTCATGGTCGGGCGCGAGGAGCCCTCGCTGCTGGTCATCTCCAACGTCCGGCCCGACGGCACGGTCGCACCCGCCAAGACCGGCCAGATGCGCAGCATCTCGATCAACGAGGTCTGGCACACGGACAGCTCGTTCCGCGAGACGCCCGCGGCCGTGTCGATCTTCCGTGCCCTCGAGGTAGCGCCCGAAGGCGGCGACACCCTCTTCGCGAGCCTGCGTCTCGGCTGGGAGGAGCTCGAGCCCGCTCGACGCGAGGCACTCCACGGCCTGCGCGCCGTGCACGACTACGGCGCCGCCTACGACCGCGCCGGCGGCCGCCTGCCCGACGAGGCGCGCGCACTCATGACCCCGAAGACCCACCCGATGCTCCGCGTGCACCCCGAGACGGAGAAGACCGGCCTCTACGTCAGCGGCCACGCGAGCCACGTCGAGGGCATGCCGTCCGACGAGGGCCGCAAGCTCCTCGAAGAGCTCGTCGCCTGGTGCACCCGCCCAGGCCGCGTCTACCGCCACCGCTGGCAGGTGGGCGACCTCGTTCTCTGGGACAACCGCTGCATGCTCCACCGCGCGCAAGGCTTCGACGAGCAGCACCGGCGGGTGATGCACCACGTGCGGGTGGCGGGGGACGGGCCGGTGGTCGAGCCCTCGTTGCGCTGACGAGCGACGACGCTGAAGGGGACGTTCCTTTCATTGTTTCACCGACGACCCGATTGCTCGGGCGCCCCCTCCGTCGGTGCAACAATGAAAGGAACGTCCCCGTGACCGAGGGGTTGACCGAGAGGCCGGGCCTCTCGGTCAACTCGGGCCTCCGGGCGTGCCGCCTGCCTAGTGGCGGCCGTGGTGCCGGCCGTGCTTCGGGCCGCGCTTGGCGAAGGCCTCGCGCTCTTCCGGGGTGAGCGCGGTGCGCACCTGGAGCAGGGTGCGGAGCTTCTGCTTGTGGGCCTCGGCCTGGAGGGCGGAGACCACGTCGGCCTGGGCCATCACCGCGGCTTCGTCGACGGGCTCGGTCTCGAGCAAGGTGCGCAGGGCCTCGCGCGCGTCGTGCACCTCGGCGCGCAGTGCGCGGTGCGCGGGACGCGCCTGGTCGAGGATGGCGAACGCGGCCGTCTTCGATTCGGTCGAGATCTCGATGCGCTCGAGCTTGCGCTCGAGCCGGTCGAGGCCACCCCGACCGGGCTTGGCGGCCACCGCGGCGGCAAGGCCGGCCGAGGCGATGAGCGCCACGAGGGCGGCGCCGATACGGAAGGTCCTGATCTTCATGTCGTCTCTCCTGCTGGGGTCGTTCCGGCTCGCGCCACCTGGCGTCGAGCGTTGTCGATCGTTCGTCGCGTGGGCAGCCGGCACGGGTTACCGGGCCTCGACGTGCGATTCGACGCGCTGCGGGTAACCCCGATGCCCCGCTGTCGCATCGAACCTGCGCGCGCATTCATGGGAAGGGACTGGCGATGCGAACCCCGAAGACCGAGACCACTCTCCTCGAGCTGGTCTGCGAGCTCGGTGAGACCCTGCAGGACGACCAGGCCGCGGTGGACGTGGCGATCGAGCTGATCCGCCGGGGCTGGGTGCGGACGCGGGACGGGCAGCGGCTCGCGCTCGGGGCCGCGATCGCCGGGAACACCGCCGAGAACTGGTAAGTTCCTGTCATCGCTAGGCTATTCGCCTCACTGGCAGGTGGGTAAGCCCGGGCCTCGCTTGATGCGTCGAATCAGCGGAGACGAGCGTCCTCGATGGAAGGTGTGATCTCATTGGACATGGCTGCCGCGGAGCCCTCGCTCGAAACGCGCTTCGAAGCGCTCGTGGCGAACCACCGCGACCGCGCGGTGCGGCTGGCGTGGCGGTTGGTGGGCGGCGACGAGGCCGCGGCCGAGGACGTCGCGCAGGACGCGTTGGTGAGCGCCTACCGGGGCCTCGCGCGCTTTCGCGGCGATTCGAGTCTCGACACCTGGTTCTATCGGATCCTGGTGCGCCAGGCGTACAGCTACCTGCGGTGGAGAGGCGTGCGAGAGCGCTTCGGTCGCAGCGATCCGGAGGAGACGATCGATCCGGCGCCGAGGGCGACGGGGGATCCCCTGCTGCGACAGCGGATTGCCCGGGCGCTGGACAGCCTGCCGCGCAACCAGCGCGATGCCTTCGTGCTGGTGCACATGGAGGACTTCACGGTGCGGGAGGCCGCCGAGATCATGGGCAAGGCGCCCGGCACCGTGAAGAGCCACCTGCACCGCGCCCTCGGCAAGCTGCGCACGCAGCTCGAAGATGCGCTCGACCCATCCACGGAGGCAGACGGCCATGACGGATGAGAACCGGGAGAAGACCGAAGCGCTTTCGCCCGACACGGAGCGGTTCGTCGAGCGGTTGAAGGCCGCCTACGAGCCGCGACCGATGGACGCGGTGCGGCGGGCGGCGCTCGACGCGCGGCTCCGCGAGCGCATCGAGCGCCCGCGCGGGCCGGTCTGGCTGGCACCCGCGGTGGCCACCGCGGCCATCGCCCTGCTGGCGGTCTGGGGGCTGCAGCCCGGCGTGCTCGAAGCGCCTGGCACCGCGCCCGAGGTCGCCCGGGCCGACCTGCCCACGGCCGACGGCTGGGAAGCCCAGCTCTACCTCTATGAGGGCCCGCTCGAGAGCGATTCCACCGACGAAGAGACCTACCTGCCGCCCGAGTACGCGGCCATCGACGACCTCTTCTTCGATGGATGAGCGCGGCCCCGAAACCAGGAGACACGTCATGATGAAGCCGGGTCGATCGCATCTCGGGTGGGCCGCGGTGCTTCTCTTCTGCAGTCTGGTCGCGGCACCTGCGCTCGCCCGGCCCCCCCGTGGCGCGCCGATGCTCGCCCTGAACCACGCCGAGCAGCTGGGTCTCGACGCCGCCACCCAGGAGACGCTCCAGGAAATCGTCTCGCAGTCGCAGGCGCGCAACGAGGGGCTGCGCGAGGAGTTGCGCGCAGCGCGGCGCGAGATTCGCAAGCTGCTCGAAACGAGCACGCCGGATGAGGCCGCGGTGATGGTCCAGGCCGATGCAGCCGCCGCGATCGAAGGAGAGATGCACAAGAACCGGCTGCAGGCGATCCTCGACATCCGCGCCCTCCTCACGCCCGCGCAGCGCGAGGAGCTGGTGCGCCTGGTCGCCGAGCGGCCGCGCCGCGAAGGGCGGGGCGGTCACCGGCGGGGGCTCGGGGCCTGTCGAGCCGAGCAGGAACAGCGCTGTCCCGAAGCGACCGATGGCCGCGCGGTGCTGGGCTGCCTGCAAGAGCACTGGGAGGCCCTCGCGTCCGAGTGCCACGAGGCCTTCGACTTCTCGAAGCCCCGCCACCGTCCACAATGACGCGAGTTGACTGAGAGGTCGGGCCTCTCAGTCAACTCGGTCACAGACGTTGACCGAGTGACCCGACCCCTTTGTCAACAACTTAAGAAAAAGGCCCGGCCTCTTTCTTAAGTTGTTCGGAGGCCTAGGCGTGACCAGACTGGGATGAGGGCGGTGCCGGTGGCGAGGAGGAGGGCGATCCAGGCGGGCTCGCTGAAGGGCCAGGCTACTGGGGCGGGGCTGCCGACGAGGGCGGTGCCGAGGCCGGCGAGGAGGCAGAAGCAGGAGAGCGCGGCTGCGGCGGTCGCGGCCAGTCCGCGCACCAATCGCGCGCGCGCTGGCCGAATCTCCGCCACGGGGCCCCAGAAGCCCGGTGGTCGTGCGCGTTCGAAGAAGGCGGCCAGGGTGGTGGTGCGCTCCTGCGGACCCAGGATCGAGACGAGCACGCCGGCGGCGGTGGAGCCCGCCGCCATCCAGAGCAGACGCAGGGCCTCGCGGTCGGCGGGGACGGCGGCCAGCAGCACCGGCGCCAGCACGAGCGAGGCGCCGATCGCCGCGAGCTCGCCCCACGCGGTCACGCGCCACCACACCCAGCGCAGCACGAGCATCACGCCCATCCCGGCGCCGAGCAGCAGCGAGAGCTGCCAGGCGGTCTGGATCGAGTCGAG
Organism: Deltaproteobacteria bacterium; assembly: GCA_029261775.1. Taxonomy (GTDB): domain Bacteria; phylum Myxococcota_A; class UBA9160; order UBA9160; family UBA6930. Next base: position 718 of record JAJDAR010000259.1, on the reverse strand, counting down.
CTGGGTCATGATGCCGAGGGCGACGACGAGGATGCCGAGTGTCGAGGCGCGCGCGACCCACACCAGCGTGCGCGGGTCGGGCTCGCGCTTGCGAAAGGCCTGGCACCAGTCGCGCTTGTAGAGATCGTTCGTCCAGTAGCTGGCGCCCCTGTTCAGGTGGGTGTCGATCGTGCTGGCGTGCGCTGCGAGCATGGCGGTCAGCAGCAGGCCCAGCGCGCCGACGGGCAGCAGGTCGGCCATGCCGCGCACGAAGGTCACCTCGCGATCGGCGGCCAGCGCCGCGCCCTGCAGGGTGGGATCGGCGGGGTAGAGCACGAGCAGGCCGAGCGCGATCGGCAGCCAGAGCAGGCTGCGCAGCAGCACCTGCAGGCCGGTGAAGACGACCGCAGCGGTGCGCGCGTCCGCGTCGCTCTTGCAGGCCATCGAGCGCTGGGCGAGGTAGCCGGTGCCGTCGGCGTTCATCTGCACGAGCCACTGCAGGCCGAAGGCGAGCAAGAGGAAGGGGCCGGCGTCGTGGGCGCGGCTCGGGTCGAAGGCGAGCAGCTCGTCGGTGGTGAGCGCGCTGCCAAGAGCCGCCGGATCGGCGAGGGCCTCACGCAGCCCCGACAGGCCACCGACCTCGGCCAGGATGAAGCCGGCGTAGACCGCGGTGCCGCCCAGCATGAGCGTCAGCTGCAGCAGATCGGTGCGCACGACGCTGCGCAGGCCACCCGTCGCC
>JAJDAR010000258.1 GCA_029261775.1 Deltaproteobacteria bacterium | reverse complement strand
GCGGCTCGAGGCGGGCAGCTTCTCGGACGCTTCGCTCGCGATCATCGAGCTCGGTCTGCATCACGAGCAGCAGCACCAGGAGCTGATCGTCACCGACGTGAAGCACTTGCTCTCGCACAACCCGAACCAGGCGGTGTACCGGGACGACTGCAACGTCGCACCGCCCGAAGCGGTCGAGCCACTGCGCTGGATCGGGATCGAGGGCGGCACCCACGACGTCGGCCACGGCGATCCGGGCTTCTGCTTCGACAACGAGACGCCGCGGCACCCGATTCTCCTGCGCGATGCCGAGATCGCCTCCCGCCTCGTGACCAACGGGGAGTACCTGGCCTTCATGGCCGATGGCGGGTACGCGCAGCCCGAGTGGTGGCTCTCCGACGGCTGGAGCCAGGTGGCCGAGCTGGGATGGAAGGCGCCGCTCTACTGGCAGCAGCGCGACGGCGAGTGGTTCGTGTTCACCTTGGGTGGGCTGCGACGTGTGCGCGAGGACGAGCCCGTGACGCACCTTTCCGCCTACGAGGCCGACGCCTACGCCCGCTACGCGGGGGCGCGCCTGCCCACCGAGTTCGAGTGGGAGGTCGCGGCCTCGGATCGCCCGCTCAAGGGCAACTTCGTCGAGAACCAGCGCTTCCATCCCGCGCCCGCCCCCGTCGGAGAGCCGGCGGACGGCCCGCGCCAACTCTTTGGCGATACCTGGGAGTGGACCCAGAGCGCGTACGCCCCCTACCCCGGCTACCGGCCGCCCGAGGGTGCACTCGGCGAGTACAACGGCAAGTTCATGGTCAACCAGCTGGTGCTGCGCGGCGGTTCGTGCGCGACGCCGAACAGCCACATCCGCGCCAGCTACCGGAACTTCTTCTACCCCGACGCACGCTGGCAGTTCAGCGGGATCCGCCTCGTCCGCGACGCATGACCTCTTCGTCGGGCTCGCCTGTGCGCCGCTTGCTGGTCGCGTCGCTGCTGCTGAACGCCGTGCTGGTCGCAGGTGTGGTGTTCTTCGTCACGGCCTTCGACGACCTGCTCGGCGCCTACGTCCTCGACCCGGCCTGGGAGCGGCGTTTCAGCTTCTTCGAGGCGCATCCCATCCAGGCGGGCGACGTCGTGTTCCTGGGCGACAGCATCACCGAAGGGGCCGAGTGGGGGGAGCTCCTTCCCGGTTTGCCGGCGCGCAATCGCGGCATCGGCGGTGACACCAGTCAGGGTGTGCTGGACCGCCTGGAGCAGATCGTGGAGGGCCGGCCGGCCCAGCTCTTCGTGATGATCGGCACGAACGACCTGGGCCGCGGCGAGAACCCGGCCGCTGTCGCCGCGAACGTCGCGAGCCTGCTGGCGCGGATGCGTGAAGGCTCCCCGGGGACGGAGCTGTTCGTGCAGAGCGTGCTGCCGCGGAGCGCCGGGTACGCCGAGCGCATCGCCCTGCTCAACGAAAGGCTCCGAGCGGTGGCGGCGGAGCACGGCGCGACCTGGATCGACCTGGCTCCGGCGTTCCAGGCCGACGACGGGAGCCTGGACGCTGCGCTGACCAACGACGACCTGCATTTGCTGGCGGAGGGCTACACGCGCTGGCGCGATGCGCTGCGACCGCACGTGCTCGGTGGGGTTCATCCCTAGAAGTCGCGGTGGGGTTCATCCATAGAAGTCGTCGTCCTCGGCAGGCTCGGGGGGCGCGGCAGGGGGCAGCGGCTCCGCCGATCGGAGGCGTGTCTCGAGGGCACGCAGCCCGACGGCGATCGACAGCGCCGAAGGGATCAGCCAGGCCGCGCCCATGTGCCCATCCTGCAGGTTCAACCCCTCGATGGGCAGGCTCTCGGCGAAGGCGAGCGCCCCGATCCCGACGGCGTTGATGATGCCCTGCAGCAGGATGCCGGGCAGGATCGATCCGGTGGCCAGGCGCAAGCGACCGAGCAGCAAGCCTTCGACCAGCGCCTGGCTCATCAGGCTGAGCAGGGCGTAGCCGCTGCCGGCGCCGGTCATGCTTCGCACCAGGGTGAAGAGCAGCGTCTGGAGCAGCACGCCTCCGCGCATGCCGAGCGCCGCGACGGCGCCCTGCTGGACCACGCCGCGGAAGAAGAACTCCTCGACCACCGGCCGCAGCAGGATCGCGAAGAGCGCGACCTCGACGAGGCGCAGGGTGCTATCCCCGTCGTCCGGGGCCTCGTCCACCGCGACGGGGGGCGGGCGCGGGACCAGCTCGGCGGCCAGGTTGTCGAGCTCCGAAAGCCAGAAGGCCAGCGGCGCCAGCCACAGCACCAGGCCGAGGGCGCTCCAAGAGACGCCGACCAGTCCGATCCTGCGCTCCGTGGGCGCGGGGACGCGCTGCGCCGCCCAGGTTCCCACCAGCCCGAAGCCGACGACCAGTCCCAGCGACATGCCGAGCACGCCGTGCCCCATCGTCGCGAGGGGCGCGAGCACCATCACCAGCAGCAGGAAGCCGGACAGGGTGAGAAGCCCGCTCAGCCCAGGCGGCGGAAACGCGAACGGGTCGGGCTCGAACGAAGGCCCGCCGCTTCGGGGAGCGGTTGCGTCGTCGTCCTCGGGGCTCTCCAGCGGGTCGCTCACGAGTCGACCGAGAAGCCCGGCTCTGCACTCAGGCTCGACGGAGCGGTCGAAAAGTTGACCGAGAGACCCGACCCCTTTGTCAACTTCATGTGGGGAGGACTTTTTGGAGGGCGCGGCCGGTGTGGCTTTGGGGGGAGCGGGCGATGTCCTCGGGGGTTCCGGCGGCGACGATGTGGCCGCCGTCTGCGCCGCCTTCGGGGCCGAGGTCGATCACCCAGTCGGCGGTCTTGACGACGTCGAGCTGGTGCTCGATCACGACGACGGTGTTGCCGCGCTCGACCAGCGCCTGCAGCACCCCGAGCAGCTTCTCGATGTCGGCGAAGTGGAGGCCGGTGGTGGGCTCGTCGAACAGGTAGAGGGTCTTGCCGGTGCTGCGCTTGGCCAGCTCGCGGGCGAGCTTGATGCGCTGGGCCTCGCCGCCGGAGAGCGTGGTCGCCGACTGGCCGAGGTGCAGGTAGCCGAGCCCGACCCCGACCAGGGTCTCGAGCGGGCGGCGCAGCCCGGGCACGTTCTCGAACACGGCGAGCGCCTCCTCGACGCTCATCTCGAGCAGGTCGGCGATGGTGTGGCCCTTGTAGGCGATCTCCAGGGTCTCGCGGTTGTAGCGGCGGCCCCCGCAGACCTCGCAGGTGACGAACAGGTCGGGGAGGAAGCTCATCTCGACGCGGATCAGGCCATCGCCCTGGCAAGACTCGCAGCGGCCCCCCTTCACGTTGAACGAGAAGCGGCCCGGTCCGTAGCCGCGCACCCGCGCCTCGGGCACCTGGCTCATCAGCTTGCGGATGCCGTCGAACGCACCGGTGTAGGTGGCGGGATTGCTGCGCGGGGTGCGGCCGATCGGGCTCTGGTCGATCTGGATCACCTTGTCGATCGGCTCGTGGCCGCGCAGCGCCCCGTGCGCACCCGGCCGGGCCTCGGCGTGGTGCAGGTCTCGGGCGAGGACCCGGTGCAGCGTGTCGCTCACCAGCGTGGATTTGCCGGAGCCCGAGACGCCGGTCACCACGCTGAAGCGCCCCAGCGGCAGCTCGAGGGTCACGTCCTTCAGGTTGTGCTCGCGGCACCCGCTCAGCACCAACCGTTGCTCGGGGTCGACCGGGCGGCGCACGGGGATGGGCAAGCTGCGTCGACCCGACAGGTACGCGCCGGTCAGCGAGTCCTCGTGGGCTTCGATGGCTTCCGGCGGCCCCTCGGCCACGATGCGTCCGCCGTGGATGCCGGCGCCCGGGCCCATGTCCACCACCCAGTCGGCGCGGCGGATCGTGGCCTCGTCGTGCTCCACCACGAGGACCGTGTTGCCGGCGTCGCGCAGCTTGATCAGGCTCTGGAGCAGCCGTTCGTTGTCGCGTGCGTGCAGACCGATCGAAGGCTCGTCGAGGATGTACAGCACGCCGAGCAGGTGCGAGCCGACCTGGGTCGCCAGGCGGATGCGCTGGCTCTCCCCGCCGCTGAGGGTCGTGCTCGGCCGGTCGAGGGTCAGGTAGGAGACACCGACGTCCTCGAGGAAGCGCAGCCGCTCGCGGATCTCGCGCAGGATCCGGTCGGCGATCACGCGGTCGGTCCGGCCGAGCTCGAGCCGCTCGAGGAAGTCGGAGGCCTCGCCGATCGAGCGCGCCTGCAGCTCGTGGATGGCGAGCCCCCCGATCCGGATGTGGCGCGCCGCGCGACCGACCCGTGCACCGTCGCACTCCGGGCACGGCCCGGGGCGTGAGTACTTCGAGAGCTCTTCGGGGCTGAGGTCGCCCTCGCTGCGACGTCGCTCGAGCTCGCCGACCACGCCGTCGAAGCGGCGTTTGGCGATGTGGTTGCGACGGAACCGGAACGGGATCTCGGCCTTGCCGGTGCCGTGCAGCACGGCCTTGCGTTGCTTCGCGGGCAGATCCTGCCAGGGTGCATCGAGGTCGAGGCCCAGATGGGCCGCCAGGCCCTCGAGCAGGCGCCGGTAGTAGCGCGACATGCGCCGGCCGCCCCAGGGCGCGATGGCGCCGTCGCCGAGCGAGCGGGTCGGATCGGGGACCAGCCGCTCCGGGTCGAGCTCGGCGCGCGTGCCGAGCCCGCCGCAGCGCTCGCAGGCACCCGCCGGGCTGTTGAAGGAGAACAGCCGCGGGGCCAGCTCGGGAAAGGAGACGCCGCAGTCGATGCAGGCATTGGCCTCGCTCAGCAGCTCGCTCTCGTCCTCGCTCTCGATCAGCACGAGACCGCCCGCCATGCGCACGGCGGTCTCGATCGAGTCGGCGATGCGGCCGCGCGCACCCTCCTTGACGAGCACGCGGTCGATCACGAGCTCGATGTCGTGGGGCTTCTGCCGGGCCAGGGCCAGCTCCTCGCCGAGCTCGTGCATCTCCCCGTCGATCCGCACGCGCACGAAGCCCCGCTCGGCCCAGGTCGCCAGCTCCTTCTTGTACTGCCCCTTGCGGCCGCGCACGACGGGCGCGAGCAGGGTCACGCGAGCGCCCTCGCCGCGGGCGATCACGCGATCGGTCATCTGCTGCACGGTCTGATGGCTGATCGGCCGGTCGCAGCTCCAGCAATGGGGTTGGCCCACGCGCGCATAGAGCAGCCGCAGGTGATCGGCGAGCTCGGTGATGGTGCCGACCGTCGAGCGCGGGCTTCGCGTGATGCCGCGCTGCTCGATCGAGATCGCGGCGGAAAGGCCATCGATCGAATCGACGTCGGGCTTGGCCATCTGGTCGAGGAACTGCCGGGCGTAGGCGGAGAGGCTCTCGACGTAGCGGCGCTGGCCCTCGGCGTAGAGCGTGTCGAAGGCCAGCGAGGACTTCCCGGAGCCGGACAGCCCGGTGATCACGACCAGACGATCGCGGGGCAGGTCCAGATCGACGTCCTGCAGGTTGTGCTCACGCGCACCCCGGACGGAGATCCAGGGTCGCCCGCCGGCGGCCGGGTCGGAGCTCGCTGCGGGCCCCGGACCCGGGTCGGGCGCGGTCTGCGAGGAGCGGCTGCCGGGCCTCAAAAGTCCCCGACGCCGGGCAGGTCGGGATCGAGCCGCACCGAGCCCGCAAAGCGGCCCTTGCGCTCGATGTAGGTCTGGTCGCGCAAGGCGCCGACGAACTTCTTGTACTCCTCGCCCATCTTCGCCTCGAAGACCCGCTCGGTGAGCGGATCCTTGGCACGCTCCCAGGTGATCTGCTCGTAGGGGCGCCGCTCGACGACCTCGATCAGGTTGCAGCCGAAGGGCGCCTCGACCACCTCGCTGACGTCGCCCGGCTCGAGCTGGCCGATCGCGTCGCGCATCCAGGCGGCGAGCTCGCGCTCGTGGGTCCAGCCGATCGCGCCTCCGACCTCGGGGTTCACCTCGGAGATCTCGGCGGCCACGGTCTTGAAGGACTCGCCGCCGACGATGCGCGCACGCGCGGCGCCGAGCTTCATGCAGGCCACGTTCATGGCCGCGGCGCCCTCGCTCTTCGGTGTGATGAGCAGCTGGCGCAAGTAGAACTCCTCGCCGCTCGAAGGCTGATCGGCGAACTCGCCGTCGAAGATCTGGCGGACCTCGTCGTCGTCGATGCGCACCTTCGAGGCGACCATCGCGCTGACGACCTTGCGGTGTTCGATCTCTTCGCGGATCCGCTCGCGGTAGAACCGAAAGGGCATGCCCTGGCTCTCGACCGTCGCGTGCAGCTCCTCGACGCTCAGCTGGTTCTCGCGGGCGATGTCGCCGATGGCTTGGTCCACCTCGGGATCGGTGGCGTCGAGCTCGGCCCGCTTGACCACCTGCCGGATCAGGGCCCGCTCGATCATGCGCTCGAGCACCTCCTGGTGGAGGACTTGCAGGTCCCCTGCGTTGCCCCCATCCGCCAGGATGCGGATCTCGGCCGGTGCGGCGGCCTGCAGGACCTCGGAGACGAGCACGATCTCGCTCCCGACCTGGGCGGCGATGCCGTCGATCACCTCGGCGGCACGCAACGGTGCGCCCAGGCTGAGGCTGATGGCGAAGACGAGGGTCACGAAGCGCATGGCCGGGGGCCTCCCGCGGGATGGGCGCCGGAAGGTAACGCCCCGACGCGCCTGTCGGCAGCAGGGCCCTCCTGGATTGGTCCCTTCGAATGGTCCTCAAATGGCCCTATCCGAACCGATTGGACCCAACTATTCTGGACCCATGCTGGAGCTCGCCTTCGTCCCCGATCGCCGCGCACCCGCGCCGGTGTACCGGCAGCTGGCGGATCACCTGGGGGCGTTGATCGAGGGGGAGCGGCTTCGCTCGGGCGAGAAGCTGCCCGCCAGCCGCGAGCTGGCCGGGGCGCTGGGCCTCTCGCGCAATACGGTGAACCAGGCGTACCAGGCCCTGATCGACCGGGATCTGCTGCGCGCCCACGTGGGCCAGGGGACCTTCGTCTCCGAGCGGCCCGGGGGGTCGCGGGCCCCGCTCGAGGCCGAGCCGGCGCGGGCATTCGTCTGGGAGAGCCTGCTCTCCGGGCCGGCGCGGGCCCTGCCCGTGCGCCTGCCGGGCGAGCCGCGCGGCACGCCGGACTTCGACTTCCGCGCGGGTCGGGTCGACCCCGCGAGCCTGCCGGTGGCCGAGCTGCAGCGGCTCTTCCGCCGCGTGCTCGAGGAGCACTCGGCGACCCTCGCGAACCATCTGGATCCGCGTGGCTGGCCGCCGCTGCGCGAGGCGATCGCCACGGCGCTCGTGGCGCGAGGCATCTGGTGCGAGCCCGACGAGGTGCTGGTGACCGGCGGTGCCCAGGCGGCGTTGGACGCCATCGCCCGGGTGCTGATCGATCCGGACGATGCGGTGGCGCTGGAGTCACCGGGCTACTTCGGTGCGGACTTCGCCTTTCGGGCGGCGCGCGCCCACCGCATCCCGATTCCGGTCGACGAGGGCGGCCTGCGCACCGACGACCTGGCCCGGGTGCTCGGTCGCCGCCGCCTCAAGCTCGTCTACACGACCCCTGCCGTGCAGCAGCCGACCGGCGTCGCGATGATCGAGGAGCGCCGGGAGCAGCTGCTCGAGCTGGCCGCCGCCACGCACACCCCGATCGTCGAGGACGATTACGACGGCGAGCTACGGCTCGAGGATCCGGTGCGCCCTGCGCTCAAGACGCGCGACCCGGCGGGCCAGATCGTGTACGTCGGCACCTTCTCGAAGGCGTTGTTCCCGGCCCTTCGGCTCGGCTACGTCGTGGCGGCGCGGCCGTTGCTCGACCGGCTCGCGACCGCCCGCATGGCCAGTGCCCTGGCCGTGCCCGCGCTCGAGCAGGCGGTGCTGGCCGACTGGATGGCCAGCGAGGGTTATGCCCGTCACGTGCGACGCGTGCGGAGGAACATCGCCGAGCGGGTTCGGGCGGGTCTCGAGACGCTGGCCGCGGTCATGCCGGAAGGCACGTCGGTGGGGACGCCGGCTGGCGGCGGCAGCTTGTGGATCACGCTGCCGGAGCCGCTCGACGGAGAGGCGCTGCGGCGCGCCGCCCGCGACGTCGGCATCCTCGTCACGCCGGGCGCGTGGTTCGCGACCGGCGATGCCTCCCAGGAGCCCCTGGCCCGCACCCTGTCGATCGCCGTCGGGGCGCTGCCCGAAGGCGACGTTCGCGAGGGCCTGGGGCGGCTCGGCGAGTGCGCGCGGCAGGGGCTCGGCCGCCGCAGTGCACGTAGCTCGCGAGCCCGTCGACGCCCGGCCTCGCTCGCGCCCATCAAGGAGTCCTCATGACCGCAGGGACCAACCCGTCCACCGCGACCCCCTCGCTCGATGGCATCGGCTGGCTGTTCGTCGTCTTCGGGGGGCTGTTCGCCGCCAGCGGCTTGTGGGGGATGTTCGCCTCCGCCCACTGGTACGAGACCATCGCACGGGACACGGGTCCCCTGAACGTGCACTTCGTGCGGGACATCGGCGAGGCCTACGGCACCGTGGGTTTCGCCCTGCTGTGGGGGGCCTTCGTGCCGCGTTGGCGCGCGCCGCTCTGTACGGTCGCCACGCTGTTCCTCGGTCTCCACGCCGTCGGGCACGTCTACGAGCTGCTGGTCGGCGAGCTGCCCGCGCATCACTGGCTCGAGGATCTGCCGGGCGTGTTCCTGCCTGCGCTGCTCTTCGGGGCCTTGACCTTCCACCTGCTCCGGCGTGCCCGAGAGGAGATCTGACGTGAGACTCGAACCCATCGACCGTCCTTCGTCCCTGTTGGGGCGGGTGATGTCCTTCGGCATGAAGCGCATGCTCGGCCGCGCGATCGCGCCGGCGCGTGTGATGTACAACCGCGTGCCGCGCCTCTGGAACGTCTCGTTCGCGCTGCTGCGGCTCGACGCGTCGCTCGAGATCCCGACCTCGCTGAACCTGCTGGTCAAGACGCATCTGTCGATGCGCAACGGCTGCGACTTCTGCCAGGACATCGCGCGGGCCATGGCCGTCCGCGAGGAGGTCGGCCTGGAGCGCTTCGATGCGCTGCACCGCTGGCGGGAGAGCGAGCTCTTCGACGAGGGCGAGCGCGCGGCGCTGGCCTATGCGGAGGCGGTGAACGAGCGCCGGGTGGACGACGCCGTCTTCGCGGAGCTGCGCAAGCACTGGAGCGAGAGGGCGATCGTCGAGATCACGGTCTGCTGCGCGGTCGAGAACTACTACAACACGCTGAACCTCGCGCTCGACATCCACGGCGAGGGGCTCGAGGGCCTGGCGCGCCAGGCCCGCGCCGCGTAGGCGCCGCGCGTTCGCGGACTCCAAGTCAGCGCCCCACCCTGCCGGCGGAGGCGGGCAATCGCTAGCCTGTGGCGCGGTTGCCGCCGGCACCGCCGGTGGCGGTCTCCGCGCCGCCCGAGGCCCTCCCCGGATGCCCGAGATCATCCTCTACGGTCCCATCACCGCACCCTTCACACGCAAGGTCGAGGGCGCGCTGATCCTGAAGAAGCTGCCCTTCGAGCGTCGCGAGCCGAAGAGCCCCGAGGACTATCTCCGCTGGAGCCCGGAGACGGGCCTGCTGCCCGTGCTCGAGATCGATGGCGAGCGCACCCACGACTCGGCCCGCATCCTCGACGAGCTCGACAAGCGCTTCCCCGAGGTGCCGCTCGTGGCCCGCGACCCGAAGATCGCCCAGTCGCAGCGGCGCCTCGAGCAGTGGGCGGAGGCGGCATTCACGTTCTATTGGATCCACTACCTGCGCGGGCTCGTGAACGCGGAGGAGGATGCGCCGAAGCCGCGCAAGGGCCTGCGCGAGGAGTTTGGGCAGCGGCTCGACGACCTCGCCAACTTTCTCGGCGGTCGGCCCTACTTCTATTCGGACGAGCCGAGTCGGGCGGACCTGGCCGTGTGGTCCTTCCTGCACGGCGTTCGCGAGGCGATGGGCGTGGAGCTGGCGCAGGCGGTGACGAGCCGGCCGGCGCTCGAGGCCCACAGCGCTCGACTCTCGGCCCTGTTCGACCGATGATCAGGCTCGAACCCTGCGCGAGGAGACAGCGATGAAGATCGAGATCACCTACTGCACCCGTTGAAACTACCTGCCCCGCGCCACCGGTCTGGTGGCGGAGCTGCAGGACGCCTTCGGAGTGGAGGCCATCCTTCACAAGGGTGACGACGGCATCTACGACGTCGTCGTCGACGGCGAGCTTCTCTTCTCCAAGCACGAGGTAGGACGGTTCCCCGACGAAGGCGAGATCGTCGAGCGGCTGAAGGCGAAGCGCGGCTAGCCGCTCCCGCGTCCTCGGGCTCCGGAAGCTACGAGCGGATCTACCGCGTCGTGCGACGGATCCCGAAGGGGCGCGTGGCCACCTACGGCCAGATCGCCGAGCTGGCCGATCTGCCGCGCCAGGCACGCCAGGTCGGCTACGCGCTGCACGCGCTCCCCAGCGGAAGCCGCGTGCCCTGGCACCGCGTCGTGAACGCCCGCGGCGAGATCAGCCCCCGCGCCGTCCCCGGCAGCAGCGAGCCCTTGCAACGCGCCCTGCTCGAAGCCGAAGGCATCCCGTTCTCCCCCTCCGGCCGCATCGACCTGACCCACCACCGCTGGCACCCGACCCCCCGCTAGACCCGATCGAGAAGCCGCGGAAGCGGAGCAGAACGGGCCCGAGGAGGAGGACGCAGAAGAACGGGAGAACGGGGACGTTGGTTTCATTGTTTAATTGGGAAAAGAAAAAATGAAACAAACGGCCCCGACAAAAACTGACAAGTTGTTGACTGAGAGGCCCGACCCCTTTGTCAACTAGAGGTGGTAGAGGTTGGCGCGTTGTTCGATGTATTTTTCGAGGGCTTCTTCGGTGTTGCGGTCGAGGTCGAGGAAGCGGACGCCCATGCCGATCGGGCGGTTGGCCTTGCGCAGGTTGCCGGGGACGTTGGTCGTGACGACTTCGGCATTCACGTGGACCGAGCCCTCGCGCATGAGCAGCTCGATCTGGACGGTGGCGCCGCTGCCGTTCGGGCGCGGCGTCTCCAGGTAGGCGCCGCGCAACGAGAGGTTGTACACGCCGGCCGGCTTGCGAGCGGTCCCGGAATGGACGAAGGCGCCGAGCTGGGTCGGGACGCGCAGGCGCTCGCGCACCTCGCCGCGGGTCTGGTCGTAGGCGGCCTGGTTGACGACGAAGCGCAGCTCGCTGTCGTGGAAGGGATCCCACAGGCCGAGGCTGGCACCGGCGTCCTTCGCGGCAGCGATCGACGCTGCCGGGATGCGTTCGCCCAGCATGATGATGCGCAGGCCCGACTCCGGTGCTGCCGCGCGCAGCTTGGCCACGGTCTCCGTCGGCTCCGCTGAGCGGCTGGCCACGATCGCGACACGGAAGGGCCCTTCGCGATCGAGCAGGTCCACGGCATGTGCGGCGTCGCGCGCCGGGAAGGCGCGAAAGCCGACCGACCAGAGGCGGTCGCACAGCGCGACCTTCTCCTCCTCGTCCGCGACGCCGATCAGCAGTGTCTGTTCCCGACGAGCCATCCGCTGGCTTCATCGGCGAGCCGGATCGGTGGGTTGACTGCCATGCCAGGGTCCACCCCGAGCCGGCGTACCCCAAACGGGTGGCTCGGACTGGTTCGAACGACCGGTCAATCCTCCCGGATCCCCTGGAGCCTCAGCAGGGGAATGTCCCCAGGCTCGCCCTCGGAGAGGTCGATTACGCCCTCCAGAGCCCAGAAGCCCTCCCCCT
>JAJDAR010000257.1 GCA_029261775.1 Deltaproteobacteria bacterium | reverse complement strand
CCGCGCCGAGCTGTTGATCGAGGAGCTCGGCGAGTTCGAGCAGGCGATCCAGCACTGCGATCATCTGCTCTCCGGCGGCGACGACCTGCCCCGGCCCGACAAGGCCACCGAGGGCGAGATCTACTACCTGAAGTCGAAGGCGCTCTTCTACCTCGACGATCTGCACGGCGCGCTGTTCCTGGTCCGCCGCGCGCTGCAGACGGGCGGCGACATCGGCGTCTACCGGGCGTTCGAAGGCCAGATCGAGTTCGAGCTCGGCGCGTTCAGCGAGGCGAGGCGACACCTCGACCACGCGGTCGCGCTCGACCCCGAGTCGGCCCACGCGGTCTACCACCTCGGGCTGGTGCTCGAGCGGCTCGGTCTCGCCGAAGAGGCTTGGCGCGCCTTCCAGCAGGCGTCGGCCCTCGACGCGGACCACTTCGCCCTGCCCACCGAGGTGAGCGTCGAGGATTTCGAACGGGTGGCTGCCGAGGCGCTGGCGGATCTGCCGCGCTCCATCCGCGAGTACGTCGAGGCCGTGCCCTGCCTCATCGAGGACCATCCCTCCGACGAGCTGGTGCGCGACGAGAACATCTCGCCGCAGATCCTCGGGATCTTCATCGGCGTGCCCCGTACCGAGGCCGCGGCCACCGCCCAGGCGCGCGACATGGATCGGGTGATCCTGTTCAAGAAGAACCTCGAGAAGGTCTGCCGCACCCACGCCGAGCTGATCGAGCAGATCCAGGTCACGGTCAAGCACGAGATCGGCCACTATCTCGGGCTGGACGAGGACGACCTCGAGCGGCTGGGCCTGGCCTAGGGCTGCGGCCCGATGGCCACGCTGCCCCTCTCGTCCTCCGGCGCACCCGGCGCCAGCCTCGAGGACGAACTGCGCCAGGCCGTCGGCGCGGAGCAGGTCCTGACCCGGCCCGAGGATCTGTTCGTGTACGAGGCGGACGGCCTCACCCATCACACGGCCCGCCCGCGCGCCGTCGTCCTGCCCCGCGACAAGACGGACGTCGTGCAGATCGTGAAGCGCTGCCGCGCCCATGGCGTGCCCTTCGTGCCGCGCGGTGCGGGCACCGGGCTGTCCGGTGGTGCGATCGCGCTCGACGACGGGGTGATCATCGAGTGCGCCCGCCTGGATCGCATCCTGCGCATCGCGCCCGAGGACCGCTTTGCCGTCGTGCAACCGGGCGTGATCAACGCCGACCTCTCGAAGGCCGTGGCGCACCATGGCCTCTTCTACGCGCCCGATCCGTCGAGCCAGCAGGCCTGCACCCTCGGTGGCAACGTGGCCGAGAACAGCGGCGGTCCGCATACGCTCAAGTACGGCACGACCACGAACCACGTGCTGGCCCTCGAGATGGTGCTGCCCGACGGACAGCTCGTGCAGCTCGGCTCGCCGACGGGCTCCGCGGGTGGCTACGACCTGGTCGGTGCGGTCGTCGGGAGCGAGGGCACCCTCGGCATCGTCACGGAGCTGACGGTGCGGCTCTCGCCCCGGCCGGAGCGCACCGAGACGATGCTCGGGATCTTCCCCGACGTCGTCTCGGCCTGTCGGGCGGTCGGCGCGATCATCCGCAGCGGCCTCGTGCCCGCGGCGCTCGAGATCGTCGACCGCCGCACGATCGAGGCGGTGGAGGCGAGTGTGTACGCGGCCGGCCTGCCGACCGACGCGGGCGCCGTGCTGATCATCGAGCTCGATGGCCCCGCCGTTGCGGTGGGGCGTCAGGTCGAGCGCTGCCAGGACCACTGCCGCGAGGCCGGTGCCAGCGAGGTGCCCGTCGCCCGCGACGAGGCCGAGCGCCAGCGCTTCTGGCGCGCGCGCAAGGGCGCCTTCGGTGCGATGGGGCGCCTGGCCCCGGACCTGTACGTGCACGACGCCGTCGTTCCTCGCCAGAAGCTGCCCGAGATCCTCGAGAAGATCTGCGAGATCGGCGACCGCTACCGGCTGCGACTCTCGAACGTGTTCCACGCGGGCGATGGCAACCTGCACCCGAACATCTCCTTCGACCGCCGCGACCCCGACGAGATGGAGCGGGTGCTGGCCGCCGGAGAGGAGATCCTGCGCACGTGCGTCGAGGCCGGCGGTGTGATCACCGGGGAGCACGGCGTCGGTACCGAGAAGAAGGAGTACATGGGCCTGCTGTTCTCCGAGGCCGATCTCGATGCGATGCGGAAGCTGCGCGCCGCCTTCGACCCGGACCGGATGTGCAATCCGGGCAAGATGTTCCCGGCGACGCGCTTCTGCGCGGAGGCCAATCCCAAGGCGCGGGGCTACGACCAGGTCCCGTTCGGGTGAGCGCCGGGGTCGACCCGTGGCAGGCGCCGACCGGCGTCGGGGCCCGCGAGCTGCGGGAGCGCCTGCGGGCCGCCGCTGGCCCGACCGCCGTCGAGGAGATCGATGGGGTCTCGCTCGAGGGCGCCCGGCTCGAGACCCGGGTGCGGCCGTGCAGCGGCGAGGATCTGGCCGGGGTGCTGCAGGAGCTGAATACGGCCGGGGCCGCAGCGCTGGTGCGCGGAGGGGGCAGCCGGCTGGGTCTCGGCCATCCCGTGCCGCGCGCCCGGGTGCTGCTCGAGACGGCCGGGTTGGCCGCCCCCCCGATCGTCGACGCAGAGGACGGTGTCGCGTATCTGCCTGCCGGGGCAGCGCTTTCCGATCTACGGGAACACGTTCGCAAAGAAGCGGAGGGGCGCTGGGAGCTGCCTCTCGATCCGCCGGGAGCGGGCTCGACCCTCGGAGGGTGCCTGGCGGCCGCCGCCACCGGGCCTCGCCACGGTCCGCCTCGCGACGTGGTGCTCGGCCTGGACATCACGCTCGGCACGGCGGAGCGGACCCGCTGCGGAGGGCGGGTCGTGAAGAACGTGACCGGCTACGACCTGGCCAAGCTCTACGTCGGATCCCTTGGAACCCTGGGGGTGATCGAGACCGCCTGGATCCGGCTGCGACCGAGCCCCGAACGCCGAGAGGTCTGGCTCGCCGGTCTCGAGGACCTGGCCGGCGGGTTGGCTTCGTCGCGCCGGTCCAGTGTGTCGGCGGCGCTCTGGGTCGATCGCGCCGGCTCGGCGCGGCTCGCTCCCTGGCTCGGCGCCGAGCGCGCCGGCAGCCTGCTCGTCGTTGAGCTGGCGGGCGACGCGGCGGCGGTGGAGGCCGACGGGGCCGCCCTGCGCGAGGAGATCGGTGCCGAACCCGTCCCGGAGGGAGAGCCCTTGATCGCGGCCCTGCGCGATCTCCTGGGAGAGGACCGCGGTCTCCGCTTCCAGCTCTCGAGTCTCCCGAGCCGGCTCTCCGCCACGGCGCGCCGACTGGCCGAGCACGGGGCCGAGCTGCTCGTACAGCCGGCGCGAGGGACCCTGGTCGCCCATTTTCTGCTCGCGCCCGAGGAGGGCGAGGCGGCCGTCGAGCGCGCCTTCCGCGGCGTCCGCCTGGCGGCCGCGGAGGGCGAGGGTCGCTGGCGGGTCGAGGCCGCACCGCTCGAGGTCCGCTCCGTGCGCGATGCCTTCGGGGAGGACGAGGCGTTGATTCCGGTGTTCCGCGCGCTGAAGCGCGTCTACGATCCGCGCGGCGTGCTGGGGCCGGGCCGGCAGGCCGGTAGGGTCTGAGCCGTGAGCGCCTCCGATTCCAGCCCGGGCCCCGATCTCGCGACCCTGCTGCCCGGCACCCTCGACTGCGTGCACTGTGGGCTGTGTCTCTCCTCGTGCCCCACCTACCTGGAGACGGGGCGCGAGACGTCCTCGCCGAGGGGACGCGTCTACCTGATGCGGGGGCTCGCCGAGGGGAAGATCCCGCTTGCCGGCGTGCTCGCCGAGGAGGCGCACCTGTGCCTCGGCTGCCGCGCCTGCGAGACGGCCTGCCCCTCCGGTGTCCCGTACGGCGCGTTGCTCGAGCAGACGCGCGCGGCGGTCGAGCGCGCCGGCCTGCGTCCGACCTGGGCCCGCCGCCTCGAGCGATTGGCGCTGCGCGGCATCGTGCCGCGGCCGCGCCGGCTCGCAGCCTTGATGACCCTGCTCGCCTTCGCACAGCGCCTGCGCCTCGATCGCCTGGCGCGGCCCTTCCTGCCGAAGCGGCTGCGCGACGCCCACGCCCTGCTACCGCTGGTGCCGCCCGCCTCCCAGCGGCGGCGGCTCCCGGCCTTCACGAAGGCGGAGGGCGAGCGCCGCGGCAAGGTCGTGTTCTTCGAGGGCTGCATCATGCCCGAGCTGTTCGGTGGCGTGAACCGCGCCACGCTCCGGGTGCTCGTGCAGCAGGGCTTCGACGTGCTCGTGCCCGAAGCGCAGGGCTGCTGCGGTGCGTTGCAGGCGCACTCCGGAGACCTGGAGACCGCGCACGAGCTGGCGCGTGCGAACCTGGGCGCCCTCGATCCGGGAGACGTGCAGGCCATCATCGTCAACTCGGCCGGCTGCGGTGCCGCTCTGCGGGAGATGGATCACTGGCTCGGCGATGAGGCCTCGCGAGTTGCGAGCCGTGTGCGCGATGTGTGTGAGTTCCTCGACGAGGCGGGGTTGCGAGGAGCGCTTCTTCCCGTCCCGGGGCGCGTCGCCTACGACGACCCCTGCCATCTCGTGCATGCACAGGGCGTCTCCGCTGCGCCGCGCCATCTGCTGCAGGCGATTCCAGAGCTCGAGCTGGTCGATCACGACGACCCGTCGAGCTGCTGTGGCGCGGCCGGGACCTACAACCTGACGCAGCCCGAGATGTCCCAGGCGGTGCTGGCCCGCAAGCTCGACAGCCTCGAGCCCGTCGATCCGGACATGATCGCGACCGGGAATCCGGGATGCCTGATGCAGCTTCGCGCCGGCGCCGAAGGCCGCGGGATGCGGGCCGAGATCCTTCACCCCATCGAGCTGATCGCCCGCGCACTCCCCCCGTCTCCACCGAGCTGACCACCGGGTCAGCGGAAAGCCCCGTCGCACAACCACTCGAGAACGAACAACTCGAGAAAATTGGCCCGGCCTTGTTCTTGAGTTGTTGGGGGTGACTGAGGGTCAGGGGGAGGTGGCTTGGCAGCGGGTGGGGCGGTGGTGCAAGATGGCCTTGGGAGGGCTGCTGTGATGCGCGCCTTGCTGTTCCGTCCGTCTGCCCTCGGTCTGCTCGCCGTCACCGCACTGCTGCTGGTGACCAGCGCCGCGCGCGGTCAGTCCTTCGAAAACTTCGAGAGCGGCCACGTGCGGCCCCTCGCGGGGTCGCCGGCGGGCGACTTCGTGTTCGCGGTCAACACGCCCGACAATCGGCTGGCGATCTTCGCCGCAGACGCGGCTGGCCTCAGCCTGGTCGCCGAGGTGCCGGTCGGCCTCGAGCCCGTCACGGTGGGCGTGCGCGCGATCGGTGGCGGCCTGCTCGAAGCCTGGGTCGTGAACCACCTGTCGGACAGCCTGAGCGTGGTGGAGATGGATCCGGCGGATCCGGCGGCCGCCCGCGTGGTGCGCACGCTCTTCTGCGGCGACGAGCCCCGCGACCTCGTGTTCGCGGGCAGCGGGGGCAACCGGGTCTTCGTGACGGCGGCGCACCGCGGGCAGAACCGGCCCGGCGATCCGCAGCTCACCACCGAGGGGATCGGGCGCGCGGACGTCTGGGTCTTCGATGCGGACGCTCCCGGGACGGCGTTCGGGGGCGCGCCGATCGCCATCGTCGAGCTCTTCGCCGACACGCCGCGTGCGCTCGCCGTCTCGCCGGACGGCAGCTCGGTCTTTGCAGCGGCGTTCCACTCCGGCAACGGCACGATGAGCCTGCTCGGACCGGTCGTGAGCCTCCAGCCCGGAGGGCGCACGAAGCCGGCCGACCCGGTCGGATCTCCGTCGGGCGCACCCGATACCGGCCTGATCGTGCGTCGCAATCCCTCGACGGGCGCATGGCTGGACGAGCTGGGCCAGGATTGGGGGCCCGTCGTCCCCTTCAACCTGCCGGACCTCGACGTCTTCGAACTCGACGCGAACGCCACCCCCCCTGTCCAGGTCGACGCGGTGCCCCACGCGGGCACCATCCTGTTCAACATGGCCGTGCATCCGACGAACGGTCGCGTGTACGTCTCCAACACCGAGGCGCGCAACCACGTGCGTTTCGAGGGCATGGACCCGGTCGAGGGCGCAGTCACCCAGGGTGTGAAGGGTCACATTGCGGAGAGCCGCATCACGGTGATCGATGGTGGCGCGGCCACCCCGCGCCACGTGAACCCGCACATCGACTACCTGGCGGTCCCCGGCTCGACCGCCGAGGTCGAGCAGACCCTCGCCTTTCCGACCGATCTGGTCTTCTCGGGGGACGGCAGCACGCTGTACGTGGCCGGCTTCGGTTCCGAGAAGGTAGGCGTCTTCTCGACGGCCAATCTCGACTCGGCCGCACCGGTCACGAAGAGCCTGATCGAGGTCGGAGGCGGACCGAGCGGCCTGGTGCTCGACGAGCCGCGCGGGCGCCTCTACGTGATGAGCCGCTTCACGCAGCGCGTCTCCGTCGTGGATCTGTCGCTCGGTGCCATGACCGACGCCGTCTCGCTGCGCTTCGATCCGTCGCCGGCAGTCGTGAACCAGGGTCGGCGCATCCTCTACGACGCGCGCCGGACCTCGGCCCACGGGGAGTCGGCCTGCGCCAGCTGCCACGTGTTCGGCGACTTCGACAGCCTGGGCTGGGACCTGGGCGATCCGACCGGCTCCGTCGCGACGAACTTCAACCCGTTCCTCGGCCCGAACGTCACCGGCATCTTCCACCCCTTGAAGGGCCCGATGACGACCCAGAGCCTGCGCGGCATGGCGAACCACGGTCCCATGCATTGGCGGGGCGACCGCAGCGGCGCCGCGTTCCTGGGCGACCCCGCCGCGTTCGACGAGGACCTCGCCTTCAAGGCCTTCAACGTGGCCTTCCCCGGCCTGCTCGGCCGCAGCGACGAGCTCGTCGATTCGGACATGCAGAAGTTCGCCGACTTCGCGCTGAGCCTGCGCTATCCGCCCAACCCGATCCGCTCGCTGGCCAATGGCCCCGAGGTCTACTGGAAGGAAGGCATCGCGGACTTCTCTGCTGGAGAGGCCTTCTACTTCAACACACCGACAGACGCCGGTCTCACCTGCAACCAATGTCATACCCTTGACCCCAACCAGGGTTTCTTCGGGGGCGACGGTCGCTCCACCTTCGAGGGCGAGACGCAGGAGTTCAAGATCCCGCACCTGCGCAACGCCTATCAGAAGGTCGGGATGTTCGGCTTCCCCGGAAACCCGTCCACAGGTGATCAGGTCCGCGGCTTCGGTTTTCTGCACGACGGCGGGATCGACACGCTCTTCAGCTTCGTCAGCGGCAGCGCGTTCACCTTCCCCGGGAACCAGGCGCAGCAAGACGCGATGAGGCGCGAGCTCGAAGAGATGATGCTGGCCCTCGACACCGATTTCGCCCCCACCGTCGGTCAGCAGGTCGAGGTGACGCCGGCGCTCTCGGGCGATGCCGCCATGCTCGCTCGTGTCGCGCTGCTCGAGGCGCAAGCAGCCGCGGGCGCATGCGACCTGACCGCGAAGGGCCGGATCGCGGGTGAGCTGCGGGGCGCGGTCCTGAGCGCGCCGGATACCTGGACCCCGGACCGGTCCAGCGATCCGACGCTCAGCACCGCGAACCTGCTGGCCCTGGCCACGACGCCGGGTCAGGAGCTCGTCCTCACCTGCGTGCCGCCGGGCCTGGGAACCCGGGTCGGAATCGACCGCGACGAGGACGGCGCCCTCGATCGCGACGAGCTCGACGCGGCCCGCGACCCGGCCGACTCCCTGAGCTTCCCGGGCTCGCCCGTTCCGGTCCTGATCCAGACCACTGCGATGATCGTGAAGGGCGACACCAAGGCACCCTTCGACCCCGCCCGGCGCCGGATGACCTTCCGCGCCGTCACCAAGGACGATCCCGCACCCAACCGGATCGTTCCGCCGGTTTTGGGGGGCGCGGCCGATCCGACCAATACGGGTGGCACCCTCCACGTCTACAACGTCAACGGCACCGCGGAGAAGACGACGGTCGCACTGCCGGCCGCCTTCTGGAGCGCGACCTCGACCGGCTACAAGTTCCGCGACCCCGACTCGCAGGGTCCGATCCGCACGGTCACCCTCAAGGACGATCGCCTGATCATCCGAGGCGGCAAGGCGGCGTTCGGCTTCACCGCCGACGAGCCCCGGCAGGGGCGCATCGTCGTGCGGCTGGTGCTCGGGAACGGAGCGAGCTGGTGCGCCGAGGGCGTGGCGCGCGCCAAGGGCACGCCGCCCTCGACGGCCAAGTTCGACAAGGTCGGCAAGTTCCAGTCGGAGCGCCGCCTGCCCGCCCCGCCGAGCTGTCCGGTGCCGCCCGCCGGCTAGCCCCTTGGCGGACCCACCGGACGTCTCGGCCGGTGCGCCCATCGGCCGGCCGGGGCCCCGCTGGCCGGCGCCGACCGGGCCTGGCCCAGGTTCGTGGCCAGGTAACCCGGCCGGTGACCCAGGGCGTCCGAACTCCGAGGGAGTCCCCTCCCAACTCCGACGGAGTCCGCTCGAGGATGGAAGGTGTCATCTCGTGAAGGCAGGTCCATGAAGCACCGGAGACGGCCTGCGCCGGCATTCGCCGCCCTGCGCCACGCGCCCGGGTCCTTCGCGGCGCGCTACGCCGAGCGCCTCGGGCTCGACGCTCCGGCTCGCGGGGCCATCGACGATCTCTCCCCCGGGCGTCGCCAGCAGATCGACCCGTCGAAGGCCAAGCTCGACGCACTGGAAGGCGGCCGCTGAGCCGTGGCTCCCGCTCGCGGTGGCGCAACGCGCATGGCGGCGATCGTCGGGCTGCTCGGCCTGGTGTGGGCGTGTGCATCCACGCCCGACCTTCGGCCGCCGGTCGACGTGCCGGAAGCCTTCAGCGCCTCCGGGAGCCTGCCCCGGGCCGACCGCTGGTGGGAGGATCTGGAGGATCCGACCCTCTCCTCGCTGATCGAAGAGGCGCTGCGGTCGAGCCCGGACCTCGCGACGGTGGCGGATCGCCTGCTGCAGGCTCGCGCCGTGGCGCGCCGCGAGGGCGCTCCGCTCCTGCCGGCACTCGATGCGACGGGTGCCACCAGCCGCACCTGGTCCGATCGGCCCGACGCCGCGAACCCGGGCTCGAGCTCGGGCGGCACGGTGCGGACCGACGACTTCCGCGCGGGTCTCTCCCTCTCCTGGGAGCTCGACGTCTTCGGTCGCCTGCAGGCCACGCGGGATGCCGCGCGCTACGACGCCGCCTCGAGCGAGGCGGATCTGCGCGAGGCTGCGATCGCCTTGTCGGCTCGGGTGGCGGGAGGCTGGTACGAGGTCGTCGCCCAGTCGCGCCAGCTCGCGCTGCTCGAGGCGCAGATCGACACCAATCAGGAGATCCTGCAGCTCGCGACGATGCGCTTTCGAACCGGCCAGGCCGGTGCGGCCGACGTGCTGCGCCAACGTCAGCTCGTCGAGCAGCGGCGCGGCGAGCGGGCGCAGGTCGCCGCCCGGGCCCGGGTCGCCGCCCACGCCCTCGCGGTCCTGCTCGGACGCGCGCCGAGCGAGGTGTCCCTGCCGGACCCGGAGAGCCTGCCTCTCCCAGGTCCGCTGCCCGAGGCCGGGCTGCCGGCCGAGTTGCTCGAGCGAAGACCCGACGTGCGCGGGGCCTACCTCGGTGCGCTCGCGGCGGATCGGCGCGTCGCCGCGGCCCGGGCCGACCGCTATCCCCGGCTGAGTCTGTCGGCCTCGCCCGGCTTCGATGCCGAGCAGCTGGCCGACCTGCTGGACAACTGGATGGCCGGGCTGACGGCCAACCTCGTGGCTCCGCTCTTCGACGGGGGGCGGCGCACGGCAGAAGTCGATCGGACTCGAGCGCTTCTTTCCGAACGCATCCATACCTATGGGCAGGTGGTGCTCGTCGCCTTCCGCGAGGTGGAGGACGCCCTGGCTCAGGAGCGGGAGCAGCGCGTGCTGCTCGGGAGCCTCGAGACGCAGCTCGTGCTGGCCGGTCAGACGCTCGAGAGATTGCGCGATCGCTATGTGAAGGGCGCTGCAGCGTACCTGGACGTGCTGGACGCGCTCTCGAGCCAGCAGACGCTCGAGCGCAGCCTGGTGACGGCCCGCCAGGAGCTGCTGGGCTTCCGCATCGACCTGCACCAGGCCCTCGCCGGCGGCTTCCTCCTCGATCCTCCCGAGCTGGCCACGGGCGCCGCCGAGCCCGGCGCGGACCCCGACGATCCCGCGGACCCGGACCCTTCCGAGAAGGACGCCACGTGAACGAACCTGGATCCAACGAGCCCCGAGCGATGCGAGAAGAGGGGCCGCTCCCGATCCGGGTTCCGGCGCAGGAGGCGGCGCCCCCCGGCTCGCGGTGGTCGGGTCTCGGCTCTCGGGCGGTGGCCATCCCGCTGGCCATCCTGGTCGTGTGTGGAGCCCTCGGCTACGCGCTGCTCGCGACCGGCCCGGTCGCCGAGCGCACGCCGCGTCCCCGCCAGCCTCGCCTGGTGGAGGTGAGCACCGTGTCGCGGTCCACGGAGACCGTCGCGATCGAGGCGATGGGAAGGGTGGTCCCGACCCGCCAGGTCGTGATCCAACCCGAAGCCACCGGTCGCGTGGTCGAGGTCGGCCCGGAGTTCGTTCCGGGTGGGCGCTTCGAGCCCGGCGACCTGATGCTGCGAATCGACCCGAGCGACTACGAGCTGGCACTCCGCCAGCGCGCGAGCGATCTCGCCCAGGCGCGAGCGGACCTGCGGATCGAGGAGGGCAACCAGTCCGTCGCGCTTCTCGAGTTCGAGCTGCTCGGCGAGACCGTGACCGAAGCGGACCGGAGCCTGGTGCTCCGCGAGCCGCAGCTCGACACGGTGCGAGCCAGGGTGGAGACCGCGGAAGCGGCGCTGGCCCGTGCCCGGCTCGATCTCGAGCGCACCGCCGTGCGCTCGCCCTTTCGCGCCCTGGTGCGCGACCGGGGCGCCGAGCTCGGTGCGCGGATCGCCCCCGGCACGCAGCTCGCCACCCTGGTCGATACGGACGCGTACTGGGTCGAGACGGCCCTGCCGGTCAGCCAGCTCTCCTGGATCGAGATCCCGGGCGGCGAGGGCGAGCCCGGCTCGGCGGCGCAGGTCGTGGCCTCGGACGCCCGCGATTCCGGTCGCGCCCGGGAGGGGCGTGTCGTGCGACTGCTGAGCGACCTCGAGCCCGAGGGCCGCATGGCCCGTGTGCTCGTGCGCGTCGAGGATCCGCTGGCCCTGGCGCCGGAGCACGCCGATCTGCCGCCGCTGCTGCTCGACTCGTTCGTGAACGTCGAGATCCGCGGCCGATCGCTCGAGAGCGTCGTGCCCCTCGACCGGTCCTTGTTGCGCGACGGCGATCGCGTTTGGGTGATGGACGCCGAGGACCGTCTCGACATCCGCCAGGTGGACGTCGCCTTTCGTGGCAAGGAGCGCGTCCTGGTGACGAGCGGGCTCGCCGGGGGCGAGCGGGTCGTGGTCTCCGACCTTTCCTCTCCGGTGAAGGGCATGCCCCTGCGAATCGCCGACGAGTCGGCCGATGCGGTCGGGCGCAAGGCCGCCCCCTCGGAAGGGGCGCGCTGATGGAGCCGCCTTCCAACGGAGTGGAGCCCGGTCCGATCGCCTGGATGGTCCGCCACCGGGTGGCGCCCAACCTGTTGATGCTCGTTCTCCTGGTGGGTGGCTGGCTCTCGATCGGTCACATCACCCAGGAGGTGTTCCCGGAGTTCGACCTCGACCTGGTGACGGTGACCGTTCCCTATCCGGGTGCGAGTCCGGAGGAGGTCGAAGAAGGCATCCTGCTGGTCCTCGAGGAGGCGGTCCGGACCCTCGACGGCGTCGAGGAGATCACGGCCCGCGCATCGGAGGGCGCCGGGACGGTCGTCATCGAGTTGGAGGAGGACGCCGACGGACAGAAGGCGCTGCTCGACGTCCAGGAGGCCGTAGCGCGGGTTCGCACCTTCCCCGTGGACGCGGAGGAGCCCGCCATCAGTCTGGCGCTGCGCAGGCGCGACGTGATGAGCCTGCAGGTGTACGGAGCCGTCGAGGAGTTCGTGCTCCGCGACCTCGCCGAGCAGACGCGCGACCGCCTGCTCCAGGAACCCGGCATCACCCAGGTCGACCTGCGCGGCGCGCGGGCGGCCGAGATCCATGTCGAGATCACCCAGGACGATCTCCGCCGCTACGGCCTGACGCTGTCGGGTGTGGCATCGCGCTTGCGCAACACCGCCCTCGACTTGCCAGGAGGCAAGGTCGAGACCGCCGGTGGCGAGGTGCTGCTGCGCGTGAAAGAGCGGCGCGACTGGGCACGCGAGTTCGCCAGCATTCCGATCGTCACGACGGCTGACGGTGCCGTCCTCCGCCTGGGCGACGTCGCCCGTGTGTCCGAGGGGTTCGAGGATGCGCAGCGCGTCGCGCAGTACGACGGAGAGCGGGCGGTCGGCATCCAGATCTTCCGGGTCGGGGATCAGACTCCCGAGAGCGTCGCGCAGGCGGCCCGGCGCGCACTGCACGAGATCGAGGCCGATCTCCCGCCGGGCGTCCGATACGCGATCCAGGACGACGACTCGCTGGTCTACGCCCAACGGCGCGACCTGCTCGTGAAGAACCTGCTGATCGGTCTGGTGCTGGTGCTCGGGGTCCTGGGCCTCTTCCTCGAGCCGCGCCTCGCGTTCTGGGTGACGATGGGCATCCCCACGTCCTTCCTCGGGGCCTTGCTGCTGCTGCCCTTCTGGGGCGTGACCATCAACATGATCTCGATGTTCGCGTTCCTGGTGGCACTCGGCATCGTGGTCGACGACGCGATCGTGGCCGGCGAGAACATCCACGAGTACCGCGAGCGGGGCATGGCGCCCGAGGAGGCAGCGGTGCGGGGCGCGCGGGACGTCGCCACGCCGATCACGAGCAGCATCCTGACCAACATGATCGCCTTCGCACCGCTCGCCCTGATCCCCGGCAGGCTCGGGAAGGTCTGGTTCTCCATCCCCCTCGTGGTCGGTTGCGTCTTCGCGATCTCCTGGCTCGAATCCCTGTGGATCCTGCCCTCCCATCTGGCCCACTCGGCCCCCTCCCGTGCGGGTCGTTTGCAGCGCTTTCGGGAGGCCTTCCGGCTTCGCTTCGCCGCGTTCGTCGAGGGCCGCTACGCCCCGTTCCTCGTCAAGGCCGTGGACCAGAGGTACGTGACCGTGGCGATCGGGGTGGGCATGCTCGTCTTGGTTGCTTCCTATGCACTCTCGGGTCGGATGGGCATCATTCTCATGCCCAAGGTCGAGTCCGATCGGGCGGTCGCAACCGCGCGACTGCCCTACGGCATTCCGCTGGCGGCGGCCGAGGCGGTTCGCGACCGGCTGCTCGAAGGTGCTGCGGTGGTCGCCTCCTCGGGCGGTGGGAGCGACCTGGTGAGCGGCACCTTCGCCCTGATCGACGACCACACCGTCGAGGTGGACGTGTACCTCACTCCGCCGGGCGTGCGGCCTCTCAGCACGGCCGAGATGACCCGGCGTTGGCGCGAGGCCACGGGCGCGGTCCCGGGCGTCGAGTCCCTGCGCTTCGAGTCCGACGCTGGCGGCCCGGGACGCGGCGCCGCGCTCACGGTCGAGCTGTCCCACAGGGACATCGGGGTTCTCGATCGCGCGAGCGAACGCCTCGCCGCCGCTCTCGAGGGGTTCCCCAACACGGGCGACGTGGACGACGGCTACTCACAGGGCAAGGTCCAGCTCGACTTCTCGCTGCGCCCCGAGGCACGCAGCCTGGGCCTGGACTCCGCCGGAGTCGCGCGACAGGTGCGTGACGCCTTCTATGGAGCCGAAGCGCTCCGCCAGCAGAGGGGGCGCGATGAGGTCAAGGTGCTGGTCCGACGCCCGGCGGCCGAGCGCATGAGTCTCGCCGACGTCGAGCGCCTGCTGGTGCGGACGCCCGCGGGCACGGACGTCTCGCTGCTCGAGATCGCAGAAATCGAGGGCGGGCGAGCGTTCACGCAGATCGACCGACGCAACGGGCGCAGGACCGTGACGGTCACGGCCGACGTCACCCCGGCGGACCAGACGAGCCAGGTGCTCGCCGCCGTGCGGTCCGAGATCCTCCCGGCGCTGCAGCTCGACCACCCGGGCCTGGGCGTGAGCTTCGAAGGCCGCCAGGCCGACATGCGCGAGTCCCTGTCCGCCCTCGGAACGGGCTTTCTGCTCGCGATGCTCGCGATCTATGCCGTGCTGACGATCCCCTTCCGAAGCTACCTGCAGCCGGCCATCGTGATGACGGCGATTCCCTTCGGCATCGTGGGCGCAGTGCTCGGGCACTGGATCATGGGCTACAGCCTGAGCGTCATCAGCATGATGGGGATCGTCGCCCTCGCCGGCGTGGTGGTGAACGACTCGCTCGTGATGATCGACCACGCCAACCGTCTCCGGGCGGAGGGTCGAGAACCGAGGGAGGCGATCCTGCAGGCCGGCGTACGCCGCTTCCGGCCCATCCTCCTGACCACCCTGACCACCTTCGGAGGGCTCGCTCCGATGATCTTCGAGACCTCCCGTCAGGCCCGGTTCATGATTCCGATGGCGATCTCGCTCGGTTACGGAATCCTGTTCGCGACCCTCATCACGCTGGTCCTGGTCCCGGCGCTGTACCTGATCCTCGAGGACCTGCGTGGGCTGGGCGCAAGCGGCGTCCAGGCTCCAGCCAGGTCGGCGGGGGTCGCCCGCCGGCTCCGCGAGGCTGGATCGCGGGAACCGGCCTGACCCTCAGCGCTCCTGGTAGAGGAACGCGTCGGGTGTGGTCTTGGGCATGCGGATGCGCGGGAAGGCGCCGAGGCCGAAGTCGTCGAAGCTGCCCTGCAGCACGAGCTGCACGGGCAGGATCGAGTCACGCGAGCGCACCAACCCGTAGCGCTCGCGCATGCCGAGGAACGCGTAGCTCGACTCGGCATGGGGCCGCAGGTCGGGCGTGTCGGTCACCCCGAGCCGGGCCCGCTCCAGGAACAGGTCGCGGTCGGCGTCGTGCTCGACGGTGGCATCGCGGTCCGTGCGCAGGGTGTGGAGCGTCGCCTCCTCGAGCTGGGCGACCAGGCGCGACAGGCGCTCGGCGGAGATGCGCCGCCGGCGCGTCTGGGCTGGCTGGCTGGGTCGGCCGTCCTGCATGGCCACCTCGAGCATCCGCTCGCCGAGCAGGGTGACCCCGTCGGGGTGCAGCTCCCCGTTGGAGGGCTCGCCGTCGAAGAGCTCCGCTCGCAGGGCCAGGCCCTCCGGTCCCGCGACCTTCGGATTCTCGAGCAGGAAGCCCCGGCTGATCCGGATGTTCTGGGCCGTCAGGCCGACCAGGGCCTCGCGGGCCGCCTCGCCCGCGAGCTGGCCGCCCTCCGTTCCCGCGAATCGGCTGCTCGCGTCCATCAGCAGACGGATGCGCACGTCGCGTCGCTTCTCCCGGAGCGATGCCTCATAGGCTTGAAGGGCTGCGCTCTCGCGCAAGGCGGCGATCTCCTCGGGGCTCGCGCCGGGCATGCGCTCGAGCAGACCGAGGGCACCGACCTCGTTGCCGCGCGCCTTCTCGTAGTCGACGAGCCAGCGCTGCACCTCGGAGCTGTGGGGCCCCGCGGGCGAGCGCTCGAGGGTGAGCCGGGCGAGCACGGCCGGACCGTCGAGCGGCGTCTGTTCGAAGGGCGCACTCAGCAGGCGCGCCGGCAGCCCGGCCAGGGCGCCGATCGCAGCGGGGATCTCGACCACCCACTCGAGCCAGCGCGGCAAGCGCCGGTCGCGCGCGCCATCCTTCAGGGGACCGAAGGCCAGGGCGCGGGCGCGGGAACCGCGAGCCCGTCCGACCGCTTGCTGGAAGGCGGGGTAGGGATTGCGCCGCGGGTCGAGCCACTCGTGGCGCGCATGTCGCGCCATGCCGGAGCGGGAGTCGGGGGTCGCGGCGAGCGCCTCGATCCGATCCCAGAACTCGCCCTCCACACCGCGGGCTGCGGCGGCAAGGGCCAGCACGTAGTGCGCCTCGTCGGAGAGCGGAGCCTCCGGGCCTTCGTGCAGGATCTCGCGGGCAAGCTCGGCGGCCTGTCCGAGCGTCATGTCCTCTGGTGCGAGCAGCGCCACCGCCAGGGCGCGCTGGCGCCCGGGGGAAACGAGGGCGCCGTCGCCGGCGGCCGACGCCTGCTCCCGGTCCATTTCCCAGCGGGCGACGCGCACCCGGGCGCGGGACAGCAGGGCGCTGGCCTCTTCGTCGCCTGGGGCGTAACGCAAGGCGCGTTCGGCGTGGACGTCCGCGAGCCCCGGGTAGTCGGCCTCGAGCGCGCGGCCGGCCCGCACCACCGCATCGTCCCGGCGCGTCCTGATCCAGCGCTCCTGCGCCTCGCGGATCCGCTCGAGCAGCAGCGTGGCCTCGGGCGCCTCGGGATGGCGCTCGACGAAGCGCTTCCAGTGGGCGAGGGCCTGGCGCTCCGGCGTCGTGAGCTCCGCCTCGAGATGCTCGGCCAGGGCGATGCCGATCACGGACTGCGCGAGTCGGAAGGGAAGCAGGGTCGCGTTCACGCTGGAGCGCCCGACCGATTCCATCAGCGTGTTCGCCACGCGGCCGTAGCGCTGGATCCAGCGGTCCCGGAGGCGCAGGCGGGCGAGGGCCAACGCGTCGTCCTCCACCTCCTCGCCGACACGCTGGCGCAGGGCGGGTTCCAGGTCCTCGCGCTCGAGCAGGGCCTGGCTGGCGATCCGGCGGACGCGCTCGTCGGCGATGGTGGCGTTGCGCGCGTCCAGCGCATAGGGCAGGAGACCGCTCGGAGGCTGATCGGAGCCGGCCCGGGCCTCCTCCAGACCGACGATCCGCGCCAGCTCCTGATCGACCGCCGCGCCGTCGTCGCGCAGCACCGCGCTGGCCAGGTCGCGCGAGCTGCGGTCGAGCTCGTCGGGCACGTAGGCGGCGAGGTTCGGGAGCGGCTCGAAGGGGTCGATCGGCGGCGACACGACGTTCATGCAGCTGATCTGGATCGCGGCGAGAGCGGCGACGGCGAGCTGGGTCCGGCGCAAGGGATGTACCCTCACGCTGAGCGTGGTCTGGCGCACGGGATGCACTCTCACGGCGAGAACCGGTCGCGGTCCACCTTCAGGGTGAACGCGATGAAGGCCTCGAGCCGCCGCGCTGCCTCCAGCTTCTCGGCCGTGCCGTCCTGGTTCGAGACGGCCTCGTACATGCGAGCGGCCGATTCGACCAGCTCCTCGAAGCGCGGTGGATCGAAGCGCAGACTCTCGGGCGGGTGCTCCTGGACGTACTCGACCGCGAGCTCCGCGTAGAGATCGGCCAGCGCGAGCAGGTGGGTGTTCGTGTTCTTGCTCTCGCGGTGTCGCACCACCAGCTTCTGCATCGCGGCCAGGGCGCGCACGTCGCCGTCGGGATGCAGCCGTCGGATGTCCGCCAGGTAGCTGGCCTGCGCGAGATCGCTGCGCTCGAGCTCCTCGTCCACGACACTCGTGTAGTGGCTGCCTTCGACCTCGATGCGCAGGGCCTCGAGCAGGGCGCGCCGTCGGGCGAAGCTGCGCAGGGCGACCTCCCGCTCGGGAGGGCCAAGCCGGTTGTCGGGGCGGATCAAGGTCGCCTCGTGCAGGGCGTCGCAGATCGCCGCGCTCTTGCGAGCTTCCTGCTGCAGCGGCCCGTCGCGCTCGGCGGCGTGCCGATAGCTCGCCGCGGCCAGCTCGTAGCCGCGAATGCGCTCGAGTGCACGCGCCTTGGAGAAGGCGATCACGTCGTCGAGGGTGCCGGCGCGCAATGCGTAGGCATGGGCGGTTTCGAGATTCTCGAGTCGGAGCAGCGAGGCCCGGTAGACGTTGCGGCCCGTGAAGTCCCGCCCGGGCTCGAAGCGGTAGGTGTCTTCGCCGACGTGTCGGCGCAGCACGGCCACCACCTCGAGCACGCTCTGGGTCGGCCGGTAGCGCGGCTCGACCTCCGGGGGGCTGGCGCAGGCGAGGGCCAGCAGGCCCGTGGCGATCCCAGCCGCAGCGACGGTCCGGGTGCGCCGCCACCCGGCGAGGGCCCGCCTGGAGCCCGGCCGACCCCTCACGATTGGCTGCGAGCGGCCACTGCGTTCAGCATCTTCTCGGTCGCGATCACGGCGGCCGCGAGCTGATCCGAGTCGACGGCGAGCGTCGACCAGGCATCCTCGCCGTCTTCGCCGCGCCAGGTGATCACCGTCTCCACCAGGGCGCTGGTGCGGCCGCCGGGCGGGATCCGGACGCGGAAGTCCTGCAACTGCGGCACGTCGATGCCGAACGTCTTCACGGCCTTCTTGAGCGCGTTCATGAAGGCGTCGTAGCCTCCGTCCCCGCTGGCCTTCGCCTCGGCCTGCTCCCCGTGGAAGGCGACGCGCACGCTGGCCTGGGGCAGGTCGTCGCTGGCCACGTGGACCTCGTAGTGCTCGATGCGCAGCAGCTGCTCGGGCGGGGTCTTCAGCACGTCCGCGATGATGAAGCGCAGATCCTCGGGAGCGACCCGCTTCTTCTTGTCGCCGAGCTCCACGATCCGCTGCAGGACCAGGTCGCGCTCGTGGTCGCCGAGCTCGATCCCCAATCGGGCCAGGTTCTGGTCGATCGACGCCTTGCCGGAGAGCTTGCCCAGGGCGTAGCGGCGCTGGCGACCGAAGCGTCCCGGCAGCAGCCGGCTCTCGTAGAGATCGCCCTTGGCGTCGCCGTCGGCGTGGATGCCTGCTGTCTGCGTGAAGACGTCACGCCCCACGATCGGCGTGTTCGCCGCCACCTCCTTGCCGCTGAAGATCTCCACCAGGCGGGAGACACTGACCAGCCGCGATTCGTTCACACTCGTCCGGTAGCTCGTGTGGTCATGGATGGCGGCGACCGTCTCCGCGAGGCGCGCGTTGCCCGCGCGCTCGCCGAGCCCGTTGACACTGGTGTGGATGCCCCGGCAGCCCGTCTCGACCGCGGCGATCACGTTGGCCGCCGAGAGGCCGTAGTCGTTGTGGCAGTGGTATTCGAAGTGGGTCCCGGGAAAGCTCGCGACCATCAGGTCCACGGCTCGTCGCACGTCTCGCGGAGCCTGGATGCCGAGGGTGTCCGCGAGGAAGACGCGCTCCACGCGGTGCTCGGAGAGCTCTCGCAGCATGGCGAACACGTACTCCGGGCTGGCGATCACGCCGCTCGACCAGTCCTCGAGATACACGTTGCTGCGCACACGTCGCTTGCGCGCGTAGGTCAGCGTCTCGGCGACCTTCTTTCGATGCTGCTCGGGCGACATCCGCAGCTGGCCGCGGCAGTGCTCCTCGCTCCCTTTGACCAGGAGGTTCAGCACGCGGCCCCCGGTCTCGTGCAGCCAGTCGACGGACTTGGTGCCGTCGCAGTAGCCCAGCATCTCGATCCGCCGCAGGAAGCCGGCGCGCCGGGCCCAGCGGCAGATCCGCCTCGCAGCCTCCCGCTCGCCCTCCGAGACCCTCGTTCCGGCGATCTCGATGCGATCGACGCCCGCGTCCGCCAGCAGGGCGCGAGCCAGCTGCAGCTTCTCCTCGGGCGTATAGGAGACTTCCGGCGTCTGCTCACCATCCCGCAGGGTGGTGTCCATGACTTCGATGTGTCGGGGAGGGGAGGCGTCGCTCATGGGGTCTCCGAGAGCGGTACACTCTACTGATGTCCGAGCCTTCCCGCTTCGGCGAGGACCCTCCCTCCGACGCCGCCCCGACCGCAGAGATCCCCTCCGACGATGCATCGTCCGAGGACGACGGGACGCGCGAGCTGCGCGTCGGGCCCGCCGAGGAGGGCCAGCGCCTCGACTACTTCCTCGCCACCAAGCTCGGGATCTCCCGGGCCAACGTGCGTCGGGCCCTGGCCCGCGGTGTGGTTTCGTGGCGCGGGCGTCCCGCAGATCCGGCTGCAAAGGGCGCGCAGGTTCACGAGGGGGACGAGCTGTGCGTGCGCGAGGCCGTCGACCCGCGATCGGCCGCGCCGATTCCGGAGCCGGATCGCGCGCTCCAGATCCTGGCGGAGGGACCGGGCTGGTGCGCAGTCGACAAGCCGGCGGGCACGCCGGTCCATCCCCTCGAGCCCCACGAGCAGGGAACCCTGCTCAATGCCCTGGCGGCCCGGCATCCGCAGATCGTGGGCGTCGGAGAGGGAGGCCTGCGCAGCGGCGTCGTCCACCGCCTGGATGTCGACACGTCGGGGGTCCTGCTCTTCGCGACCGAGGCCTCGAGCTGGGAGCGGCTGCGCGATGCGTTTCGTCGTCACCGGGTCGAGAAGCTCTACTGGGCGCTGGTCCAGGGTCGGCTGGAAGGCGAGGGCGAGCTCAGCCTCACGCTCACCGTCTCGCAGCATCGGCCCGCCCGCGTGCGCGTCGTCGACGCCGGCGGCGCCGACGGCGGGCGTGGACGCCTGACCCAGCTGGCCTGGCGAAGCCTGCGGGCCAGCGATGCCGCGAGTCTCGTCGAGGTGCGACCGGTGACGGGCTTCCTGCACCAGATCCGCGCGAGCCTGGCCCATCTCGGTCACCCGCTGCTCGGCGATCCCGCCTACGGCGGTCCCGAGGACCCGCGCGCGCCGCGGCATCTGCTGCATGCCCGACACGTGCGTCATCGCGAGATCGAAGCCGAGAGCGAGCCGCCCGACGACTTCGCCAACGCCCTGGAGGCCTTCCTGGGTTGAGCGTTCGGATCCTCGTCGTCGTGGCGTCCGACACCGGGCGCACCCGCATGCTGGCCGACGAGCTGGCCCTGGGCGCGGAGGCGTGCGGTGCCTCCGCCCGGGTCGTGCCCTGCGCCGAGGTGGAGGAGGCGCAGCTGCTCGAGGCCGACGCCCTCGTCCTCGGCAGCGGCGTCCACATGGGGGGCATGGAGTCGTCGATGCGGGCGTTCTTCGAGCGCTTCGCCCCGCTCTGGATGCAGGGCAAGCTGATCGGCAAGCTCGGCGCGGCCTTCGTCACGGCCGGCAACGGCGGCCGCGGAGGCGGCGAGCTCACCCTGATCTCCCTCCACGCCTTCCTGGCGGAGCACGGGTTGCTGATGGTGCCGATGCACAACCGCCTCGACCGCTACGTCACCGCGGGCAGCCACTGGGGCCCGCTGGCCTGGACGAACCCGCGGGGCAAGACGACGGGTCCGACCGAGGACCACCTGGCCGCCGCCCGGGCTCATGGAGGTTGGATCGCCGAATGTGCCGGCCGCTGGGTGCGGGGCGGCGCCGGGGAAGCCGACTCACGCTGAACGCCCGGTAGGCCCCCCCATGTGAAGTAGTTCATAGGGAAACACCCGAGGCGGCGGGTATAACCCTCTCATGGCATTCCATCCCAACGATCTCACCCATGAGGGCGATCCCGGCTCCTGGAGCCGCCCGCGGATCTCCCGATCTCCGATCGCCCCCGAGCCCCGCGGCGAAGCGGCGACGTCCCCCATCTTGGCCGGCCTCGGTGCCGCCGCCCTCGATCTCCTGCCGGATGCCCTGGTCCTGCTGGACGCAGAGGACGGCACGATCCTGGGCACGAACCGCGCGGCCGACGATCTGCTGGCGGCGGGCGACGGCCTGGGCCGGGACGTCGATCGGCTGGTCGCGCGCGAGCCCCATCCCCTCGACGTCGCTCTTGCCCGGGTCCGGGCCGGAGAAGCGGACTCCGAGGTCGTCGAGCTCTCGCGCCCGTCGGGCCGTCCTGCCTACCAGGTGACCGTCGCCGCAGTCCGTGGCCCTGCGCCGGTGCCGGACCGGATTCCCCAGCTGGGCGTCGTGCTCTTCGTTCAAGACCCCGATCGGCCGCGACTGCCGAGTGCGACGTGGCTCGCGGCGCACTACAAGCTCACGCGCATGGAGAGTCAGGTCGCGCGCGACCTCGCCGCCGGGCGGAGCCTGCAGGAGATCGCCAAGGGGCGCTTCATCTCGATCCAGACGGTGCGCGGGCATCTGAAGCAGGTCTTCTCCAAGACCGGCACGCACCGGCAGGGAGAGCTGATCGCCCGCCTGCTCAGCGGTCCGGCATCGATCGCCGCGGGTGTGAGCTGAGCTCCTCCTCTGCGGAGCGCTTCCGCAAGAGGCTCAGACCGTCGAAGCGGCCGAGCATGACGGTGTCGAAGCGGTCGTCGATCGCGACCCGATCGTTGAAGGCGCGGATCGCCACGGT
Organism: Deltaproteobacteria bacterium; assembly: GCA_029261775.1. Lineage (GTDB taxonomy): Bacteria > Myxococcota_A > UBA9160 > UBA9160 > UBA6930. The sequence continues at coordinate 743 of JAJDAR010000257.1, read as the reverse complement.
ATCGGCATCGGTGTTCGTGGGGTCCACCACGGCCCCGCTCCAGAGCACGTTGTCGACGAGCAGCACGCCACCCGGTCTCAGTCTGGGGTGCAGCTCTTCCAGGTAGCCCGCGTAGCCCGGCTTGTCCGCGTCGATGAAGGCGAGGTCGAACCGGGGCTCGCGGGGGAGTGCCTGGAGGCTCTCCCCGGCCGGGCCGAGGCGCAGCTCGATCTTGGCGTCGAGCCCCGCCTCGCTCCAGTAGCGCCGGGCGATGGAGGTCCACTCGTCGCTCACGTCCAGGCACAGGAGCGAGCCGTCACCGGGCAGTCCGCGCGCGATGCAGATCGATGAGTAGCCGGTGAAGGTGCCGATCTCGATGGCGCGCTTCGCACCGAAGGCACGTGTGAGCCAGGTCAGCAGCGCCCCCTGCTCGGCGTCGATCTGCATGCGGTGCAGGGCCCCGAGCTCGCGGGTCTCGCGGGCCAATCGTTCGAGCAGGTCGTCCGGGGGCGTGCCGTGAGCGAGCAGGTACTCGTAGAGCTCGGGGCTGTCGGGCAGCGACTTCGTGCCGCGAGCTGCCAAGGCGTCAGCCGCCCTGACTCATCTGGAGCTTCGTGGCGATTGCCTTCTCGTCCTCCGCCTCGGTGATCATCCCCTTCTGCTGGTAGAAGATCGACAGGCTCGTGTGGCTCAGGGCCTCGTCCGGCTCGAGCTCCACGAGCTTGCGACCGGCCTCGATGGCTCCGTCGAGGTCGCCGAGCTTC
>JAJDAR010000256.1 GCA_029261775.1 Deltaproteobacteria bacterium | reverse complement strand
GGGGGGCCGCGCGGGCCCGCGGCGCCAGGCCGCAGGCCCGGTGGATCTACTTCCGATCCTTCTTGCCGGTGACCGCATCTCGAACGTCGTCGACGATCTTGCCGATCTTGTCCTTCACGCTGCCGGCGGCCCGGTCGGCCTTGCCCTCGCGCTTGAGCTCTTCGTCGTCGGTCAGGCTGCCGATCGCCTCCTTGATGCGGCCCTTGGCTTCGTCGGTCTTTCCATCTGACATCGGTTCTCTTCCTTCGCTTTTGGGGGATCCCCGGGATCGCGGGGTGAACGGGTCCTCGCGCCTCGGCGGACGGGCGTGGCCGGTCCATCCGGTCCTTCCGCTCCGCACCTTCTGGCGGGGTGCCACAAGGTGGAGCAAGGGACGTGCCAACCCACCAGACGCCGCGGAATCGGCCACCGAGCCAGCACACCGACCGCGCGGGCCGGCCGGCCCGGAGGGGGGCCCGGGACGGGTCGCGCGATCGCCGCGGTGGAGCCGTGGGACCCCTCGAACGGGCTCCGTTTGTAGAAATGACATCGCCCGAGAGCAGTCTTCGTCACCGCAGGGTCATGTGGCGCGTGTCGAACCGCAACGAGGTGGCACGGATCCTGCTCCGGATCGGGCAGAGGAGGTCCCCATGAGTTCCGCCGACACGCAGCGCCTCACCCTGCTCGACGTCGTCATGGCCGTCGCGGAGGTGACGTCCGACGAACGCGAGGTCTCGGCGGTGGTGGCCCACATGATCCGCTCGGGCAGGCTGTGCCGAGACGGACGGGAAGGCTGAGATGAAGACGGATCCGGGAACCGCGATGGACCCCGGTCAGGCCGCCATCGGCGGTCGAATCCACGAGGCCATCCTGGAGCCCGGATCCAACTGCGCTCGGACCGCACGCGCGGACCGGCTCGGGTGGATGATCGACGGGGAGGAATGCTTCGCCGCGATCGGCCACGCGATCGCTGCCGCCCGGAGCCAGATCCTGCTGCTCGGCTGGGACTTCCACAGCCGCGTCGAGCTGTGGCGGGACGGCGCGGGCCCGGAGGGACCGAAAGAGCTGGTGGAGCTGCTCGAGGCCGTCGTGCGGAAGCGTCCGGAGCTCCGCGTGCACGTGCTCGGTTGGGACTACGCCGCCTTCTACGGCCTGGAACGCGAGTTCCTCCCGAGGCTTCGATTCGGCCGCGCGACCCATCGGAGGATCCGCTTCGCCCTCGACAGTGAGCACCCGCTACTGGGCAGCCACCATCAGAAGATCGTGGTGGTGGACGATGCGGTGGCCTTCGTCGGGGGCTTCGACCTGACGGCGCATCGCTGGGACACGCGGGCTCACGCGCCTTCCGATCCCCGCCGCAAGACGCCCGACGGACAGCCCTACGGACCCTTTCACGACGTCCAGGTCGCGGTCTCCGGCCCGGCGGCTTGCGCGCTCGGGGAGCTGGCCCGCGACCGTTGGAAGCGCGCAACCGGCAAGCCCCTGCGTCCACCTCGCCCTCGAGATGCCTTCTGGCCGTCGGGGCTGCGGGCCGACGGTGAAGACCTGGAGGTCGGGATCGCCCGCACGCAACCGGCCCACGGTAGCCGGGCCGAGGTACGCGAGGTCGAGCAGCTCTATCTCGATAGCATCGCTGCGGCGCGCGACTCCATCTACATCGAGAACCAGTACCTGACCTGTGAGCGCGTCGCGAAGGCGCTCGCGGCCCGGCTCGAGGAGCCGGACGGCCCCGACGTGGTCATCGTGGCACCGCGCCGGGCCTCGGGCTGGCTCGAAGAAGGCTCGATGGGCGTCTTGCGCGGCTGCCTGCTGGCCACTCTCCGGGAGGCCGACCGGCACGGCCGGCTGCGGGTCCTCTACCCCGACGTGCCGGGCCTTGGGGATGACGAGATCGTCAACATCCACGCCAAGGTCATGGTCGTCGACGATCGCTTCGCACGCGTAGGCTCCTCGAATCTGTCGAACCGCTCCATGGGCCTCGACACGGAATGCGACCTGGCCCTCGACGCGAGCGCCGAGCCGCGTGCGAGGCCGGTGGTACGCACCCTTCGCAACGAGCTGCTCGGCGAGCACCTGGGCGTCGAACCCGATCGAGTCGAGGAGGCCCTGGCGAGCGAGGGTTCGCTCGCCGCCGCGGTCGACGCGCTGCGCAGCGAGGGCCGCACCCTGCGCCCCCTCGAGGAGGGCACGGGGGACTGGGCCTCGGAGCTGCTCGCTGCGGGGGTGGCGTGGGCCGATCCGGAGGAGCCGATCTCTGTGGATTCCCTTCGCGATCTGCTGGCCGGAGACTTCCCCCGGTTCGGTCCGAGGCGCGCGCTGGCCCCGTTCGTCTGGTCCGCGGCAGCGCTGATGCTCGTGGCGCTGACCTGGCTGGTCGCCTGCTGAATCCACGGAGCCCGGCAGGACGTGGCACGGAGTCTGCACCGTCCCAGCCCATGAACCAAGCAAGCACTCGAAACCCGAAGCAACGAACCCGCAAGCCGCGTCCCAGCTACGCCCGTCGCAGCGGCGTCACGGTCTGGGAGGAGCACCCCGGTCGCGCACACGAGGAGCTCCAGGAGCTGCTCGGCGAGGGAGCTGACGACTGCCGGGCTCAGCGCCCCGAGGTCGTCGTTCCCGTCGACTTCGCGCCAGGCTCTCACGCTGCCGTTCGCCACGCGGCCCGGCTCGCACGCCAGGACCGGGCCCACCTGCATCTCGTGCACGTCTTCGACGTGCCCCCGGCCATGGCGTCTCAGGGCAGTGAGGGCATCCAGGCGCTCCTCGCAGTGGAGCAGCACGCGAAGACCCGGCTGGCGGCCCTCGCTCGCTCCGTCGAGGCGGATGCCGACATCGAGTTCCAGCTGGGCGACCCGCCGGCCGTGATCGCTCGCCGGGCGGATGAGTTGGACGCCGACCGGATCGTGATGGGCTCGCGCCGCAAGGCCGGACCCGGCCGGATGGGCTCGGTCGCACGGGAGGTACGGCGACGCGCGGGCTGTCCCGTCACCCTGATCACCGCCGGCAGCTCCGCAGCGTGAGTCACGCCGCTGGCAGTGCGTCGGTGAGGGAGTGTCCCGGAGATCGCACCGGGCCCGGCCGGGGGGCGTGGATGACGATCGCCGCCCTGATCGGCGGCGTCGCTGCGCTCTGGCTCTTCACTCCTCTCGGCGACGCGATCGACGCGGAGCGGGTCCGGGCCATGGTCGCGGAGCTCCGCTCGAGCCCGGTCGGGCTGGGTGGCGTCGTGGTCAGCTTCTGGATCGCGGCGGCGCTCGGCGTCCCGGTCACCCTGCTGATCGCGACGATGGCCATGGCCTTCGGGGCGACGACGTCGGTCGTGCTCAGCGCCATCGGTGTCGCCGGGGCGGCCGCGCTGGGCTTCGGCCTCGGGCGTTGGCTCTCCGGCAAGCCTCTCGAGGAGCGCCTGGGCGGGCGGATCGAGGGCATCTCCGCTCGGATCGTGGATCGCGGCGTGCTGGCGCTGGCCCTGCTGCGCAACGTCCCGATCGCGCCTTTTGCCCTGGTGAACGTGGCATGCGGGGCAACCCGGCTCGGCTGGACCGCCTTCCTCGCCGGAACACTCCTGGGAATGGGCCCCGGGATCGTGCTGGCGGGGTTCTTCGGCGACGAGCTCGGTCGCTGGCTCGCGGAACCGAGCCTCGCGGGCGCTCTGCGCATCGCATTGGTGCTGGGTTCGATGGGCGCGATCGCCGTCGTCGCCGACCGCCTCCTGCGCCGCTCCACGGCGAGCGGCTCGGCTCGCCATCCGGGTTGAACCGGATGCAGGGGGGTTGAACCGGATGCAGGTGCGGATCGCCACGTGGAATCTCCACTCCTGCATCGGGACCGACGGGCGGCTCGACCCCGCGCGGATCGGCGACGAGCTGGAGGGCCTGGATGCCGATTGGATCGCGCTTCAGGAGGTCGACGGCCGCAAGCCCGCCGTGGATGGCCTCGACCAGCTCGGCTACCTCTCGGAGCGGGCGGGCATGCAGGCCATCGCCGGCCCGAACCTGCACGACGAGCGCGGCGCCTACGGCAACGGCCTGCTGACCCGTTGGCCCGCCCTGCGCGAGGATCGCATCGATCTCTCCGTTCCCGGCCGTGAGCCGCGCGGTGCGATCGATGCGACGTTCGACGTCGGCGGGCGGCCCGTTCGGATCCTCGTCACGCACCTGGGGCTCGGCCGCGCGGAGCGCCGCCGCCAGATCGGGATCCTGCGCCGGGAGGTCGCCGGGCCTGCCGAGGCGGTGCTGCTCGCGGGCGATCTCAACGAGTGGAGGCCGGAGCGGCGACCGAGCGGCCTCTTTCCCGAGCCGTTCCCCTTCGTGACCCGCGCGCGGACGTTCCCGAGCCAGGCGCCGATCCTTCCCCTCGATCGGGTCCTCGCAACTCCTCGCCCCACGAGCGCCACGATCCGGGTCGCGGGCGGGGGGGCCGCCAAGCGCGCCTCGGACCATCGCCTGCTGATCGTCGACCTCGTCTGGGAGACCCTGGGCGACGAGCGCTAGTTGTGGGACCTCAGTAGATCAGTGACGTGAGGCTCTGAGCCGAGCGATCGGCGGGATCTTGCCGAGGGCCCGGTGGGGTCGCTGGTGATTGTAGTGCGTCACCCAGGGCCGTAGCGAGGCGGCGCGGATCGCGGAGGTCCGATAGGTGTGCCGGTAGGCCCAGCGGCGCTTGAGGGTCTGGATGAAGCGCTCGGCCTTGCCGTTGGTCCGGGGCGTGTAGGGTCGCGTGAAGCGTTGGCTGATGCCGTTCTCGGTGCACAGGGCCGTGAAGGCGGTCGATCCGTAGCACTTGGCGTTGTCCGTGAGGAGGCGTTCGCAGCGGATGCCGAGGCTCTCGAACCAGCGCAGCGCACGGTGGAAGAAGCGCGTGGCGCAGACGGCGTTCTCCGACGGATGCACTTCGGCGTAGGCCAGGCGGCTGTAGTCGTCGACGCAGACGAACACGACCTCCCAGCCGACCCCCCGACTGCGTTTCCTTCGGTCGCCGTGGATCGCGTGGCCGACGCCGTCGATGCGCCCGAAGCGCTTGGCGTCGACGTGGAAGAGGCTTCCGGCGTAGTCGTGCTCGTAGCGCTGGGGCGGATGCTCCGCCTCCTCGATCCGCCACAGACGGCCCAGGCCTTCGGCCTTCAGGTGCCGCGAGACGGTCGCCGCCGACACCCCCAAATCGGCCGCGATCTCCCAGGCGGCCTTCTTGCGCCGCCGCAGCTGCAGCATCCGCTGCACGACCCGCCGCGGCGTCCGGGTCCGCAGCCGGTGCGGTCGGCACGACCGGTCCTCGAGCCCGGACTCGCCTTCGGCGTCATACCGGGCCAGCCACTTGTACGCCGTCTGGCGGGCGATCCCAGCGGCCTCTGCCGCCTCCGTCACCCGCCACCCGAGTTCCCGGATCCGATGGACGAGCAGCCGGCGCATCGCCGGCGTCAGCTTCGCGTTAGCATGAAGATGCTGCACCTGTGGGTTCTCCCCTGAGTTTGAGGTCGTTGAACAACCCCATTCTCAGGGCACCCACGGGTGTCAGCAATCTGTTGAGGCCCCTCAGCTAGGGCGGGAGCCGGCTGTGGCCGGCTGCCGCGGCGGGGCCGGTGAAGGGCCCGCGCTGCGTGTCGGCCCGACCCCCGGCGACCCCAAGCGGGCGCCGAGTCGGGGCTTCACTCCGCGAAGTCCCCCGGCCCCGCCTTGCCCCGCCCGCGGGCGCAACAGGGACGCCCAATCAACAAGGACAACGGAAGCAACGGAGACGCCAAGCAACAGGGACGGCCAAGCAACAGGGACGCCAAGAGACGGGGACGTTCGTTTCATTGTTGCATTGCTGGAGACCACGCACGAGAGCAGGCCCTGCCAATGCAACAATGAAACGAACGTCCCCTCTCTTCCGCGTCCCCGCTCTTCGGTCTTCCTACCAGCGGGGCGGTTGGGCGCGGGGGGTGACCCGCGGGAACTCGACCATCGCGCTCGTCGGGCGCGGCTCGGTCGGGAGTGCGCGCTCGTCGAGGTGCCGGCGCACGGCGTGGATCGAGGCGAAGGGCTCGACCGCCAGCTGGGTGCGCGATGCGGCGCGCAGGTCTGCCCGGTACGCGTCGACCTCCTCCGCGGCCCACTCGTAGCGGAGCATCGCCTCGCGCCATTCGGCCTCGGAGCCGGCCGTCTCGACGGCGCGTACCGCGTCCTCGTAGCGGGCGGTGAGATCGCGAACGTGGGCCAGCCGCGCCCGGTGGCGGGCGTTCAGGCCGATCACGGCCTCGGAGATCCCGAGGGTCGGGATGCCGAGAGCGACCCGGGTCGTGGCCTTGGCCACGCGCAGGGCCCCGGAATCGCCGGGCTGGGCGTAGAGGCTGGCGCAGCCCGGCAGGGCAGGAGCCAGCGCCAGCAGCAGGAGGACGGTCCGCAGGGGGGTCGACATCGGCATCACCTCAGCATGAGAGCAGCAGCAGGACCCGGAGAGGATAGACCGGATCCGGCCCGACTCGCCCTCCCGGCCCGGCCGGGCCACCATCGCCCGCGCCGACCCCACCCCGGAGGAGCCATGCCCGAAACCGACCCCGTCGTGCGCTACGAAGAGGCCGACACCCTCGCGATCCTCACCCTGAACCGCCCCGACAAGCTGAACACGCTCACCGAGGCCGTCGTGCAGGGCGTCGCCGACGGCATCGACCGCGCCACGGCATCGCGCGACGTGCGCGCCATCGTGCTGCGCGGCGAGGGCCGCGTCTTCACCGCGGGCTACGACCTCGTCGCCGAGGACGGTGCCGGCGGTTGGGGCAGCCCCTACGACGCGCCCAGCGTGCCGCCGCGTCCCGGCGCCTGGGATCCCGTGCGCGACTACCAGTTCATGAACCACAACGTGCAGCGCTTCATGAAGATCTGGCACTGCCCGAAGCCGGTGATCGGCGAGATCCACGGTTTCGCCGTCGGCGGCGCGACCGATCTCGTGCTCTGCTGCGACCAGCTCTACATGGCCGAGGACGCCTTCCTCGGCTACGCGCCGTCGCGCATCTTCGGCACCCCGACCACGATGATCTGGGTCTATCGCCTGGGCCTCGAGCACGCGAAGCAGTTCCTGCTCAGCGGCCAGGCCATCGACGCCGCGACGGCGCTACGCATCGGTCTGGTCTCGCAGGTCTGCCCGCCCGACCAGCTCTCCGCCGAGGTCGAGGCCCACGCCCGCAAGTTCCAGCACATCCCCGCCAACCAGCTCGCGCTGAACAAGCTGCTGATCAACCAGGCCTTCGAGAACATGGGCCTGCGCACCACCCAGCTGCTCGGCACCTTGTTCGACGGCGTCACCCGCCACACCGAGGAGGCCTACCGCTGGGCCGAGTCCTTCCAGGAGAAGGGCTTCCGCGAGGTGATCCGCGA